>JAZDLC010000373.1:0-6744 GCA_043802345.1 Planctomycetota bacterium | reverse complement strand
GGACAGGCGCCGCACTTCCCGGGAGCCGGCGTCCTCCACCGCCTTCTCCACCTCGAGCAGCGGGGCACCGTTGCGCTTGAGGCCGGCCGACAGAATGCGGGCGAGCGGATGGCGGGCGGCGTCGCAGATGGCGATCGCCTGCTGGGCGCCGCCGCTCTTCACCGCCTCGAGCAGCTCACCGCCGAAGCGGCGCGAGCCGAGCCGGCCGCTTCTGAGGCGGATGGAGCGCTCCACGATGTACGCCAGGGCGATCACCGAACAGAGCGCGATCGGCACCATGATCGGACCGCCGTTCATGAGCATGTCGTAAAGGGATTGCAGGCCGACCCTGTTGTCCGGCTGCACGAGCAGTATCGCTGGCATCAACTCCTCCTCTCGGTGGACGGCCTGTCAGAACGTCTTTAACTCCTCGATGCGTTCCCTTGCCTTCTCGGCGAAGGGGGAGCGGGGGTATTTCTGAACGAGTTCCTGGTACTGGCTGCGCGCGTGCGCGTGATCACCGATCTTCTCCAGGCAGACGCCTGCCAGGAAAAGACTCTCCGACACTTCCGCCTCCGTTCCATAGAGGACCGCGACCTTCAGGAACTCGGAGAGAGCCTTCTCCGGTTCACCGGCCGCGTAGTGCATTCGTCCCAGCTCGAGCCGGGCCCGCGCCGCCAGCACGCCTCGCTCGAGCGCGATCACGCGGTCGAACGCCTGGCGCGCCGCGCGGTCGTTTCCCCGGGCGACCAGCGCCCGGCCTCGCCACAGCTCGGCCTCGGCGAGCTGCTCGAACTTGGGGAAGCGGCGCACCAGCTCGGTCAGTTCCTTCTCCCCCTCCGGCCACTGCTCCGTCTGGCAGAAGGCGAGGCCGAGCCGGAAAATCGCCTTCTCTGTGACGTCGTGATCCGGAACCTCCCGGCGCAGCAGCCGCAGGCGTTCGATGGCGGCGTCGAACTGACCCAGGCGGTAGAGCATCTCCCCCTGCAGTAAGAGGCTCTCCCCGTAGAGCGGGCTTTCACGGTGCGACCTTGTCAGCGTGTCGAACGCGCCGGCCGCTCCTTGCAGGTCCTCGGCACGCATGCGGGTGAAGCCGAGCTTGTAGAGCGCCCGATCCCGCATCTCCCACCCCTCCAGGCCGCCGGCCAGCTCGTACAGCGGCCCGGCCCGGCCGAATTCCCCGGCATCGAACAGCGCCTCCGCCAGATAGAAGGTCGCCTCGGCCAGCTCCTTGCCGGTTCCGGCCAGACGCCCGGCCGCCGCGAGTTTCCGCTCCGCCTCGTCCAGCTTCCCCAGGTCGAGCTGGAGATACGCCTGCTCGATGCAGGCGGTCGCGGCCAGCGCCTTGCTCGAGCCGGACTTCGCGAGGCGCTCCCAGACAGCGTCCGCGTCGGCCTTCCGGCCGGCGGCGGCCAACGCTTCCGTGACGACCTTCGCGGCGGCCACCAGCCGCTCCTCCTCATGGCAGCATTGCAGCAGCTTGTCGAACGCCGCGGCCGCCGCGGTCGCCCTTCCGGACTCCTTCTCCGACCAGATCAGCAGTTCGAGGGCGGACGACCGTTGGCTCTCATCGAGGCCCTTGCTCGCAAGGAAGGCTCCGAGCTGCTGGGTGGCCTGGTCGTACTGCTTTCCCTCGTACAGGCACCAGGCCAGGCCATAGCGGGCGGGCGTGGCCAGGGCATGTTCCGGGAACTGCTCCAGCAGCCGGCGGTAGGTCTTCACCGCCCGCTCCCGCTCTCCCTCCCTTACCAGGCGCTCGGAGAGTCCAAAGAGCGCCTCGGGCGCCCCCGCATGGTCTGCATGCTGCTCGAGCAGTTCCTCGAGGAGGGCCGCTCCTTCGGCTCCCGGTTCGATCCGGGACAGGCCGAGGAGGACGTCCGCCCGATGCGGGTCTTGCGGGTACTCCTTCAGGAACAGCTTCCAGGCTTTTGCCGCTTCCTCGCCCTTGCCGAGCGATTCCAGCGAGCGTCCCAGCATGAACAGCGCCTCGGGCCGGTCCCCGGGCTCGCCGGCCTTCACCACCTGGGCAAACCCCTCGGCCGCGCCGGCCAGGTCATCTTGCAGGAACCTGCACCACGAGAGCCGGGCCAGGGCGCGGCCCTTGAGTTGCTTGCCACCGGTGGCCGCAACGGCGCTCTCGAAGTGGCGCGCCGCCTCTGCGTACTTCTTCGCCACCAGCAGGCACTCACCCAACACGAGGTGGGTCTCCCCGACGTACGGGGATTCCGGATACTGCTTCAGGAAATGAGTGGCCATCTGGAGCGCGTCGTCATGGCGCCCGTCGTTCAGGCTGACCACGGCGGCGGAATGGAGCGCATAGTCGCTCGAGGAGCTGCCGTAGGCCTCGGTCGCATCCGCGGTCCGGCCAAGGTCGAACAACAGGTCGCCCCGGGCCACCTGGCATCGTTCTTTGAGCTCGTCGGCGGGGTTCTTCTTCAGGGCGAGGTCGAGATCGCTGAGCGCCCCTTCCTTGTCGTTCGCCTCGGCCCGGGCCTTCGACCTCCAGTAGAGCAGTTCGGCGTCGGCCGCCTGTCCCGGCAGCGACAGGATGCGGATGGCGGCCTGCGGGTCGCCCGCCTTCAGGTACTGGATGCCGCCCTGGAGCGTCGCTTCACGGGCGAAGCGGCTTTCTGGAACCTCCCGCAGAAGCTGGGTGAAGGAGGCGGCCGCTGCCGCGTGTTGCTTCAGTTGGGCATGGGCGAACCCGGAGCCGCGGAGCGCCGCGTCGCGGAACGGACCGCCTTCCACCTGCTCGTATGCCTTCAGCGCCTCCCGGTACCGTTCCGTGACGAGATAGCACTCGCCTTTCAGGAACCGGAGTTCCGGCTCCTGCGGGTCGCCGCGGTGATGGCGGCGGAACTGGTCGATCGCCTCGATCGCCTCGTCATACCTCTTCAGCCGGTACTCGCACCAGGCCAGGCCGTACCGGGCATCCTTGGCGTAGCTGCTCTCCGGAGCCTGATCCAGGAAGGCTCGGTACTGATCCCGCGCCGCTTCGGAGTCGCCCTTGCGGAAGGCCGCCTCTCCCAGCAGGAAGAGCGCCGGCTCCTTCAGGTATTCCTTCCCGAGCGCCAGCGTGCGCCGAAACGCCTCGGCCGCCGCGTCGAAATGTCCGAGCTCCAGTTCCGCCTGGCCTAGCCGGAAACTCGATTCCGCCCCGAATTCGAACCCCGCGACCCCCTGCAGCATGCGGAAGTGGGGGACGGCCCGCTCGAACTGGTCCATTTCGAACAACGCGGCGGCCAGGCGGTACCGCGCGTGATTCGCCATCTCATGCCGCGGATACTGCTTCAGGAAGGAATCCGCCTCGGCGGCGGCCATCTCGAACATCTTCTTTTCGGAGAGCCCGACGATGTACTGGTACTGGTCCTCCGCCTGATGCGGTCCGAAGAATAGCGCGAGGGAGAAGAGGGCGTTGAGGACGGATAGCATTGAGGTGCTCCCCGTGGGCTGTGGAGTCCGTGTGGCGGCGAGGATCTCCCGAAGAGCCCTCGCAGTTTCATCTCCTATACGTTTAGGAGTCAAGCTGTGAGAGCCAATCCTGATTTTTTGCCGCCAGGGAAACTCGGCGGGCCGGCGGCACGGTTCCCCTTTTTTTCGAAACGCATGCCGGAGACGGGGTTGTCTGCGCCACCTCCGTGACTCATCGTTGTTCTTGTTGGTATTCGATCCAGGGTCCGCGCCAGGCACCGGGTGTTGCAAGGGCGCGGGCGCCGACAGTAGTTGGATGCTGAGAGATGCGAACCCGCCGAATCGTCGTGTGCCTACTCCCGCTGATTCTCCTCTTCCTGGCCGCCGACCGTTCCGTGGCCCAGGTTCTCGAGAGATCGCCGGAGGATCGGCCGTCCGGGCTGGTCCAGAGCGACGAGGGCGCTTTCTCCGGGTACACGCTGTTCGCCCCCCTACGATCGACCACGACCTACCTGATCGACATGCAGGGGAAGGTGGTCCATCAGTGGGAGAGCAAGTACAACCCCGGCAACTCGGTCTACTTGCTGGAGAACGGTCATCTGCTGCGCACCGCGCGGGAGCCGGACAATCCGGTCTTCAGGGGCGGGGGCGAGGGCGGGCGGATTCAGGAGTTCTCGTGGGAAGGGGAACTGGTGTGGGAGTACGTCTGTTCCTCCGAGGAGAGACTGCACCACCACGACATCGCACCGATGCCGAACGGCCATGTGCTGCTCATCGCCTGGGAGCGCAAAAGCAAAGAGGAGGCGCTCGCGGTGGGGAGGAGCCCGGAGCTGCTCGAGTCGGGGGAACTCTGGCCGGACTACGTCCTGGAAGTCGAGCCGACTCCTCCTCAGGGGGGGCGTGTCGTCTGGGAGTGGCATTCCTTCGACCATCTGGTCCAGGACCGCGACCCGAAGTTGCCCGACTTCGGTGAGGTGGCGAAGCACCCGGAGCGGATCGACATCAACGGAGACCGGCTCCAGCCAAAGAAGACGGAAGCGGAGGAGGCGGCGGAGGATGCAGGTCTACGTGCGCTGGGGTACTTGGGTGGTGCACCGCCGGAGGAACGTGGAAGGGGAGGGCCGCGCGGGGGGAGAGGTGCGGACTGGCTCCACACCAACTCCATCGACTACAACGCGAAACTGGATCAGATCCTGCTGAGCATCCGGCAGTTCAGCGAGATCTGGATCATCGACCACGGCACCACCACCGAGGAGGCGGCCGGCTGCCAGGGTGGCGCTCGCGGCAAGGGGGGCGACCTGCTGTATCGCTTCGGGAACCCGGCCCGGTATGGCGCCGGGGAGGTCTCGGACCGACAGCTCTTCGTGCAGCACGATGCGCGATGGATTCCGGCAGGATTCCCGGGCGCCGGCAACATCCTCGTCTTCAACAACGGCGAGGGCAGGGACCGGAACTACTCTTCGGTCGATGAGATTCGTCCGCCGGTGGATCCAAAGGGGAACTACACCCGCAAGGCGGGCCAGCCCTTCGGTCCAAAGAAGGCGCACTGGAGCTATGGAGACCGCGGCAAGCATCGTTTCTTCTCAGGGAACATCTCCGGCGCGGAGAGGCTTCCGAACGGCAACACGCTGATCTGCGATGGGACCGCGTCGAGGCTCTTCGAAGTCACCGGGGAAGGCGAAGTCGTCTGGGACTACGTGAGCCCGTTCGCGGCGGAACGGCCGGGTCCTCCCGGGCAGGGTCGCCCCGGAATCGGCCGGCGCGGGAATCGACGGGGACCTCCGGGAGCTCCTCAAGGAGGTCCGGGCGGCGGCGGGGGGCCTGGCGGGATCTTCCGCGCCACGCGGCTGGCGGCGGACTACCCCGGTCTTGCGGGCCTTCTCCCCCCTGCCCCTGAGTCGAAACGAGAGGTCTGATCAGCCGACCAGTTCGCCCGTCTCGAGTTCCGCATGTTCCGCCAGGGAATCCTCGACCAGGTGGAGGAGGTCGTGCCCGGTCAGGATCCCGACCAGCCGGCCGTCCGCGACGACTGGCAGGCAGTCGGTCTTGCCGTCCAGGAGGATGCGCGCGGCCTCCTGGATCGGGGCATCCGGCTCGATCATCTGCCCTCCCACCATGAGGACCTTCTCGAGCGAGATCCCACTGCCGCGGGAGGCGAGCGATTCCCGGAGTAGATCCCGCTCGTCGAGCATTCCGAGCAATCGCCCCGCTTCGTCGGTCACCGGGACATGCCGGGTCACGGGCCAGGTCAGTAGATCTTCGGTATCGATCTGATCCTGGGTCCAACAGACCGAGAACACCTTCTCGGTCATGAAATGACGCACGCGCATGCGGACTGCTCCAACCGGGCCGGACGACATCGAGCTGGTTTCTTCGTCCGGGGAAGCAGCGGACTTTTGATCTTTTCGACGGGCCGCCGGAAGTTGGCGTGCGGATCAGAGGGCCGCTCAGTAGCCGAGCTCCTCGAGCTGTCTCAGGAGATCCGGGTTGATCTCGGCCCGGCTGCCAACCAGCGCGCGTTCTGCGAGGTATGCCTCATACTGCGCGAGGCTCTGCTGCATCTGCAGGAGTTGATCGGAGCGCCTTCCGGACAGGTCCTCGAGTTCGCGCGGGTCCTGCTTCAGGTCGAACAGTTGCCATTCATACGGGGCGGGTCTCTTCACCCGGGGCGAGGTCTCTCCCCGGATGATCTTCAAGGTTCCCACCTGCAGGCTGGAGCGATGTGACTGCGGAGACGCCACATTGGCGTAGAGCGGTGTGGAGGGGCCGGCCGGGGAATCTCCGCGCACGAGGCCCGCCCTGGAATGACCGTCCAGTTGCTCGATGGGAGGAAGATTCAGCAGGTCGAGCAGAGTCGGAGTCAGGTCGGCCTGGGAGACCGGCTCCGCGATCGTGCGGGCCGGGCCTCCGCCTGGCAGCCGGATGATCAGGGGGACTTCCAGCATCTCCTCGTAGAGAGTGATGGAGTGCGCCAGGGACCCGTGGTCCCAGAATTCCTCGCCGTGATCGCTGGTGAGCACGACCAGGGTGTTTTCCAGCAGTCCGCCCTGTTCCAGCCGCGCGAACAGCGCGGCGAGAGACCGGTCCGCGAAGTGAATGGAAGCGTCGTACCGGTCGCTCAGTTCCTCGATTTGAGAGGGGGACGGTGGGTTCGCGAGCCAGCCTTCTGCGTCCAGGTAGCTCACCGGATCGCCGCCCGTCAGCCCCTTCCTTGGGTCGCGGAATCTGGCCAGATCCTGCTCCGGAGCCTGGTACTGGTGCGCCACGTAGGAATGCAGGAACACGAACCAGCGTTCTTCCTGGTGGTCCTCGATCCAGGCCGCGACCGCCCGCAGATTGTGCGCGTCCCGGGTG
>JAZDLC010000372.1:0-9962 GCA_043802345.1 Planctomycetota bacterium | reverse complement strand
AAGGTGCTCTACGTCTGGTTCGACGCCCCCATCGGCTACATCTCCTCGACGATCCTCTGGGCGAGGGAGAAGCTCAAGGATCCGGACGGCTGGCGGCCGTACTGGATCCGCCCGGCCGGAGAGGAGGCGGAAACAAGGCTGATCCACTTCCTCGGCAAGGACAACATCCCCTTCCACGCCATCATCTTCCCGTCGATGCTCGGCTGGCAGGAGACCGACGCCGCCGGGCTGGAGGCGGTCGAGAGGGCGCTCGGCGGCGTGATCGGCCCCGGGCTGAACGAGGCGTACGTCCTGCCGGAAAACGTCCCGGCGAATGAATTCTACAACCTGGAGGGGCGCAAGTTCTCGACCAGCGACGGCTGGTACGTCGACACCGATGCGTTCGTGGCCGAGTTCGACACCGACGTCGCCCGCTACGCCTTCTGCCGGACCCTCCCCGAGACCTCCGACTCCGACTTCACCTGGAAGGAGTTCCAGGCGCGCACCAACGAGCTGGCGGACGCGTTCGGCAACTTCGCCGCCAGGGTCCTGAAGTTCATCGCCCGCTACTTCGACAACCGGGTGCCGACAGGCGGTTCCGGGCCGGAGCTCGACCGAGCGGCGGTGGCGCAGAAGGTCTCGGAAATCGCGTCCGAGATCGAGGGGTACCGCTTCCGCTCGGCGGCCGTGAAGCTGGTGGAGATCGCGAAGATCGGCAACAAGTACTTCGACGAGCAGGAGCCGTGGAAGACGAGGAAGAGCGATCTCCCGCGGTGCGCCGCCACCCTGCGGGAATGCGTCCGCCTGCTGCCGGTCATGGCCGGCGCCGCCGCCCCGTTCGTCCCCAAGGCCGCCTCCAGATTGTGGGCCATGCTCGCCCTGGACGCGGACCTCTCCTGGCCGGACCGCACCGACGCCGGCAAGCTCCTTCCCGAGGGGCATCTGCTAGGGGAGGCGGACGTGCTGGTGAAGAAGATCTCCGACGACGTGGTCCGGTCCGAGGTCGAGAAACTCGAACAGCGCGCGAAGAATTGCAAGGCTCCCTGACAAACCCTGACACAAGCCACTTCTTTGGGTTAGAGTAAGTACCTTAGGGCGCAGCCGACGCCCAGCAGGTGGTCGTCATGTGGAGACTCGCGTTTCCGATCCTCGTTCTGTGCGCGCTCTTCGTTCTCGTGCCCTTCATCTCGAGAACAGCTCCTCCCGTCGTGGAATCGGCGCAGGCACTGAGCGCCCCCACCCTCTGCCTGGATGTGGACGCGCTCCGGTCTCGCACGAAAAACCGGCCTCTGCGCATGGCCTCCGAGGCTGATCTCGTCTACCTGCGAACGGCCACCCTCTCTGACCTGGTTTCGGCGGTGCTCGGCGGCACCGAGCGGCAGCGTGGGCTGGCCGGAAGCCTGCTCGGCATCTCCGGCCATCCCGACGGCATCCAGGCGCTGATCCGGGCCTTCGAGAGGGAAGAAGACGCCAGAACCCTGTCGGCGCTGGCCATGGCGCTGGCGGAAACCCGCCAGACCGACGCGGTGCAGGCCTTGATTCACGCCATCGCCGATCGCCAGGGGCTGGCCGCCTACGAAGCCTGCCGGGCGCTCCACAAGGTCTTCGGCCTGAACCTCGGTCTCGACGCGCAGGCCTGGGAACGCTGGCTCACCGCGACCGAGGCGACGCGGGACTGAATCACAGTTCGCGTTCCCTCACAGCTCCGTCCGCATCAAATCCAACGCCTGATCGACCTGCTCCCTGTGGGTGCGGAACGAGAGGACGCAGATGCGGAGCAGGAAGGTCCCCTTCACGGTGGCGCCGCTCATCCAGACCTTTCTGTGAGCGAGGACCCGCTCGAGCAACTCCCGGTTGGCGCGGCTCTCCTGTTCGGGGGTGTCCCGGCGCAACCCGAAGGCGACCAGCGAGAGGTCGGGGTCTTCGAGCACGCGGATCGATTCGATCTTCCTGAGCTCGGCCGCGGCGTACCGGGCCAGTTGCAGCTTCTCCTCGAGCGCCTCGCGGAAGGCGCGGGCCCCGAACAGCTTGAGCGGCAGCCAGACCCGGAGCCCGCGGAAGTCGCGAGAGAGCTCCGGCGAGTACTCGCAGAAGTCCTGGGCCAGCTCCCCCTCCTGCAGTGGCGGCAGGTAGCCGGTCTCGCTCGCGTGCGGGCGGCGCAGGTCCTCCCCGTTCCGCACCAGCAGGCAGCCGGTGCCGTACGGCAGAAACAGGCCCTTGTGGGGGTCGATGGTGACGGAATCGGCCCGCTCGATCCCGCGCAGACGATCCTTGCCGGAGGGGGCGAGCAGGAAGAAGCCGCCGTATGCCGCGTCGACGTGGTACCAGAGCCGTTCTTCCCGCGCCACTTCGGCCAGACCGCGCAGGTCGTCCACCACGCCGGTATTGGTGGTGCCGGCGGTGGCGACCAGGATGGCGGGGCGCAGGCCGCGCCGGCGATCCGCGGCCACCTCCCCGCGGACCCGCTCCGGGTCGAGTCGAAGGTCCGGTCCGGTCTCGACGCACCGTACCTGCTTGTCGGAGAAGCCGACGAACCGGGCCGCCTTGGTCATCGAGTGGTGCACCTGGTCGGAGACGTAGACCACGCCGTCCTGGAACGGGTGGCCGAGCTGCCGGTGCCGCGCGCAGACCAGCGCAATCAGGCCGGCGAGAGATCCGCCGCTGGTCAGGATCCCCCGCGCCTCGGCCGGAAACCCGACCATGTCGAGAAACCAGCGCAGGACATTCATCTCCAACCGGACCAGGAGCGGCGCGGTGGCGAACAGGCCCACGTACCGGTTGGTGATGTTGGAGATCAGGTCGGCAAGAGCCGACGGGACCAGGCCGCCGCCGGGGATGTACGCCAGGTAGCCGGGGCCGGCGGTGTTGAAGGAGTGGGGAACGCACTCATCCAGCACGGTGTGAAACAGGTCCGTGGCGGCGGCGCCCTCCTCGGGGAGCGGCTCCACCCACCGGGCGAGGTCAGGCGCCGACTCCATCGGCCCGGCCGCCGGCTGTTCCGGCAGCGTCCTCAGGTGTTCGAGCAGCAGCCCGGTCAGCTCATCCATCCAGGACCGGACGGTGGCCTCGTCCGGTTCGAGAGGCCAGGGGGAGGGTTGGTGCTTGCTGGGGGTTGGATCCATGCCACGAGGATAGCGTCAACAGGGGCTGCGCAGGAACGGATGCCTGTTTCGGCGAACCCTGGGTAGGCTACCCCCCATGACCGAATCACCCATCGACGACCCATTCCGCAGGCTCAGCTACCGCCGCCTGATCGCCTGGCCCGCCCGCATCGAGCGGGAGTGGCCGTTCTTCCAGCCATGGATCGAAGCCGCGCCAAGAAAGAGCCTGATCGACCTCGGGTGCGGCACGGGTGAGCACTGCCGCTTCCTGGCCTCCAAGGGGGTCCGTGCCGTGGGCATCGACCGTTCCTCGGCCCAGGTCGAGCAGGCCCGGGAATTCGAGGGGGCGTTCGGCCCCAGCGGCCCCGATTTCCTGGAAGGAGAGATCGCCGACCTGCCGCGCCTCACCACCGAGCGGTTCGGCTCCGCCATCTGCCTCGGCAACGTGTTCCCGTACCTCGAAGATGAGCCGATGAGACGCGCTCTCCGGGCTCTATCCGCCTCCCTGCTCCCGGGCGCTCCGCTGATCGTCCAGCTGATCAACTACGAGCGCATCTTCGAGAAGGAGATCCGCCACCTGCCGATCAATGTGCGTCCCGCCCCCGAAGGGGAGCCGGGCGAGATCGTGTGGGTCCGGCTCATGACAAGGGTCGGCAAGAACCAGATCATGTTCCACCCCACCACCTTGCGCCTGCTGCCGGGAGAAGACCCTCCCGTGGTCGTGCACGCCGCCAGGGAAGTGCTGCTGCGCGCCTGGCTCTGGTCCGAGCTGGAGCCTCTTCTGGAGGAGGCCGGATTCTCCGGCTTCGAGCGCTTCGGAGACATGCGGCGCGCGCCGTTCGACCGGTCGGAGTCGCAAGACCTGATCTTCGTGGCGAAGCGAGGCTGATCAGCGCCGGGCGCGGCCGGTCATCGGCACGAACCGCACCGGGAAGAGAACCTCCCGCTCGATCCGGCCGTCTCGCTTCGTGAGCAGTTCCAGTTCCTGATACCAGTCCCCCACCGGGGCCACGAGGCGGCCGCCCTCCTTCAACTGCTCGATCAGCGGTTGCGGAATCTCGCTGGGAGCGGCCGTCAGCAGGATGGCGTCGAACGGGGCCTGCTCCGGCCACCCGGCATACCCGTCCCCGATCCTGCACTCGACGTTCTCGTACCCGAGCTCCGCGAGCAGCACCGCCGCCCTCTGGCCGAGTTCCGCGATGATCTCGATCGAATAGACCTCGCGGGCGAGTTCGCCCAGGATCGCGGCCTGGTACCCCGAGCCGGTCCCGATCTCGAGCACGCGCTCGCCGGGCGCCACCCGCGCCGCCTCGGACATCACCGCGACGATGTACGGCTGGGAGATGGTCTGCTCGCAGCCGATCGGCAGCGCATGATCCTCGTAGGCATGCGCCACGTCCCCGGGACGGACGAACCGGTGCCTGGGAACACGCAGCATCGCCGCCAGGACCCGCTCGTCGCGGACGCCTCGCACGCGAATCTGGTTCCGGACCATCGTTTCGCGCAGATCTCTGAACGCCTCATCCCGGGAGTCCGCGGCCGGATCGCGTGATTCCGGCGCCCTTCCCGTCGGTTCGGCAGGAGAGCAGCCGAGCAGGGTCAGCAGCAGCAGCGTCGACTGGATGGCATGTCGATCCATCGGACCTCCAGGGCCAGGACGGCATCTTACCCGACCGGCCGCCCTCCCGGGCTTTCCAGGATCTGGAGCCACCACCCCCCCCCCCCCCGCCGACCGGGTGGTGCTATAGGTTGCCGGCATCGAATCATCGAAATCCCCCCTGTGACCTCTCCCCGGCTACACTGTTGAGCCAGGTTCGGAGGAACAGGGACGGCCCCACCTGATAGCCCGAGGAGTGAACTCATGAAGATGGTCTGCGTCTCCCTTTCGGTCCTGTTCTGCCTCGCAACCGCGCGCGCGCAGGAGGAGATGTTCCAGCCGGCCCCGGAGGTCCAGAAGTTCGCCGGCCTGGTCGGCACCTGGGAAGGCAGCGGATCGGTGATGATGAGCCCGGACGGGGAGGCCTCCGAGTGGACTTCGGCGTCGACCTATCGCTGGGTTCTCGGCGGCCACTTCCTGCGCGAAGACACGGTCATCCGTGGCGAGGGCATGGGAGAAGGCATGGCCTTTCGCGGCCTCATGGGATGGGACCGCGAGAACAAGCGGTACATCAGCTACTCCCTCAGCAACATGGGCGTTCTGAACACGACCGAGGTTCACTGGACGGCGGACGACACGATGGTGTCGGTGAGCAACTCGATGGAAGGAAGCGAGCCGGCCGTCGATCGTTGGGTGACGCACCTGGGGAAGGGCGCCCTCCGCTTCACGGGCCATCGCGCCGTCGGCGCAGGCGAGTTCTTCCTGCACGTCCAGGGGGAGGGGAAGCGCGTCAGCACCGAGGTGAAGGAGATCCCGACCGTCCAGGGCGCCTTCATGCCCGAGGCCATAAGCGGCGCGGAAGAGATGAAGCGGATCGGCGTGATCGCGGGCAAGTACCAGATGAAGGGCTGGGTCATTCCCGCGGCCGGCGCCGATCCGATGCAGATCTCCGGCAGCGAGACCATCGAACCGATCTATGGCGGCACCGCGCTCGAAGTGGTGACCGTGGGCGACCCGGCGCCAGAGTTCCCGGACATGACGTACGAGGGCATGGGCTGGTTCGCCTGGAATCAGCACGACCAGCGCTACGACACCGTCTTCCTCAACAGCATGGGCGAACTGGGCCGCGGCCCGTGCTGGTGGAGCGGGAACTCGACACTGATCATGACCATGGAGTCCCTCTACCAGGGCCAGCCGATGGTGGGAAACTACATCATGGAGCTCGGCGAGGGCGGTCGGCTGAAGAGCAGCTTCGGCCACTCCATCATGGGAGACAGCGAGCCACAGAAGACCTTCGAAGCGACCTACATCGCGAAGTGATCCCGGACTCCAAAACCAGCGGAAGGAAACACGACATGACCCGCAATCGTCACCGCCCGATCATTGCCGCAGCCGCGCTGCTTTGCCTGGGCGCCTGCTCCACCGGGATCCAGCTCGCCAGGGACGAGGCCGGCAATCCCGGGCAGTTGCTGTTCAACGGCTATGCCAAGGACGGAGTCGCCTGCTACAAGTGCCACAATGGGAACGGCCGTGGCACCTGGAAGGCGCCGGCCCTCACCGGCGTGGAATTCGCGCTCTCCGACGAGGAGATCCGCGACGCCATCCGGAAGGGACCCGGGATGATGCCGGCGTTCGGCGACAAGCTGACCGACGAGGAGCTCGGCCAGGTCCTCTCCTACGTGAAGAGCCTCTGATCCAACCGCGACCGACGGGTCGCTACCGTCCGTCCCCCGGATAGCGGGCGCCGGCGTCGATCCAGCGGCGGATCAGGTCGATCTCCTCGGCCGGCAGCGATTCCTCGTCCTGCGGCATGTGGTCGGGATCCCACTCCTCCAGCGAGATCCGTTGGACCAGCAGGGACCCCTTCGCATCTCCCGGGACAATGACCCAGTCCGAAGGGTCGCCTTCAAAGACCCGGGGGAGCTCATCCAGACGCAGGTTTCCCTTCTTCTTCTTCGGGCCGTGGCACTTGATGCAATTGGCCTCGAAGATCGGCTGGATCTTCTCGGTGTGGAGTCGCGTCGCGTCGTCCACCTCTCCCTGCGGCTCCTTGACCGCCACCTCGGGCGGCGGCTCGAACATCTCGGTCAGATACCCTTCCCCATAAACCAGCGTCCCGCCCAGATGTCCGAGCGGGGGCACCAGCAGCGCGGCGGACAGCAGCAGGCCCCGGTAGACATGGAGCGTGAAGCGGCCCGGGGCAATACGGTTCACTGTCATGAAAACCCAGCAGAGGACCGAGAGGCAGGCCAATGCCACGCCCGCCCAGCGATGATCGGTCAGGACCTCCGACAGAGACCTCGCTTGTGTTTCCGTCGCCGCGTTCAGCCAGCCGGTGCCGGCTGCCGCGAGGGCACACAGAGCACCGAACGAAGCGCACGCGTACGCCGTGGCCGACTGCCCCTTTCCTCTCCAGAAGGAGAGGAACTCCATCATGAGGGCGAAGGTAATCAGCGCGATCGGGAAATGGACCAGCAAGGGATGGAGCCGGCCCAGAAACTGGAGAATCGGCTGGGTCATCGCAGCGAGAAGATGAAGGTGGCCTTCGTCCCATGGGCCGGACAGGTCTCGGTGTCGATGTCGTACAGGTAGCTCTCCGCCCCCTCAGCGCTGTTCATGTCGAACAGGCAGTGGCCGAACCCGCTCAGATAGAGCGAGACCACGTTCCCTTCCATGTCGGCGATGAACCGCTCTTGCCGCTCCACGCCGATGAGGACCTTGCGGAACTTCGATCCCACATACACGAACCCCCTCCGCGGCAGGGAGCTGCCGTTCGTGACGTACCGGATCAGATCCTCGATGGGACGCAACTGCGGCCCCTCCTCGTCGGTCCAGCGAACGCTGACATCGACCACCTCCCCCTTGGGAGGAATCGCGTCGAATTCCCGGACCTTCCCGGAGATCAGGTCCTCCTCCGAGGGTGGCGGATCCTTCTTCACGTACTCGATCGTCTTGCCGGGAGTCAGGCCGAGCGCAAGAAACGCGGCGTTCAGCCGGGAGGGGGTGACGCGCACCAGCGCCAGCGCCTCGTGGGTGAACCCGGTCTCGGTGACGATGAGGTACTCGATCGGATACGAGGCCAGCATCCGATCCAGGAGGATCACTCCGCGGACTTCCACCACCCTGTGCTCGAAATCGACGGTCACCCCTTCCCGGGCGAGTTCGAGGATCAGCTCGTTGATCTGCTCGGGAGCTCCCTCTGGAACCGGGAGCGGCGCCACTTCCTCGCTCGGCGGCTTGATGGTGGTGGGCGGCGGAGGATCCTGGCGGGGCCCGGCCCGGCCCGAGGGGAAGGACAGCGCCAAAAGGACGATCAGGCCGATCAGCAGCAAACCGCTCCGCCGCGAAGCTGCGTCAGTCTCCGTTCGCACCCACCGGCGCCACTGGCTCGTCATCCTCGATCCTCTCCGCTTCGAAGTGCAGATCATCGTCCTTGACCGTGACCCGGATCCGGGTGCTCTCCTCGAAGGCGCCCTTCAGGATCTCCTCGGAGAGCGGATCCTCCAGCATGCGCTCGATGGAGCGGCGCAGCGGGCGGGCGCCATACTCGAGATTGCTGCCCTTCCTGATGATGTACTCCCGAGCCTCGTCATCCAGCTCGAGCTGCATCTTCCTCTGGCCGACCCGAGCGAACAGTTCGCGCAGCTGAATCTCGAGGATCTGCTGCATGTCCTCGCTGTTCAGCGGCTCGAACACGATCACCTCGTCAAGCCGGTTCAGGAACTCGGGCCGGAAGAACTTGTCCACCTCGACCATCAAGGTTTCCTTCATCCTCTCGGTATTGGCCTTGTCGGTCGCCTTGACGAAGCCAAGCGAAGTCTGATTCTTGATGATGCTGGCCCCGATGTTGGAGGTCATGATCAGCACCACGTTCTTGAAGTCGACATGCCGCCCGAAGGAATCGGTCAGGCAGCCCTCTTCCATGATCTGCAACAGCATGTTGTAGACGTCCGGGTGGGCCTTTTCGATCTCATCGAGCAACACCACGGCGTAGGGGCGGCGGCGGACGCGTTCGGTGAGCTGCCCTCCCTCCTCGAAGCCAACATAGCCGGGAGGCGCACCGACGAGGCGCGAGGCGTTGTGCTTCTCCATGTCCTCCGACATGTCGACCTGAATGAGCGCGTCGGGCGAGCCGAACATGAAGCTCGCCAGCTCCTTGGCCAGGTGGGTCTTGCCGACGCCGGTGGGGCCGAGGAAAAGGAAGGAGCCCATCGGGCGCCTCGGGTCCTTCAGACCTGACCGGGAGCGGCGCACCGCCTTGGCGATGGCCTTGATCGCCGCGTCCTGGGAGACGACGTTCTTGTGAAGATGCCCCTCCATTTTCAGCAGACGTTCCGCCTCGTCCTTCTCAAGCCGGGTCACCGGGACGCCGGTGATCTTCGAAACCGTCTCGGCGATCACGTCCTCGTCCACGGTTCCATCGACCTCCTCGGACGAGGTGCGCCACTCGGCCAGCGTCTGCTCCCGCTTGGCCCGCATCTTCTCGGCCTTGTCGCGCAGACCGGCCGCTCTCTCGAAATCCTGGGCCGCGACCGACTCTTCCTTCTCCTTCTCGAGCCGTGCGATGTCCGCTTCCAGGTCTTCCAGGTCCGGTGGGTGGGTCAGCGCCTTGAGCCGCACCCGCGCCCCCGCCTCGTCGATCACGTCGATCGCCTTGTCCGGCAGGAAGCGGCCATTGATGTACCGGCTGGCCGAGTCCACGGCCAGTTCCAACGCGCCGTCGGTGAAATGGACCTTGTGGTGCTTCTCGTACCGTTCCCGGAGCCCGCGCAGAATCTCGATCGCGTGCTCGCGATCCGGCGGCTCGACAATGATCGTCTGGAAGCGCCGCTCCAGCGCACCGTCCTTCTCGATGTACTTGCGATACTCGTCCAGAGTGGTCGCGCCGATGCACTGCACCTCACCCCGGGAGAGGGCCGGCTTGAGGACGTTGGAGGCATCGATGGCGCCTTCCGCGCCGCCGGCACCCACCAGGGTGTGGAGCTCGTCGATGAACAGGATCACGTTCTTCGCCCGGCGAACCTCGGTCATCACCGCCTTGATCCGCTCCTCGAACTGCCCGCGGTACTTGGTGCCGGCCACCATCATCGCCAGGTCGAGAACCACGATCCGCTTGTCCCGGAGCAACTCCGGAACGTGGTGCCGGATGATGTCCTGGGCCAGCCCCTCGACGATCGCCGTCTTGCCGACACCCGCCTCTCCCAGCAGCACCGGGTTGTTCTTGGTGCGTCGCGACAGGATCTGGATGACGCGCTCGGTCTCGTTTCGCCGCCCGATGACCGGGT
>JAZDLC010000371.1:0-3211 GCA_043802345.1 Planctomycetota bacterium | reverse complement strand
CACAGTTCCAGATGGATGAGCAGGGACTTCATGTCCGGAGCCGCGAGTTCGTTGTCCACGAACTCGTGAATGGCGAGCTCGAATTCGGCGCACGGAATGAACCGGAGTTCAGCGGTCATGACTCACCTCCGGCGATCTCCGTGATCCTGCGGAAGATCTTCTTCCGGGCCCGGCAAATGACCATTTTGAGGTTTTCCAGTTTGATCCCCAACTCCGCCGATGCTTCTCGATATCGGACACCCTTCACTTCCACCAGAGTGAGGGCCTTACGTTCACGTTCGTTCAGCCGCTTGTTGAAGATATCTAGATAGTTGGCAAGGAACAGCAACCAGAGAAAACCGCATTCTTCCAGGCTCTCCGCCTTGACGAGCGTGCCGAGGGGGCTGGCCTGCTGTTCGTCTTCGATGGAATCCCCGAACGACTCCGTGGAGACCGTGGCAGTGCTCGCGCGGAGGTGCTTGAGCACCGTATTCCGAATGATCGAGTAGGACCAGTTGCGGAAGGAGAAGTCCTTCTCGTCGCGAAACTTGTGCGGATACCGGAAGATCGAGACAAAGACGTCCTGGAGAATATCGTTCGAATCGAGCTGGTAGCTCGCGAAGCGAACCCGCTTCATGATCACCAGCAGGAATTCCTTGTAGTTCAGCTCGTAGAGCAGGGAATACGCTTCCAGGTTGCGGTGCTCCCGGAAGTTGTCCATCAGCGCCGTGTTCAGCCGCGCCGACGCGGCCGTCCCCTCGGCGAACTCCTTCCAGACCTCGGTCAGTTTCGCATCCCGTGTTTCCCGGGCGACACGCTGGACGCGTGCGGACAACTCATCGACCTGCGAGCGCTCCGAAGCCTCGCTCAGTCGAGATTCTCTCTCCCGCTCCGTCATCGGGCCGGCACCCGATCTTGAAGCAGCTCTAGAGCCTGGATGTTGTCCACTGGACTCATCCGTTCCATCTCTCCCAGCTGCGGGCAAGCGCCCTGCTCATTCGCCGAATCGAAGGGACTGGGTTCCGCGCGGTCTCGCTCAAAGTCGGGTGCTCAACGCCGATCTAGACCCAGACCTCGCTCGACGGAAAATTATAGTGTCTCTTTCGGCCAGTAACTGGATGGACCTTGATTTGATTCGCTTTTTTTTCAACCGAAGGTCCATTATGAAACACAAGTTAGGACAAGATCTTCTTGCAATGAAAGCTCCTTTCAATCTGGTGAGCACAATCGCTCGAACCTGATCGAGCGTGCTTTCCGTATTGTTGTTTCAACTTGACCTCGTCCGATCTGAGAGGGCCGCGTGCGGCTTCTGCTAAGAGACGCCCGAATCGTCACGATGAACGCTTCCTTCGAGGTGCTGAGGGGATGCGTGGTCGTCCGGGACGGGGTGATCGAGCAGGTCCTCGGCAGCGAGGAGGAGGCTCCTCGGGCTGACCGGGTCCTTGACCTCGAAGGGCGCACCCTCGTCCCCGGGTTCGTCCAGAGTCACATTCACTGTTGTCAGACACTCCTGCGGGGAATGGCGGATGATCTTGCCTTGCTGGACTGGTTGAGGCAGCGGGTCTGGCCCCTGGAGGCGGCGCACGACCCGCAGACGCTCGGGGCATCCGCCCGCCTGACCGCGCTCGAACTCCTCCTTGGTGGGACCACCGCGGTTTTGACCATGGAGACGGTCCGTCACACGGATTCGGTCTTCGAGGCGCTGCGGCCCCTCCCCATCCGGGCGGTAGTGGGGAAATGCCTGATGGACCGAGGCCAGGATGTTCCTGCTGGCCTGCTGGAATCGAAGGAGCAGTCCCTCCGCGAAGCGCTCCTGTTGGCTGCCCGCTTTCCGGCCGACCCGGGCGCCCGCCTGCGAGCCTGCCTCGCCCCTCGGTTCGCGCTTTCGTGCTCGGAAGGTCTGCTGCGCGAGATTGCGCAGGAGTCGGAGCGAACGGGTCTGCTGGTCCACACACACGGCGCCGAACAGAAGGAAGAGGTCAAGCTGGTTCAGCAGGAAACCGGTCGCCGAAACATCGACTATTTGCAGGCAGTCGGGCTGGTATCCAGTCGCTTGCGGCTGGCTCATGCCGGTCACCTGAGTCCAAAGGAGGAGCGGACGCTCGCGGCCTGCGGGTCCCACGTCCTCCACTGCGCCTCCTCGAACCTGAAGCTCGGCTCCGGCATCGCCCCGATCCATCGCTACCTCGAGTCGGGAATCCCGGTGTCGATCGGGGCCGACGCGGCACCCTGTAACAATAATCTCGACGCCCTCCGGGAAGCCCGCCTCGCATCCCTCCTGCAGAAGTCGCTCTGCGGCCCCACCACCCTCCCTGCCCGCACTGCCCTCGAGCTACTCACCATCGGCGGCGCCCGCGCGCTCGGCATGGAACAGGAGATCGGCTCCATCGAGCCCGGCAAGCGAGCCGATCTGGTCGAGTTCGATCTCCACCAGCCCCACATCGTTCCCGCGGCCGATCCGTACTCCCAGCTCATCTATGCGGCAGACCGCTCCGACATCACCCGAGTCTACGTCGATGGCGAAGTGGTGGTGGAACATGGCCAACCGCTCTTCTGCGACCCGGGCCAGGTCCTGGAGGCCGCAACCCAGTCAGCAAACACTCTCGCCACCCGCGCCGGCCTGGCACGCTGACTTTCCACGCACCGCGGCATCCACGGCCGCCTGAGCGCGAAGGCTGAAGAAAGTGGTGCGGCACGATCTGTCAGTCATTGGCAGAAGTAGTGCGGCACCGAGCTGGAAGCCTTCCAGCCAGGTCCGCGGTCGGAGATTCGAGTACGAGTACGAATCGCGTCGGCGGCTCGCCATTGGCCTCCTCAGAGAATGCCACCCCCCAAGAGCAGTGAGCTTTCCCTCTTCAAGCGCGACGCCAGAAGGCCGAGCCGTGTCGCACCCACCCCCACAAGACGGGAACCCCACCTGCAGGCACACCAACCCATCCATCCAGGTCGGGACCTCCTTCTGCATCCATCGGTCGGTCCCCTCCTTAGAGAAACCCCTCCCCCAGAGAGAATCCGCAGCGAGTACCCCCCATCCCCCGAGAGACGCCAGCAGGCCGAGCCGGGGGGCAGTGGGGATGCACCAAGCGAGTTGTGCGGGTCTTCCCGCACCTGTCTGAGCGACTGCGCCCCTCTGCCCCCGGCCCCCGGCCGTGTCGCACCTACCCCCGTCCCCGTAAGGGAACCCCTCCTGCCGGCACACCAACCCATCCATCCAGGTCGGGACCTCCTTATG
>JAZDLC010000370.1:0-9237 GCA_043802345.1 Planctomycetota bacterium | reverse complement strand
CTTGTCCGCCGGCGACCTGATCAAGGCGGTCGACGAACAGGTGCTGTCGTTCACCGGCGGCGCCCCCGCCAATGATGATCTGACGATGGTGGTGCTGCGAGCGACCTGATACGCGGAGCGCGCTCCGCCCGATCCCCCTGGCCGAGAACCATGCACGAGCTTGCCTTCAGGAATGTAAGGGCCTTCACCTCGAGCACCCTCCTTGACCTGGAGGTCGCCGTGGATGGGGGGCGAATCACCGAGATCGCCGAAGAGGTCGCCCCGGCCCTGGAGGAAGTGGACGGGCGAGGCCGTCTCCTCCTTCCGGGGCTGGTGGATGATCACGTTCATTTCCGCCAACCCGGCAAGGAACAGAAGGAGGACTTCGCGAGCGGCACCCGAGCGGCGACCCACGGGGGAGTCACGACCGTCTTCGAGATCCAGAACAACCCTCCCCTGATGGAGAGTCGTGAGGCGGTGGAGCGGAAGCTGAAGCTGATCCGGCCGCTCGCCCGCGCGAACGTGGGGCTGTATGCGAACGCCACGCCGCTCGCCGCGAACCGCCTCGGTGAACTGGCGGATCTGGTGGTCGGCATCAAGCTCTTCCTGGCCCCCTCTCACGGAGACGACGGCATCGACTCCGATGAGGTGCTGAGGGCGGTCTTCCAGGAAGCGGCCAGGCTCGGCAAGGTGATCGTGGTGCATGCCGAGGATCGGAGTCTGATCAATCGGGGCATGGAGCTGCACGCGGCCGGAGGAGCCAGGGACTGGAGTCGCGCCCGGCCGCCGGCGGCGGAGGTGAAGGCGGTCGAGCGGGTCATCCGGCTGTCAGAAACGACGGGAGCGCGCATCCATCTGTTCCATCTCTCCACGGCGGGAGCCGTCGACCTGCTGGCGGACGCCAAGCAGAGGGGATTGAACGTCACGGGGGCGACCTGCCCTCATTATCTGATCTTTACCGACGAGGATGTGGTCAGGCGGGGCGGCGTCCTGAAGTGCAACCCTTCCATCAAGAGCAACCTCGACCGGACACGGCTCAGGGAGGGGGTGCGCGAAGGAATCATTGACGTGATCGAGACCGACCACGCGCCGCACCTTCCCGAGGAGAAGATGTCCGCGTTCCAGCAGAATCCGTCGGGGATCTCGACGATCGATTTCTTCCTCCCGTTGCTGTTCCATCTGCTCGAGCAGGGAGTCCTGGACCTGCCGGCGCTGCTGGAACGCTGCTGCGGCGCGCCTTCCCGCATTTTCGGGCTACCGGGGACCGGCTCGCTCGAAGTGGGGGACCAGGCGGACATGGTGCTCGTGGACGACCGGCATCGCTGGACCCCCGGCCCGGAAGACTTCCTGTCGAAGGCGAGCGTCTCGCCGTACGTCGGGTTCGAGCTGCCGGCGCGGGTGGAGCGGACATACGTCGCGGGGAAGCTGGTCTACTCCGTATCCTAGGGTACTCGTAGCGGTCTATCGGTACTCGTGCTCGAATCCCGCCATGTAGGTGAGCCTTCCTCGATTCGAGTACGAATCGCGTCGTGTGCTTGCCATCAATCCCTCTCTGGCGTGCCTGCTGTCAGTATTCCCGCGACTCGATGACAGAGGCAACGGAACGTGCGTTTCGTACTCGTACTCGTACTCAGTCCCGAAGGGACGGTACTCGTACTCGAGCCGTCACACGCGGTCAATCCTCCACGATTCGAGTACGAGCAGGCGGAGGAGATGATCCCCGTCCCCGCCTACCCATGCGCCTCCAGCCAGTTCTTCCCCACCCCGACATCGACCACCAGCGGCACCGACAACTCCAGCGCCCCGGTCATCACCTCCACCACGATCTCCCGCACCTGCTCCAACTCCCCGTCCGGAACCTCCAGCACGAGTTCATCGTGCACCTGCATGATCATGCGGGCTGCAACCACCTCCTTGATCAGCCGCTCATGGAGCCGGATCATCGCGACCTTGATCAAGTCGGCCGCGCTCCCCTGGATCGGCGTGTTGACCGCCACGTTCCTTGCTGCCGCCGCCACCCGGGGATGGGGGGAGTCGAGTTCGGTGATGTACCTTCTGCGCCCCAGCAGGGTGGTCACATACCCTCTGGCCGCGGCCTCCTCCAGGGTCCTGTCCAGGAACAGCTTCACCCCCGAGAAGGTCTTGAAGTACGCCTCGATGAACTCGGCAGCCTCTTTCACGGTGAGCGCGGTCTGGGCGGCAAGGCGCTGGGGGCCCATGCCGTAGATCACGCCGAAGTTGATTGTCTTGGCCCGGGCCCGGAGTTCCGGGGGCACCTCGTCCACCTTCAGGCCGAAGATCTGGCCGGCTGTCCAGCGGTGAACGTCCGCGCCGGAGCGGAAGGCGCGGCAGAGCTGTTCGTCTCCCGAGAGATGCGCCATGATCCTCAGCTCGACCTGCGAGTAGTCGGCGGCGAGGAGACTGTTGCTCTGCCTGCCGGGGATGAACGCCCGCCGGATCTTCTTCCCCTCTTCGGTGCGGATCGGGATGTTCTGGAGATTCGGATCGGACGAGGAGAGCCTGCCGGTCGCGGCCACGGTCTGATTGTAGGAGGTGTGGATCCGCCCGGTTTCGGGATGCACCAGCTCGGGGAGCGCGTCCACGTAGGTGCTCTTCAGCTTGCCGAGCGCCCGATACTCCAAGATCTTCTCGGGAAGGGGATGCTCTCTCAGAGACTCCAGCACCCCGGCGTCGGTGGAGTACCCTGTCTTGGTCCGGCGCGGCTTCTTGCCGCCGAACTGCTTGTGGATCTCCAGCTTCTCGAAGAGGATCGGCCCGAGCTGGCGCGGGGAGTTGATGTTGAATTGCTCGCCCGCCAGCTCGTGAATCGCCGCCTCGAGCTCCTCGATCCGGTGCTCCAGGTCGGTCGAAATGGCGGCGAGGAGTTCGAGATCCAGGGAGACGCCTCTTCTCTCCATGTCGGCGAGCACTCGAAGGAGCGGCATCTCGACCGTGCGGAACAGTTCGCTGACGCCGGCCTCTTCCATTTCCTTTTCCAGCAGCGGGATCAGGCGTCCGGTGATGTCCACGTCTTCGCCCGCATAGTCGCTGACCTTCGCCACATCCACGTGGTCCATGGTGATCTGGGAGCGGCCGGTGCCGAGCAGGGCGGAGGTGGGCACCTTCTGGAAGTTGAGGTACTTGAGGGCGAGGTGATCCAGGTTGTGCCGGAACTCTCCGGGGGAAACGCAGTACGACGCGATCATCGTGTCGAAGTCGATCCCGTCCACGGCCAGGCCGGCCCGCTCGAGAACCAGCAGGTCGTACTTGGCGTTCTGGGCCCGCTTCTTGACCGCCGGGTCGGCGAAAGGGCCGCGCAGCTCCTTCAGGAACTGCGCCCTATCGCCTCCCATGTTCTGGAAGAGCGGCGGCTCGAGATTCATCGGCAGGTAGTACGCCTCCCGCTCGCGGAAGGAGATCGAGATCCCGACCAGGTCGGCGATCATGGCGTGGACCGATGTGGTCTCGGTGTCGAAGACGAACGATTTCGCCGATGCCAGAAGGTCCAGGAACTCCCGCCAGGTCTCCTGATTGTCGACCAGGTGGTAGTGGTGATCGTCATGCGCCTGATCCACGCTCACGCGCCGCATCAGGGAGTGGATTTCGTACCGCTTGAAGAGCGGAATCAGCTTCTCGGCGTCCGGGCCAACGTAGCGGAAGGAGGTCTCGTCGAACGTCACCGGCGCCTCGAGGTCGAGCGTGACCAGCCGCTTGGACAGGAAGGCCATGTCCCGATGCTGCTCCAGCTTCTCCCGCAGCCCTGCCTTGGAGATGTCAGGGAGCCGGTCGTAGAGCTCCTCCAGGCTGCCGTATTCCGAAATCAGCTTCGCGGCGGTTTTCGGACCGATGCCCGCCACCCCGGGGACGTTGTCGCTGGAGTCTCCCATCAGCGCGAGCACGTCGACGACCCGATCAGGCCCCACGCCGAACTTCTCGCGGGCGGCCTGCTCGCCCTGAATCGTCACGTCGGTATCCGCCCGGAGGATGTTGTAGAGCTGGATGCGCGGGGAGACGATCTGGAGAAAGTCCTTGTCGCCCGTGACGATGTAGACCTCGTTCCCCGCCTTCGCCGCGGCCCTGGCGAGAGTTGCAATCACATCGTCCGCCTCGAATCCAGGGACCTCCACGATGGGGGCCGCGAACGCCTCGACCAGTTCCCTCAGCGCCGGGAAGATCTCCACCAGCTCGTCGGGCGTCTTCTCGCGTGTGGCCTTGTACGGCTCGTACATCTCGTGCCGGAAGGTCTTCCCTTTCGGGTCGAAGGCGACCGCCAGATAGTCCGGATGCTCGCTCTCCAGGATCCTGAACAGGGTGTTGGCGAACACGAACAGGGCCGAGATGTTCTGCCCGGTGGAGGTGAGCAGGGGCTGCCGGATCATGGCGAAGTGGCTGCGGTAGGCCAGGGCCGTGCCGTCCAGCAGGAACAGCCGTCCCTTGCGGGACCTGCCAGGACGCTGGTCAGGCGACGGGCCGGGCCTGTTCGAGTCGGGGAAGGGAAGGAGTGAGGTCATGGGCATGCACCAGTTCGCGAGTCGAGCCGCGAATATAGAGGATTTCCTGGATTGACCGGGCACCTGCGGCCACGAATCCGATGCGAAACGGTTGCCAGAGGTGCGCACGCACGTATCATCTGCGTGCGTTGGAAGAGGCGGATTCCGCCGTCCCGCTCCGATATAAGGTGCCTGTTTCCGTGCCGGTCCGTGTACGGGCGCATGGTCGCGTGAGGTCTCTGTTGTCCAACCTGCCGAGTATTCCCGGACTGAAGGTCCTCGCCGAGACTGGCAGGGACTCGGTGGCGAGGCGGTTTCGCCTCCAGGGGAGCGGTGACCGTTCCCTGGTCCTGTTTCACGATCCCGCGCTGGCTGGGGCCGTTTTCGCGGGTGTGAAACGCTCTGGCACCATGGACGTGGACGGGCTGGTCCGGATCGAGCAGGTTGTTCAGCACGGGGATCTGCTGGGCGTGGTCCTGGCCGGGGAACTCGGGCGCGATCTCCTGAGCACCCCGGTCCTCGGCGAGCTGAAGTCGAAACCGATCCTAAGCCGGATTGCGACGATCCTCGCCGGGCTGTTTCGCCAGGGAGCGTCCCACGGCGTTCTCTTGCCGGGTGGGGCGACCCTCTTGGACGGCGGAGAGGTGTCGCTGCTGCCTCCGGTCGTCCTGCCAGGTTTCCTCGAGGAGGCGGTCGGGGCCGTTCCGGGAGGGGGGGCAGGCGCCGACCCGGCCTTTCTGGACCTCTCGCACGCTGGCAGGGACTTGTCGGCCCTGGCCCATCTCGCCTGCCATCTGATCGCGGGGCTGAAACCAGCTCGGCCTGCGGGAGTGGGGGGCTTCCCCGAGGCGCTGAAGAACGCCTGCTCTCCAGCCACAGCCCAGGCGGTGCGCATTCTGCTGGAATCGGCGGGTCGCGCGCCGTCACCGGCCGAGGCCCTGGCGGTACTGGAGCGGATCGGCTGGGCCGAGGGGCTGGGTCGAACCCCCACGGGAACGCGGGCGAGGCAGCCGGTCAACGTGACCGCGAGACGTTCACCCAGGGCTGGCAGCGGGTCGGACAAGTCCTCTCCGGCGGCGGCGGAGCGGGCGGAGGCGCCGGAGCAACGCGCTTCCACCCGGAAGATCCCGCTGATGGTCGGCGTCCTGGCCCTGGCCCTCCTGGGAGTGGGACTGCTGTCGATCGGCGCTGGCGGAGCCATGCGCGAGTTCTGGACCGGTCGGCCCCGGCAGGAGCAGGCGCTACCGGAGCCCCAGGCACTCCTCGATCGACTGGAGCCGCCCAGCGAGCCGGCGGCAGGCCTCCTGGCCGCTCTGGAGGATCCCTCGACTGATGGCGCCATGGGCGGCGCCGAGGGAGCCACGGGCGGCAGAGATGCGCTGGGAGAGGAGGCGACGGCCCTGGCGGACCAGATTCTCCAGGAGCTGGCGGACAAACGAAAACAGCAGGCCGCCTCGAGCGGTGGCACGGCCGATTACGACCGATCGCAGATGCGGGAGGGAAACCAGCTCCTCAAGGACGGCAAGGCGGTGCTGGCGGAGCTGCGAGAGGCGAAGCTGAGCCCGGCTGAGAAGAATGCACAACTGAAGCAAGCCATCGCTCTGCTCGAGAAGGCCAGGGAGAAGTATGAGTCTTTTATCGAACATTCTCCTGCTCGGGAACGTCTCGTCCAAGGCAGCTTGGAAGATGCAAACGCCTTGATCTTCTTCGCATATCGTCAATTGACGGTGAAATAAGAGCTAAATAAAAACGCTTAACGGGTAATGTGGACGAAGAAAAAGGACTGGAGGCGTACGCGGCTGGTTGAGATTTTGGGGGAGTGGTGATCCCGGATCCAGGTTCTGGCCGCTGGTGATTTTGTAACGGGCTTGGACATGGGTGCTCCATATTACGGGGCGACCGTACCTGGCTGACTCCTTTGGGGGGACTTTGATGGAGAGCTGCCCTTGCAGTATTTTTGATGTTCGAGAGGAGCAGATTCTCGAACCGGGAGGGGCTCTGTGTATTCGCCTGATTTGCAACGTGTGTGGTTCTGTTCTCGATTCGAAATACGTGTCCGCAGCGGAGACGTCGAATTCAGAGCCAACAGAGAGCGGCGAAGATCTGGCGATCGAGGCAAGCCCCTCCTGACGTGACTCTTCTCGACTCTTGCGTGGCGGGGTTCTGGCGGTACCCCTGGCGATCGTGACGCATTGATTTCTGCGGCGTTGGCGGCGTAGATTGCGTCCATGAATCTCCGGATCCTTTTTCGCATTTCCTGCGGCGTCATCGTGGCGCTGATCCTCTTCTTCGTGGTCCGGGCTGTTCTGAGACAGCAGGAAGCGGCTGCCGCCCACTCCCTCGTCCGTGAGGAGATCGAACAGGCCCTGCTGGGTCGCAAGGACTACTCCGAGGCGCTCCGCCTCGCGGCGGACGCGATTCAGCTCTACCCTGATGACTGGCGGCTGTTCGTGATGCAGGCGCGGGCGTTCCATGGCCGTGGCAGGCAGGCGGATGCCCTGGCGGCCCTGGAGAAGGCGGAAGCCCTGGTCGCGGATGCCGAGGCGGAGGAGGACATTCGCTTCTTCCGGGCGCGATCCAGGATGGCTCGTTTCATCGAGACCGGGGAACGGGACGACTTCAACCTGGCGGAAGGGCCCCTGAAGCAAGCCGCGCTCGGCGGGCAGTATTCCGCCGCGGCGAACATTCTCCTGGGGCTGGCGCTGGCCAGGCCTTCCCGCTTTCAGGATCTGGCCGAGGCGCGCCGGCTGATCGAGGCGGGTCTGGCGGAGTCGAGCGAGCCGGAGGGGATCGTCGACATGGAGCAGGTCCGGGCGGTGCTGGCGAGGTTGAAGGGGTAGTTGGCCCGAAGCAGAGAAGAGGAACTACGAAACACGCGAAAGTGCGAGAGGAACGGATCGTTTTCATGGAGGCCGCCAAACGGCCGCAGCTGCCGATTCCGACCCCGAAAAGAACGCCGGCCCCCTAACCCCCCTTCACGTACCCGTTTTCCCGCAGCATGCGATCCACGTCCGGATCCAGGGCGCGCACCGCGGTCTGGCCGGCCCTCTTCAGCGAGGCGCGCTTTGTTGCCAGGCCGTCTTCCACGCGAGCGAGGAGGATTTGCATCTCCTCCAGGAGCTCCGGGGCATGGAGGGAAAGTTCGCGTTGCTCCCCCGGGTCCAGCTTCAGGTCGAACAGCCTGATGAGTGGGGGGGCCACTCCTGGCACGCCGAGACGGACCGGCTCATTGGGAACAAAGGCGTGGCGGGTCGCCTGGATCAGCTTCCTGCCGGACCGCCCCACGGCCAGGTGCCGCGTGTAGTGGCCGGGATCCTCCTCCGGCGAGAGGAACAGCTCGGCGACGATCGGCAGGTTCGACAGGCCTGGCGGATCCTCTCCCCGCAGCAGCGGGTGCAGCGACACTCCGTAGGCATCGGAGACGGGCGGCAGCCGGGCGAGGGAGAGCACTGTCGGCATGATGTCGAAGATCCTCGCCTGCCGCTCGACCACCTGAGCGGGCCGCACGCCAGGCCCGGTGATGATCAGTGGGATCCTGAGCGTCTCCTCGTACAGGTCGATCCGGTGTCCCTTCATGCCATGCTCGAAGAACTGCTCCCCGTGGTCCGCGGTGATGACGATGTAGGTGTTCTCGAGCACCCCGATCCGTTCCAGCTTCTCCCGGAGCTTTCCGATCTGGTGGTCCACGGACCGGATCTCGGCGTCGTAGCAGGCGAGCAGGTACTGGCGGTCCGCCTCATCCATCGAGGGGTTGATGTCCGGGTTCTTCATGAACTCGCGCATCGAAAGGCGCCCCTGGTACTCCGGCGCGAAGAGGTCGACGAACTCCTGTGGGGCGTTGAAGTCGAAGTGGACGTCCCAGTGATGAATGAAGAGGAAGAACGGCTCGTCGCCATGCTCCTCCAGGAACTGCTCCACCGCCTGCTCGGTGCGCTCGGCGGTGCGGATCCTGTGCGACTCGTTCTCGATCCGGTCGATCTTCTCGTCCGCGGAGCCGGGGTCATCCGGCGAGGGCCAACCTTCCCGGGAGAGAGTCCCTCCGCTGCAGTCGAGGTAGCTGTCGAACCCTCTCGCGAAGCCGAACAACCCGTGGAGGTAGGGCCCCCCAAAGAAGCCGGCGGTGGCGTACCCGGCTTGCTGGAACCGTTCAGCCAAGAGGGTGCGGTGCGGGTCCAGCGGGACCACGTCATGGACGACTCCATGAAGGTCGTCCGGCAGTCCGGTCAGGAGCGAGAGGTGGGCCGGGAGGGTCCAGGTGGTGGAGGAGTGAACGCGGGCGAAGCGGGTCCCTGAACGGGCCAGGGCGTCGATGTTCGGCGAGGTGGGGGCCTCGTGGCCGTAGCAGCCGAGGTGATCCGGGCGGAGGGTGTCGATCGAGATCAGGATGACATTGGGACGCTCGACGTCCTCGCCGCATCCGCTGGCGGCGGCGAGGACGAGGAGCGTCCCAATGGAGAGGAGGCGGTGCGAGATCTGCTTCAGCTCTTCTTGACCCAGCCGTGGAAGTTTACTTCCTTCACCGGAATGTCCTGGTGCTCGGCCTTGACCTTCACCACACCGCGGAAGAAGCGCGCGTCCAGCTTGGGATCGGTGGTCAGGTGGATCTTGTAGTGCTTGCCGACTTCCAGCGTCTCCAGTTCGACCGAGATCAGTTCCTGGTACTTCGAGTCGAGTTCCACGGAGGCGATCACGTACGGCAGCTCCGGGTCACCGTTGGTGATCTCGATGGTGCGCGTTCGGCTCTCGCCGAAGGGAATGACCTGGAAGT
>JAZDLC010000369.1:0-6208 GCA_043802345.1 Planctomycetota bacterium | reverse complement strand
ATCAGGGTTACCAGCAGCAGGTACATCTGTTTCATCCGTCCTTGACCTCCCTGGGTGGCATCAGTGCGGCGAGAAGCGTGACAATCTAAGGGCCCGCGCAGAAATAACTTCCTGTTTTGGGCGAGCAATCGTTGTTCCTGGCACGGCGCGACGACGACCGTGTATTTGAGATACTCCGAGGAGGAGCAACACAGCCAGGGGCGGCGAGGGCCGGCCAAAACCGGGAGTTATTCCTGCGCGGGCCCTAAGGTTCCAACAGCGATTTCGACAGTGGCGTATCTGGCGCGGCGTTGCGCCCGATTTCGATTCTCTGTTAGTCTCGACGGCCTGCACGCCGCCTCGGAATCGCCTCGGAATCGCCTCGGAATCATTGATGGAGAGAGCAAATGAGCAGCCTTCTGTCCGCTCGGACCGGCCTGGCGCTGGTTCTTCTGACCGGGATCGGCGTTGCCGCGGACAGCGCGGCGCCGCAGGAAGCGGCTTCTCCGGCTCTTCCGAAGGAGTGGGCCAGTGCGCTGAAGTGGCGCTCCATCGGGCCGGCGACCATGTCGGGGAGGATCACCGACCTGGCGGTGTACGAGGCGGACGCCAGTATCTGGTGGGCCGCATCCGCCTCCGGCGGGCTGCTGAAGTCGACCAACAACGGCGTGACCTTCGAGCATCAGTTCGACCGGGAGAAGACCGTGTCGATCGGAGCCGTGGCGGTCTGTCAGTCCGATCCGAACCTGGTCTGGGTCGGTACGGGAGAGTCGAATCCGCGCAACAGCGTTTCGTACGGGGACGGGGTCTACAAGTCGGTGGATGGAGGCAAGACCTGGAAGAACATGGGCCTGAAGGGCTCGTTCCAGATCGGCCGGATCGCGATCCATCCAGATGACCCGAACGTCGTCTACGTGGGCGCCCTCGGCCGTCTCTGGGGCGAGAACGAAGAAAGGGGTCTGTTCCGGACGAAGGACGGCGGGGAGACCTGGGAGAAGATTCTCTACGTGGATCAGAAGACCGGCGTGGTCGACGTGGTGCTGCAGCCTGGACATCCGGAGACCCTGCTGGCCGCCACCTACGAGCGGATGCGGGACCGGTTCGACGGCAACGACCCGGCGAAGAAGTGGGGCGCGGGATCCGGCCTGTATCGCAGCGAGGATGGAGGCGATTCCTTCGAGGAGGTCCGGAAAGGGTTGCCGGGTGCGGACCTGGGGAGGATCAGCCTGGAGTTCTATCGCAAGGACCCCTCGATCGTCTTCGCGCTCGTGGAATCGAGCAGCATCGGCGCGGAGCCGGAGGACGCGCCGTACATGGGAATACAGGGCGAGGACGCAGAGGTCGGAGCCCGCCTGACACAGGTGCTCGACGACGGACCCGCGAAAGAGGCCGGCCTGAAGCTGGGTGACATCGTCATCTCCCTGGGAGGGAAGACCGTTCACTCGTACGACGAGTTGATCGGGACCATGCGGGAGCATCTTGCTGGCGAGACGGTCGCGATCGAAGTCTCGAGGGAGCGGAAGAGCGTGGTCACGGATCTGACGTTTGCCAAGCGCCCGGGAGCCAAGGAGGACCAGCCCGGAAAGGCGGAGGAGCCCGGGAAACAGGACGAACCGGAGGCGGAGGAGCCCGGGAAGGAGGGAGAACCCAAAGAGGAGCCCGAGAAGAAGGAAATTCGGACTCCCTTCCGCACGTCGCTGGGCGGCCAGGTGGCGAATGTCCAGCACCAGCAGGGTCCTGACGGAAAGGAGAACGGAGGTCTCTATCGTTCCGCCGACGGTGGCGTGACCTGGACGCGGCTCAACTCGATCAACCCTCGTCCGATGTACTTCAGCCGGGTGCGGGTCGATCCTTCCGACGAGAAGCGCCTGTACGTGCTGGGCGTCAGCCTTCACCGTTCAGAGGACGGCGGCGAGTTCTTCAGCGACGATGGCGGAGGGAATGACGTCCATGTGGATCACCACGCCCTCTGGATCGATCCCACGGATGGCCGGCACATGATTCTCGGGAATGACGGCGGCCTGTACGTGACCCATGACCGCATGGAGCACTGGGACCACCTGAACCATGCGGCGATCGGCCAGTTCTATCATGTCGCCGTCGACTCGAGGCGGGACTACAACGTCTACGGAGGACTGCAGGACAACGGCACCTGGGGTGGGCCGAGCCGGGGCCAGAGAGGCGGTTCGATCAACGAGGACTGGATCTCCATCGGCGGCGGCGACGGGTTCGTCTGCCAGGTCGATCCGGGCGATCCGGACCTGGTCTACTACGAGAGCCAGGGCGGCGGACTCGGGCGGACGAACCTGAGGACCGGTGAGCGGGGCTTCATGGGCGCCAAACCGCCGCGCGGCAAGAAGTACCGCTTCAACTGGAAGACACCCTTCCTGCTCTCGAAGCACAACCCGGGGATCCTGTACGCCGCCGGCAACTACGTGTTCCGATCGCTCTTTCGGGGCGACAACCTGAAACCGATCTCGCCCGAGATCAGCAACACCGATCAGGGGAGCGCCACCGCCCTCGCGGAGTCCCCGCTGGATGCGGACGTGCTGTATGTCGGCACCGATGACGGTGGGCTGTTTTCGACCCTTGACGGCGGTGCCACCTGGAACAACCTGTACGAGACTCAAGCCGAGAAGAAGGAAGAGCCGAAGCCGGCGCCGGCCCTGGAGGTCGCGGCTGGCACGAACGGCGATGGCACGAACGGCGATGGCGCGAACGGCGATGGCGCGAACGGGGAGCGCGCCGGCGAACCGGCCGACCCGATCACCGGCACATGGAAGGTGGAATCATCCGGAGGCGGGCGCAGGGGCGGGGGGTACACCGTGGAGCTCGAACTCAAGGAAGGCGGTCTGGTCACCGGATTCCTGGACGGGCGGATGGGGAGCGGCGAAATCTCCGGCGGGAGGTTTGACCCGGAGAAGAAGACCCTGGCCTTCTCGTTCGAGTCCGAGAGTTTCCGGCTCGAGTTCTCGGGCACGTTGGAAGGGGATGTGATCAAGGGAACCATGGACATGGGCGGAGGACGGTTCACCCGCGACTTCGAGGCCAGGAGGTCCGGGGAGAAATCGGACCGGGATTCTGAACGCGAGGCGTATGTCTGGAAACCGATCGCGGAACTGACCGAGAAGCCGCTGAGGGTCAGCTCGCTGGAGGCGTCGCGGTTCAAGAAGGATCGGGTCTACATGAGCCTGGATGGTCACCGTTCGGACGTGGACCAACCGTTCGCGTTTGTCTCGGAGGACCGCGGCCAGACCTGGCGTGCCCTTGCCGGGAGTCTCCCGTCGGACTGCGGGGTGGTGCGGGTCCTGCGCGAAGATCTGAAGAACGCCGACCTTCTGTATCTGGGCACCGAGTTCGGGGCGTACGCCTCGATCGACCGTGGCGCGACCTGGACCACCCTCAACACCAACCTGCCGACGGTGGCGATTCACGAGTTCGCCCAGCACGAGACGGCGGGCGAGGTGGTGGTCGCGACCCACGGCCGCTCGCTCTGGGCCCTGGACGTGACGCCGCTGAGGCAGCTCTCGAGAGAGGCCGTCGCGGATGACTTCCGACTCCTGGAGCCGAACAACGCGGTCTACTTCCGGCCGGAGCCGAGAAGGGGCGGCACCCTGCGCCGGTTCGAGGGGGAGAACCCCAAGGAGGGTGCGGAGCTGTTCTACTCCTTCGCGAAGGAGCAGAACGGGGCCACGCTGAAGGTGGAAAACGCGCTGGGCGAGACGCTCCGTGAGTTCGATGTCGACCGGGCTGCCGGCCTTCACTCCGTTCGTTGGGATTTGCGGGGATCAGGATCTTCGGGCTCGAACTGGCGGGCGCCGCGAGTGGAGCCCGGGACGTATCAGGTGGTACTCACCGTGGGCAAGCACCGGGTCATCCAGCCGCTGCTGGTTCTGGCCGATCCGGATCTCCCGGGAGTCCAGCTCTGGGGCGAGGAGTACGAGCGGATGCTCGAACAGATCCGGATATTCGACGGGGGAGAAGAGACTGATCCCACGGATTCTCTGGAAGAGGTGCATTGATGCCGAAGTCGTTCGCGTTCTGGAACCGGAAGCTCCATCGGTACGCCAGCATCGTCATCGCCCTGCCGCTGCTGATCGTGATCGGCAGCGGCATGCTCTTGATGCTGAAGAAGGAAGCGGACTGGATCCAGCCTCCCACCCTCAGGGGGGAGAAGGGAGACCCGAGCATCAGCTTCGGGCAGATCCTGGAACAAGCCGCGGCGGCGGATGGAGCGGGGATCTCCGGCTGGGACGACGTGGACCGCCTGGACGTCCGGCCCTCGCGCAGCCTCGTCAAGGTCAAAGCCCACTCGGGCATGGAGGTTCAGATCGACACCACGACCGGCGAGGTGCTCCAGGTCATGCGGCGCCGCTCCGACCTGATCGAGTCGATCCACGATGGTTCCTGGTTCCACGAGAAGGCCAAGCTGTGGTTCTTCCTGCCGTGCGCGGCCGTCCTGTTGTTCCTCTGGTTCTCCGGCCTCTACGTCTGGCTGCAGCCGAAGCTGAAGAGGCGGGGATGATGCGCGGAGTCACTGCGGAGACGGCACCGGCTCCGCGGTGCCGGCCATGGCGCCATCCAGCTCGGAAACCCATTTGATGGCGCCCACATGCGACTGGTGCAGCGCCGTGGCGCCGAAGACGCGCAGCGCCTTGGCGTCGATGATCGCATTCTCGCAGCCGAGAGCGGCCCGCAGGGCATGGCCGGCGGGGCCCGAGCGATCCAGCAGGGCTTCCCTCAGCTCCTTTGCCAGCCGCATCACCTCGACCACCTTGACCATCGGCATGTCGAGAATCGCGTCCAGCACCGAGAGGAGTCCGGCGGAGAAGAACACGCTTTCATGGAGATTCCCCATGGACCTTGCCAGGAGCTGACAGGTCCGCGCCCGGACCAGCGCGGTGATGGAGAGCTGGAGCGGTTTGTCATCGATCTCCGCCAGCAACGAGAGACTGAGGCAATCCCGGACGCGCTCGAGCCCGAGCAGTGAGATGGCGTGACGGATCGACTCGATCCTGCGAGGGAAGGAGTAGAGGGCCGAGTTCACGTAGCGGAGGATGCGATAGCTGAGCGAGACGTTCCTTTCGATGATCTCCTGGATTCTCGCCATCGGCACGTCGGGATCAAGGATCCGGGCCAGCAGCTCCATGACCGCCACCCGGTTTGTCGGGACCGTGTTCTGGCGCATGACATCCGGCTTGCAGAAGTAGTACCCCTTGAAGTACCGGAATCCGATCCCACGCATCTCCGAGAAACTCTCCTGGGTCTCCACCCGGTCCGCGATCAGCCGGATGTTTCTTCCCTGGAGAAGGTTGACGAGGTGCTGGATCTCCCCGGACTCCAGTCCCATGCAATCGACCTTCAGGAAGCTCGCGAGGTCGAGCAGCGGCTCGAAGTCGTCCTGTCCGCGGTAGTTGCTGAGCGCGGTTCTGTACCCTTGGTCCACCGCGTTCTTCACCGCCGCGAGGGTTCTACCGTCCGGCCTGGCGTCTTCGGGAAGGAGCAGCACGGTCCGATGGGGCGGAAGCGAACGGAACAGCTCGTCCTGCATGAACTGGTCGGTCATCCGGACGAACGCTTCGTGCTTGCCGACCACGTTCTCGAGTCCGATCTCGATGAATGTGTTCAGAATGACCGACGCGGACGCCTGATTCGCGTCCGCGAAATCTGCCTGGTTCTCCTCGCTGCCGCGGAACAGGAGTTCGTAGGCGAACAGGTTCGAGGCGGCATCCAGGATCGGTTGTCTGCCCAGGAAGATCTCGGTCATGCGACACGCTCGCTCGGCGCCGCTGCCTGCTGATCGGGACCTCCGGGGCGGCAGCGGTTTTTCTCCTTCCTGCTCGAAAAACAGAGGCGCCCGTCTTGAGGGGAATCGCCCCTCGGGAGAGATTCCGCAAGAGAACGCTCACAATCGGAACTGTCTGGACCGGCAAGATTCATGATTTCCGATCCGTATGCCGAAAGGGTCGTGCGAGGCACCACAAGAAAGATCCGGAGCAGAACTTGTCCTCTCCAGCCGCCAGTCAGAAAAGAGCCCGTTTGGGAAAGGACCCGTGCGGTGCTCGTGGGGTCAGTGCTTGCTTGATCGTTCGGGATGAGGAAACAAGGCTCGGCCGCTGCCTGTCTTCGCTCGCGCCCTGGGTCGAGGAGATCTGCGTGGTCGACACCGGATCGACGGATCGAACCGTGGAGATCGCGACGAAGTTCGGAGCGAAGGTGAAGCAGATCC
>JAZDLC010000368.1:0-2228 GCA_043802345.1 Planctomycetota bacterium | reverse complement strand
GTTTATCGGAAGAGACTATCCGTAGCGTTGGAGGCCGCATGGAGACGGTGACGGTTTCGCCCAAGTTCCAGGTCGTCATTCCGAAGGCGATTCGGGAAAAGCTGAGCCTGTCGCCCGGTCAGAAGGTTCAGGCGATCGTGTACGGGGATCGAATCGAGCTCATCCCTATGCGTTCGATCAAGGAGATGCGTGGGTTCCTGAAGGGCATCGACACGACCGTCGAGCGCGAGGCTGACCGCCCATGAATGTCGTCGACTCGAGCTGGAGCGCAAGCTGCCGATGGCTGACAGCGTCATTCTCGCCACGGATCGAGCCTACGAGGCAACGGTGTGGACGCAGGACGCGGATTTCAAGGGACTGCGCGGTGGCCGAAGGGGAGCCCGCTTGACAAGTGGCCGTGGTATGACGTACCATCATACCCGGAGGTGCGCCATGGGACGTGCGAAAATTGCCATCACACTCGACCCGGGGGTCGTGGACGAGCTCGACCGACTTGTTGACAGCCGGATGTTCCCGAACCGCAGCCTGGCGATCGAGGAGGCGGTCAAGGAGAAGCTTCATCGTTTGAGCCGCAGCCGGCTCGCACGCGAGTGCGCGAAGCTCGATCCCGCCTTTGAGAAGGCCATGGCAGAGGAAGGGATGTCGGAGGATCTCGGTCGATGGCCCGAATACTGAGGGGGGATATCCGCTGGGCCGACCTCGATCCCACTCGCGGCAAAGAGCAGGCGGGGTTGCGCCCAGTGCTGGTTCTCAGCCAAGAGGTGTTCAACGACCGGTCCGGCACGGTGATCGCCGTGGCTCTGACAAGCCAGCCGCAACGGGCCGGGTTCCCGCTCTCCCTCGAACTTGAATCCAGTGGGCTACCCAAGCGATCGTGGGTCAAGATCAGTCAGATCCGGACGCTCGCCGTCGAACGCATCGGCAAGCGGCTCACCAGCGCGTCTCCCGAGGAACTCGCCAAAGTGATCGAAGGGTTGAACGAGATCGTTGGGACCTAACGTTGCAGTTCTCACGCAAAGCACGCCCTTGACGGCAAGATCGAAAGCATTGCTGGGGATTGCGGTTCTGTCCCTGGGCCTCGGGCTGGGAGGGGTTTCGGCCACGGTCTACCTTACCTGGCCGAACAACGTCCTGGGGGTGTACCTGCACGAGCGGGAGAACCGGCAAGCCAACATCCGCGGGCTGGAGTGGCGGGTGAGCGTGGAGACCGAATCGACCTCGCGAGCATTCTATCAGGCCTGGCTGGCGGAAGAAAAAGGAGACCTGGGCGAGGCCATCCGGGGATTCCAGTCGTTGCGCGACGGGGCTCGACTGGGCACGCCATTTCATCTGCGCACCTCCTTGCGGCTGGGGCTCGCATACGGGCTGAACCACGAGCCGGAGCGGGAACTGGCCACCTACCAGGCACTCGATGATCAGTATCCCGGTTCAAGCCGCCTGAGCCAGGCGACGTTCCATCTGCGTCGCGGGGAAAAGGAGCAGGCTCGAAGAATGCTCGACGAGGCGCTGGACCGAGACGAGCGGGACGGGAGCCTGGGAGCCGATCGGCCGTTCGCGCAATCCCTGCGCGCCGGTCTTGTCCCCGAACGACGCGAGCGATCCGCTGCGACCAATTGACGCGGGACCGAGCATGTTTTGTCCAGTCTGCGGAGACGAGTACGTCGCGGGGATCGCGACCTGTTCGGACTGTGGGGCCCCGCTGATCGACGAGCTCCCCCACGGCGACGGGGAGACGCCGATCGACGACCCGGTGGTCTTGGCGGTCGAGGTGTGGAGCCCGGCCGAGGCCGAGGTTCTCTGCTCGCTGCTTCGCGCGCACGAGATCCCGTTCATCCTCAAGGCCGAGAACCAGTACGCCGTTGATGCGACCTACACGGTGGGCCCGCTGGCCCGCCGGCGCATCCTGGTCCGGGCGAGCGACCGGGATCGGGCCCGGGAGATCCTGCGGGCCGCCCCGCTGCCCGATCCCCCGCCCGAGAGCTGAGGCCGATTTCGCCTATGCGTCCGCCGAACCAATCTCAGGATGCTCCGGCGCCCCGGAGCGACGCGCACCCATGATGCCGACCGTCCCCGCCTTCCACGCGAACCCCGTGCTGTTCGGTCACGATTCCACGCCACGTCTGCTCGCCTTCGAGCTGGAGGGAGATGACCGGATCCGAATCTTCTCGCGCGGCGAGGACGGGCAGGTTGTCTCGTCCCTGCGGGAGTTCCGCCCCTTCCTGCTCCTC
>JAZDLC010000367.1:0-12649 GCA_043802345.1 Planctomycetota bacterium | reverse complement strand
TGGACCACCTGCGAATAGGCTCGGGACTGAAGGTCTTGAAGGTGCTGGGGCTCCTGACCGAAGGGACGGTGGAGATCGGGTTGAACCTGGACTCCAAGAAGCTGGGCCGGAAGGACCTGATCAAGATCGAGAACCGGGAGTTGACCCAGACCGAGGTGAACAAGATCGCCATTCTTTCGCCCGAGGCGACACTTTCCATCATTCGCGAGTTCAAGATTGTCTCAAAGTTCCGACCCGAGCTAAAAGAGGAGATGGAGGGAGTGGTTCATTGTCAGAACCCCTCCTGCATCTCGAACAACGAACAGATCAAGACCCGCTTTCTGGTCCTCGAAACCGAGCCGGTACGGCTACGCTGCTACTACTGCGAGCGGGACTGCAAGAGAAGCGAGATCGAGCTGCTCTAAAGGTCCCGAAGCCTCTCTGGAACCGTGAGAAGCTCATGTGTGGATTCATCGGCATCATCAAGCCCGGGGGGAACGTCTTTGCTGAGATTTGCGACAGCCTGATCGCGATCCAGCACCGGGGCCAGGATGCAGCGGGGATTGGGACCTTTGACACGCGCTTCCACCTGAAGCGTGGCGCGGGGCTGGTCCGGGACGTCTTCCAGGAGAAGGACGCCCAGATCCTCACCGGCAAGGTGGGCATCGGGCATGTTCGGTATCCCACGGTCGGCGGCGGTGGAGAGGAGAACGCCCAGCCGTTCATCCTGAACCACCCCTTCGGGATCTGCCTGGCGCACAACGGCAACTTGATCAACTTCCATGAGTTGTGCTCATCGCTCGAGAAGACCGATCGGCGACTGATCAACTCGACCTGCGATGCGGAGATCATCCTGAACGTGCTGGCCGACGAGCTGGATCGCCGCCGCCCCGAACCGTTTTCCAAGGAGCTGCTGTTCGCGGCCATCACCGGGTGCTACTCCAGGCTGAAGGGCGCCTATTCGGTCGTGGGGATGGTCGCTGGCCAGGGGTTGTTCGCGTTTCGGGACCCGCTGGGGATCAAGCCGATCCTGATGGCGGAGAGGGCCGAGGAGACGGGAACCTCCTACTGCCTGGCCTCGGAGAGCGTGGTCCCGGACCTGCTCGACTATCACCGCATCACGAACATCCTTCCCGGGGAAGCCGTTTTCATTGATGCACAAGGCCAGGTGACCCGCAAGCGGTTGGTGGAGAACAGCCACCATCCCTGTCTCTTCGAGTATGTCTACTTCGCACGACCGGACTCGTTTCTGGACAAGGTCTCGGTCTACAAGACGCGGTTGCGCCTGGGGCAGAAACTGGCGGAGAAGTGGCAAAAGACAGGCGTCAAGGCCGACGTGATCATCCCGATCCCCGAATCGGCCACCACCGCGGCCATGTCGATGGCCCGGGAACTGGGAATCAAGTACCGGGAGGGATTCGTCAAGAACCGTTACATCGGCCGGACGTTCATCATGCCGAACGACGTCGAGCGGAGGAGTTCCATCCGGGCCAAGCTGAATCCGATCCAGATCGAGTTCGAGGGGAAGGATGTCCTGCTGGTGGATGACTCGATCGTGCGGGGCAATACCTCAAAGCAGCTCGTGAGCCTGGCCCGAATGTCCGGGGCGAGGAAGGTCTACTTCGCCTCCTACTCCCCACCGCTCCGGTTCCCCTGTGTGTACGGCATCGACATGTCCACCAAGAACGAGTTCATCGCCAAGGATCGGGACTTCGCGGGCATCGCCAAGGCGATCGGCGCCGACCTGGTGGTGTACCAGGACCTGGAGGACCTGGAGGACGCCACCCGGGAAGGAAACGACGAGCTGACGGCTTTTTGCAACGCCTGCTTCACGGGGAACTACCCGACGGGGGATGTGACCAAGGAAACACTTTCCGCGATCGAAGGGGACCGAATCATCGCCCACCGGCCAGCGAAGATGACGCGCTAAACAGCTGTGGTACAGAGCTTTAAGTGCAGCGAACTGGAATAAGCCTTTGACAGACCGCCGATTTCGGGATTCAATGTCGGTGCTGGAAGGTTGTTCGGGTGTTGAGCGTCTAACAGGCCGATCTTCTTCTTGGCAGGCAGCTGCCCCAACCACAACGAAGTTCCCGCGTAGACCAAGAGAAGCCGCAGCGATTGAGCCGAGACACCGCGGACCGGGAAGTCCATACGAACGGAACCATCACTGATGAAGAGTACGCATCTGACCCTGTTGAAATTCCGCTGCGACAAGAGGGAATGTGGTTTCGAGATTTACGTGAATCAGAACAACAACATGCTGATCCACTACAACGTCAGCATGAGCGCTCTGCTCGAATGGCACTGCCCTGAATGCACCGAGGGCTTCCTGCGCTACGCTCCCACCAACTCGAAATACGAGTATCAGCTCGTGAAGAGGGAGAAGGTCGAGAAGGAGAACGAGCACCAGACGGGATAGGAGGCCGGACGCCTTGGGAATGACGCGCCCCTGTTCGTAAATCTTGTCCTGTAGTAACTTCCATCACCGCGCCTGTTAGTTAACATTCGGCCCTGAGGTCAGGATTTTTCACCGCGGGTGTGGCAATGTGGTCAACGGCTCGGGCCAGAGCGTCGGGGAGACCCAGGGGGGACGGATGAACCCCGACACGCCGCAAGGGAGCCAACTCAGCCGGACCAGAAAGCTGCTTCTCCTGGGAGCGGTGGGTCTGGTGGCACTCTGCTCCATCGACACGCTCTTCCGGGTCTACCTGATCCTCACCGGAGGTGAGTGGTCGCCCGCGCAGATCCGGGATACGATCCGGCAGATCGAGAGCGCCGTGGGTGACCTGCTGCCGATGCCGGAGGCCAAGAAGGACGAGCAGACTTCGAGCGGCGGCGGAACGGTCCTGCACCCTTTTACTGGATTCGAAATCCAGGGGAGTCTGCTGCAGCTCGAGGCGGAACGTCTCCGCACCGGGAGCAAGCAAGACCAGGAAACGTACGATATTGCCGTCCTGGGCGGTTCGGTTGCCGGACGCTTCGCGACCCTCTGCGCCGACCGATTCAAGGAAGTGCTGCTCCAGGATCCACGGTTCGCGGGAAGAGAGATCCGGCTCGTGGAATTTGCGCGGGGTGGTTTCAAGCAACCCCAGCAGGCGGCCCAGTTCGGCTACATCATCTCCGCCGGCGTCAGGCCTGATGCCGTCATCAACATCGATGGCTTCAACGAGGCCGCCCTCGGTCTCAACAACTTCGAGCACTCGGTTTTTCCGCTGTATCCATCCTGGTCACACTGGTTGTTCGTGACCAGGTCGGGGAGCCTGTCACGCGAGCAGACTCAGAAACTGTACTTCGTGCTGAAGGTTCGAGAAAAGATCAGCGAGACCTCCGAGCTTTCCCGTCTGCTTCATCTCGACTGGAGTGCGGCCCTGGGGAATCTGGCCCTGGCCCGGATTCGCAGGTACCAGAGACACTACAGCATGGGTTATGACCAGTATTTCCAGAGCATCGGTGGGAGCCAGGAGGAGGCGACGGATGACGGTGTGCGGGGACCCAGGTTCGGGCGAGAGACCGATATCGAGCAGGCGCTCGACTTTGTGACCGAGTCCTGGGTGGCGGCCTCCCGCAGCATCGATGCGACGTGTCGCCTTTACTCGATCCCCTACCTGCATGTGCTGCAGCCGACTCTCCATGACGAGGGGGCCAAGCCGATCACCGATGAGGAGCGGAAAAAGAGCATCGGCGCGGAAAGCTGGATCAAAGGTGCGTGGCTGGGCTATCCGAAATTTCGCGCGGCCGCCCCGCGACTTCTCGAGGCGGGAGTTCACTTTCACGACAGCTCGCGACTGTTCGTCGATGTGAGCGAGCCGATCTACTTCGATGTCTGTCACTTCGACGGGATCGGACTCGAGCTGTTTGCCGAGGATGTGGCCCGGGCTTTTCTCGAGGCTCTTCCGCAGGAGTAGCGAGGAACGCGTGCCGCCCGCTTTCTCGACGGTCTGCGAGCACGGCCATTCGTGAGCATCGGACGTTTCAACCGGAGACCGAAGGAGACAGCATGAAGAACTCAAGATCCGCGGGCATGGTCTCAGGAATGGCGTGGCTCCTCTTCCTTCCCCTGGTCACAGGTGGTTGTGGTGTGGTGAGAGCGCAGCCGTCTGGAGAGGCGAAGCGACCGTATGACGGACCATACACCGGAGGATACCTCGACCGCGTCGCGTTCCCGATCGGCGGCATCGGGGCGGGGATGGTCTGCCTGGAGGGGACGGGGGCGATCTCGCACGTGTCTGTCCGGAACCAGATGCAGGTCTTCAACGAGCCGTGTTCCTTCGCCGCGCTCTGCATCAAAGGGGAGAAGGAGAATACCGCGAAGGTGCTGGAGGGGCCGGTGCCGGGGTGGAAGGTGTTTGGATCAGAGCAGACCGGGAACGGCGCGGCAGGCGCAAGCTATGGGCTGCCGCGGTTCGATGAGGCGACCTTCCTCGCGCGCTTTCCGTTCGCCACGGTGACGCTGGAGGACGAGGAAATTCCGCTCGGCGTGGAGATCACGGGGTGGAGCCCCTTCGTGCCGGGCGACGCCGATGCTTCGAGCTTGCCGGTGGGGGCGCTCGAGTACCGCTTCACGAACAACACCGCCAGGACCATCGAGGCGGTGTTTTCGTACCACACGAAGCAGTTCATGGCGATCGGCGGAGCGGGCGGCACGGTGCTGCCGATCGAGGGCGGGTTCGTGCTCCATCAGGAGGGCACACCGGAGCACCCGGAGTACCAGGGAAGCTATGCCGTCTTCGTCGATGACGACCGCGCCGTGGTGGATCACTGCTGGTTCAAGGGGGGGTGGTGGGACGCCGTGACCCTGGCCTGGAGAAACATCCAGGAGGGCGCTCTCGTGGAGAACCCGCCGCCGGCCGGGAGTGCTCCCGGCGCCTCGCTCTTCGTCCCGATCGAGGTGGCGCCGGGCGCGGAGCGGACCGTCCGGCTCATGATCGCCTGGTACGTGCCGGAGACGCGGCTGCGTCTGGGGCAGGACGAGCCAAAGTCCGCTTCCGGGCCTGCTTTCGGAGCCGGCCCGTCCGCGGGCGCGGCACCGGGCCAGCAGGAGGTGTCCGGCTTCCAGGGAAAGGGACTGGTCAACACGTTTGACCCTTCAGGCGACGGCCTGACCGGCACCCTCACCTCGCCGGAATTCACCGTGGAACGCCCCTTCCTTTGTTTCCTCATCGGCGGCGGGAATCATGCGGGCAAGACCTGCCTGGAGTTCCTGGTCGACGGGAAGGTCGTGCGCTCCGCCACCGGAAAGGACCGTGAAGCGCTCGAGACGAGCGCGTGGGACGTGGCGGAGTTCGTGGGCAGGAAGGCGAGGATCAGGATCGCCGATCGGGAAGAAGGCGCCTGGGGGCACATCAACGTCGATCTGATCGTGTCCGCCGAGCAGGCGTTCTCGGACGTCCTGGAGTTCACGACCGCGGCCGGAACAGTGCTGCACGACTTCGAGGGGAAGGAGTTCGGCGACTGGGTCGCGGAGGGCCCCCCCGCGCCAGAACCGGTCACGGAGAGCGCCTGCTGTCCGTCCCCCTACTACAAGCCCTGGTATGCCGGTCGTTTTGCGAGCCTGGACGAGCTGACGGACTACTGGCGAAGCGACTATGGCGAACTACGCCAGGGATCCGCGCTGTTCCGCGATGCCTTCTACGACACGACGTTGCCGGACGAAGTCGTGGAGGCGGTCGCCGCGAACCTGACCATTCTCAAGTCGCCGACGGTGCTGCGCCAGTGCGACGGGAAGTTGTGGTGTTTCGAGGGGTGCTCCGACAACACAGGCTGCTGCCACGGCTCCTGTACCCATGTCTGGAACTACGCCCAGGCGATTCCGCATCTCTTTCCCGATCTCGAGCGATCCCTGCGCGAGACCGAGTTCCTCGTGAGCCAGAACGAGGAGGGCCACCAGACGTTCCGTTCCTGCCTGCCGATCCGCCCCGTCGCTCACACCTACCATGCCGCGGCGGACGGTCAACTCGGTGGCATCATGAAGGCCTACCGGGAGTGGCGAATCTCGGGCGACACCTTGTGGCTCAGGTCGATGTGGCCCGCGGTGAAGCAGAGCCTCGAGTATTGCATCGCCACCTGGGATCCGCGAGGCGTGGGGGTGCTCGAGGAGCCGCATCACAACACCTACGACATCGAGTACTGGGGCCCGGACGGACACTGCTCCAGCTTCTACCTGGGAGCGCTCATCGCCGCGGCCGAGATGGGCTCTGCCCTGGGTGAGGAGGTCTCTCGCTACCAGGAACTGGCCGCGGCGGGCCGCGCCTATCTGGAGACCGAGCTCTACAACGGCGAGTACTTCTTCCAGAAGATCCAGACCGAGGGGCTGAACGCCGAGTTCCGCCCGCTCGACGCCTCGGCGAACGGATCGGGGTATGCCGACGTCATCGCCGCCCTCAACACGCAGGGGCCGAAGTACCAGTACGGCACCGGCTGTCTTTCGGACGGGGTGCTCGGCTTCTGGATCGCGCGGATGTGCGGCCTCGAGCAGGAGCTCGTCGACACCGAGAAAGTGAGAAGCAACCTCGCCGCGATCCACGAGCACAACCTGAAGCACGACCTCTCCGATCACGCCAATCCGCAGCGCCCCTCCTTCGCCCTCGGACATGAGGGCGGGCTGCTGCTCTGCACCTGGCCTCGCGGAGGGAAGCTCGGCATCCCGTTCGTCTACAGTGACGAGGTCTGGACCGGCATCGAGTACCAGGTCGCCTCGCATCTCATGCTGGAAGGCCTGGTCGAGGAAGGGCTGGAGGTGGTGCGCCTCTGCCGCGACCGGTACGACGGGCGGGTGCGCAATCCGTTCAACGAGTACGAGTGCGGGCACTGGTACGCCCGTGCCCTCTCCAGCTACGGTCTCATCCAGGGGCTCACCGGAGTGCGGTACGACGCCGTGGACAAGACGCTCTACATCGACTCAAAGGTCGGCAACAACTTCCGCAGCTTCCTCTCCACGGAGACCGGCTTCGGCACCGTCGGCCTGAAGGGGGGTCAGCCCTACCTGGACGTGAAAACGGGAGAGATCGACGTCCAGCGCGTCATCGTCTCCGGCAAGGAGCGGAGCCTGTAGGCGGACGAACCGGGCCTCCTTCTGCATCCAGAATCCGGACTTCCGGGTCCGTCTTTGATCTGGGAGAAGTCTGCAACAGGCGTGGAAAGCTGGACCATATTCCAAAAATATACTATAAATTAGGATCATGATCCAACGTCAGCTCGACCTGTGGCGGATCCTCGGTGAGACACGCTCCGCGTTTCTTTTCGGCCCCCGCGGTGTCGGCAAGACCTATCTCGCGCAGCGCTTTCTCGAGGCCTCTGGCGGTGGCCTGGCGATCAACCTGCTCAACCTGGATGTATACCGGAGGTATGTCACGGACCTGACGCTCTTTCGGCGCGAGGTCGAACATGCCATCGGAGACGGCACCTTGACCGTCCTCGTGGACGAAGTTCAGAAGTTCCCGGCCCTGCTCGACGAGGTGCATGGTCTCATCGAGGCACACAAGCCGAAGGTCCGCTTCCTCCTGACCGGCTCGAGCGCCAGGAAGCTCAGGCGGGGAGGGGCAAACCTGCTGGCGGGACGCGCATGGACGCTCATGCTCCATCCACTCTCGTCGAGCGAGGTGGATCTGGATCTCCAGCGAGCGTTGAGCTTCGGCTCCCTCCCGGCGATCTACCTCGAGGACAGCTCTCCCGTTCGTTCCCTCACCGCATACGTCGACACCTATCTGCGAGAGGAGATCCTTGTCGAAGCCCTGGTCCGCAAGTCGGAGAGCTTCATTCGTTTCCTTGACCTCGCGGGTCAGATCAATGGCGAGCCGGTCAACCATGCGAAGCTGGGCCGGGCTGCCGGGGTCTCCTCCAAGACGGTCCAGGAGTACTTCTCCATCCTGGTGGATACGCTGGTCGCGCTGCGAGTGGATGGTTGGAGCCACTCCATCCGCAAGCAACTGCGCCAGAGCCCGAAGTACTACTTCTTCGACTGCGGCGTTCTGAATGCCATCCGGGGTGAGATTCGCAGCGAACTCAGACCGCACACATACCGCTATGGCAAGCTCTTCGAGACGCTCGTGGTCAACGAAGTGCAGCGCAGAAACGACTACGAAGATCTTGGCTACCGCTTGTACTACTGGAGAACAAACTCGGGTCGCGAAGTCGACCTGATTCTCGCGCGCGGCCCCGCGGACCCTCCGTGCGCCATCGAGATCAAATCGGATTCGGCCCCAACCGAAGCCGACATGCGGGGACTGCGCTCATTCCGCTCGGAGAATCCGACCGCGAAGCTGTTCTGTTTCTGTACCACTCCCAGGGCCTACCGGTTTGGCGATGTCAAAGTCGTACCATGGCAGGACGGCCTGCGGGAAATCTGAACGGGGGGGACCGTCAGGCGAAGCGGCTCTACCTGTTCGTGTCTTCGAGACCGTCTTCAGCCGGAAGGTATGCGCCCGGCCAATGCGAGGTTCTATTTTTGGACCTTCCACTCGTGGATGCCGGCGGACCAGCCTTCCTGGAGCTGCACCTCCAGGCGCAGCGTGGCGGTGGTGACGGGGTCGAAAGTCGTCACGTTGTAGCAGTCCTTCTTTGTGCCAAAGCCGCTCGCGCCGGTGACCGGCTTCCAGACGTCGCCGTCAAGATGGAGGAGACGCCACGACAGGGGAGTCATGCAGTCGCGCCCCATCGCGATGTCATCGAACCAGTAGACCTCGACTCCGGAGATCGTCTTGGGTTGCGCGAATTCGTACTGCGCCCATTCGAGCGAGCCGAGTTTCGGCCACCAGTGGAAGAAGGGGTGCGAATGGTCGATCGAGCTCGCTGGCTCGACCATATCGTTGATGGCGCCGGGATTGGTGCCGCCCGAGGAGGTGAGCTGCGCCGCCGAGGCGATCGTCGGCACGGGGAGCGGCCTCACCGCCTTGCGTTCGCGCGCGAGCCAAACCGCCATCTCGCCCTTGCCGCGGTGCGCCCAGGCGTAGTATGGGATGGCCATGATCGGCACCGGTTCGCCGAGGGGGTCGCTCGCGGTTTCGCCGGCGGTCCAGGCCGTCGCGAGGCCCTCTAGAACCGTGACGCCACCGAGCAGGCCGGGGCGGTGTTCCGGAGAAAGGCCCGCTTCGTCCACGAGCTGCAGGTTCAGCACGTGGCCGCTCGAAACGTCGGGCCATTCGACGCAGTAGACGAGCGGCCCGCGCTGCAGCGCGACCTTGCCGAGATTCTCGACGACCTTCTCGTGACACAGGACCCTCTCGACCGGCATGTCCATATGCAGGTCAATCACATCTCCTGTCTTCCAGCTCCGGCGCAGCGTGGCGAATCCCCGATCCAGCAGGTAGGCGATCTTCTCGCCGTTCACGCGGATCGCCGCCGCCTGCCGCTCCCGGTCGATGAACCGGTACAGATCGCCCGGAACGGCCTCGCCACGGGCCCAGCCGGGGATGCGGAGGCAGATCGTGAAGTCCCGTTCCTGCTCGGTCTCGACGACGATCCGGACGTCGCCCTTCCAGGGATAGTCCGTGGTCAGCTCGAGCGATACGCGTCCCCCCTCCATCTCCGCCTTCATGCCACCCTGCACATAGAGGTTGACGTACAGCCGGTCGCCGGCATGGGGCATAGGCGAAGCCGGGGATCGAGGGAATGTAGCGCGTCACATTCCCCGGACAGCAGGCGCAGCCGAACCAGGGACTCCGTTCGTCGTTGCCGCGCGATTCGAGCGGGTTGGGGTAGAAGAACCGGTCCCCGGAGAGCGACACTCCCGACAGGCCGCCGTTGTAGAGCACGCGCTCGAGGACATCGAGATACCTGGCGTCTCCGTGCAGCAGGAACAGCCGGTGATTCCAGATCGCGTTGCCGATGGCGGCGCAGGTCTCGTTGTACGCGGTGAGGTTGGGCAGCTCGTACGCGTCGCCGAACGCCTCGCCCGAAGCACGGGCGCCGATGCCGCCGGTGACATGCATCTTCCTGGTGACGACATCTTCCCACAAGGCGTCGATCGCGCGCAGGTACTCCTCGTCCCCGGTCAACGCCGCCACATCCGCCATGCCGGCGTACATGTAGGAGGCGCGCACCGCGTGTCCCACCGCCTCGGTCTGCTCGACCACGGGCAGGTGATCCTGGTTGTACGGTCCCCACAGCTCGCGATTGTGGGGACGTCCCCGCTCGTCGAGCAGGAACTTCGCGAGCCGCAGGTACTTCCCGTCCCCGGTGACCCGGAACAGCTTCGCGAGCCCGATCTCGATCACCTGGTGGCCGGGCGGCTTCTCCACCTTGCCGGGACCGAAGGTCGCTGCGATCAGGTCCGCGTTCTTGATCGCCACGTCAAGGAGCGTGCGCTTGCCGGTGGCGAGGAAGTGGGCCACGGCCGCCTCGTACAGATGGCCGGCGTTGTACAACTCGTGGCTGCCGGCGAGCTTCTCCCAGCGCTCGTCACCGTACCAGTTGCGGAGGTGCTCGGCGCCGTTGGTGCGCGCGGTGTAGAGGTAGCCGTCCTCCTCCTGGGCGCCCGCGATCATCTCGATCAGCTCGTCGAGGTACGTTTCCAGCTCCGCATCAGGATGGACCGCGAGCGAATACGACGCTCCCTCGAGGATCTTGTACGGATCGGTGTCGTCGAAGGGGAAGCTCCCCCGGTGCTCCCCCTTCAGCTTGCCGGCGGCGAGCAGGAAGTTGTCCATCCGCCCGTTCTCCTCGCACTTGGCGAAGGCGCCGGGAATGGAGACCGTACGGTTCGTCTCCAGTCGCGGCGCCCAGAAGGCGTCGGCGAAGCGCACCTGGGTGAACGGCACCGGGCGAACCGGATAATCCCCCTTGGCGAGGGCGCCTTTCGCGCAGACGACAGCCGTGACCGCGACCAGGGCAACTGAACGGAGAGGAGCGTGGAACATCTGGGACCTCCGATACAGATTGCCCTCCAACGTAGTGTGGCGCCAGGGTGGGAGCCACCCGATTCGCCACTCCATCGCCCGAGATCGAATGGCCAACCGCGGGGCTGGCCTGCTACTCTGCCCTCTCAAAAGGAACACGCGGAACCACCTGACCAGACCAAATGACCGAAGCACTGCCATCTTTCCTGCGCGATCTGCGGCACATTGCGTTCGACCTCGATGGAACGCTGTACATCGGCTCTCGAGTCTTCCCCTTCACGGTGCCGTTCCTGAAGCAGCTCGACCGGCTGAACATCGGAACCACCTTCATCACCAACAACTCCTCGCGCTCGGTCGAGCAGTACCAGCAGCACCTCCGCGGCATGGGAATCGATGCGGCGCGTGACCAGATCTACACTTCCGGCCTGGCGACGATCGCCTACCTGAAGCAGGAGCGCGCCGATCTGAAGCGGCTGTTCATCGTCGGCACCAGCGGTCTGATGCAGGAATTCCGCGCCGCCGGTTTCGAGATCGTCTCAGAAGATGCCGCGGATGAGCCGGACGCCGTCATCGTGGGGTACGATCCGGAGCTCGACTTCGCGCGGCTCTGCAAGGGCGCCTACTGGATCGAACGGGGCTGCGATTTCGTCGCCACCCATCCTGATCAGATCTGCCCCACCGACCTGGACACGTTGCTGATCGACTGCGGGTCGCTCTGCCGGTGTCTCGAGGAGGCGACCGGCCGCCAGCCGGACAGGACTCTGGGGAAGCCGGATCCGGCGATGCTCGCGGGAGTCCTTGCTCGTCACCAGCTGCGGCCTTTTCAGCTCGCCATGGTGGGAGACCGGATCACCACCGACATGGAGATGGCGCGGCGCGCCGGTGCACGGTCGATTCTGGTGCTTTCGGGAGAGACCACGCCGGAGCAGACCGGAGAGGCTGATCTGGCGCCCGACCTGGTGGTGCGTGATATCGGGGAGCTGGGAAGGATATTGACGGCGCTGCCCCGGCGGAGCTGAGGACGGATGGATCCCTACCTCTATCAGTACGGTGTCGGCCTGGTGATCTTCCTGCTGGGGCTGCTGGTCGGGGTAAGGAACGGCTACATCGGGCTGAGCGGGCCGGGCCTCCGCAACCTGCTGATCATGGTGGGCGGACTGCTCTTCTTCATGGTGATCCAGGGATACCTGCAGTACGCCCCCATGTCGGAGGCGCCGGCCGTGCCGTTCCAGGGGGAGGCAAAGGCCAGGGCCGGGCGGACCGTCGGCGAGCCGATCGACTACGCGGTCATGGGGCTCTATCTGGTGATGATCCTGGCGGTGGGCATCTACTTCGGGCGGCGCCAGAAGACCACCAGGGATTTCTTCTTCGGCGGGCAACGATTCTCCTGGTGGCTGATCTCCTTCAGCCTGGTCGCCACGCTGGTCGGCTCCTACTCCTTCGTCAAGTACAGCCAGGCCGCGTACAGCTACGGAATGGCGTCGAGCCAGACCTACCTGAACGACTGGGCGCTGATGCCGCTGCTGCTGTTCGGCTGGCTGCCGATCCTGTACTTCTCGCGGATCACGTCGGTGCCGGAGTACTTCGGGCGGCGCTTCAACTCGAAGGTGCGCTTCTTTGCCACCTTGTCGGTGCTGATCTACCTGATCAGCTACATCGGCGTGAACCTCTACACCATGGGGACCGTGCTCCACGCGCTGCTCGGCTGGGAAGTGCTCACGTCGGCGATCATCATCGCCTCGGTGTCGGCGATCTACGTCACCTTTGGAGGACAGACGTCGGTCATCATGACCGACCTGATGCAGGGGTGCATGCTGCTGCTGGCCGGCATCCTG
>JAZDLC010000366.1:0-5954 GCA_043802345.1 Planctomycetota bacterium | reverse complement strand
CCCCCCCCAGGTCCTGGCCCGCCCAGGAAGCACGCCCGAGAGCCACCCACAACCTCCAGCCCAACCCTGGACGCAAGCCGCTCAGACTGAACGAGAACGCGAACGAGAACGAGAACGAACACGGGTACGGGAGAACCTGCGCGTGCCGCGGAGAATTCGCAGGCAAGCAGCACGAAGAGCACAGCATGGCTACCAGACCGTGACATCGAGAGCGCCTGGTAACGCCGGCGCAACGATGTCCCGTCACGACGCGAGGCGAATCGAGGCCATGCGTCGATCGTGGCCAATCTGATTTCTGGCACCTGTTGTGCTATGCTGGACTCGCGAACTCAGCCCTGCTTCCCGGAGATTGGTCATGCCCGTTCGAGAGCGTTTCATCGCTTGCAAGTCTCTGCTGCTCCTCGTACTTCTGGCAACGCCCTCCCTTGCCCAGGAGCTTCCGCTGTCCGGCACCAACGGCCTCGAGCTGGTCTATGCCTCGTCCACCGCCGGCGTCTCGCAGCCGTACGCGGTGGCCCCTCAATACTCGACTTCGCCGGTGCCGATCGGACCCGCGGTCAACGCGGTCCCCTCCCGCTGGGCCCACCGGCGGCGGATCCAGGGCGCGCTCGAGGTGCAGATCCTCTATGTGCAGCCTGGTGTCTTCATGACGCCGATGGGGAACGCGGTCGGCAACGGGTCGATCCACCTGATCGACGGCCGGGCCGGCCTGCCGATCACGTCGCTTCTCTTCCCCACCGGCAACCCGGCGGGATACGACCTGGCGGTGGACGAATCTCTCAAGTACGTGTTCGCCGTGGAAGACGCCGGCAACGGCACCACCACGCTGCGAGGCTTCTCGTTCGGGACCGTGGGCAACCTGCTGCCGCTGAATCCGCCGACGTTGACCCTCTCCGGACCGCCGGCGGCCTACGTGAACCGGATCGGCGTGGAAGAGGAGGCAGACACGCTGCATGTGCCCACGACCCTGGGAGTTCACGTGATTCAGCTCGCGGCCAGCTCGCCGCAGATGAGCACGGTGCAGTTCGCGTCCTCCGCGCCGGCCGCGCCGACCACCAACCCGGCCCGCTTCAACCGTGCCGGCGGCGTGAGCTGGGTCATCGGAACCAGCCAGTTCGACGTGGCCGGAGCGCCGACGGAAGCCGGCTGGCTCTGCTGGGACAAGACCGGCGCCATGGAGTCCGACAGCTTCGGCCTGGTCACCAGCAATCCGACAAAGACCTGGGTACCGTCTGTCGGCACCGAAGAACTGGCGGTGGTGAGCAACGACCTTGACACCTACGTCTACTATCTGCTGCGCGAACCGCCGCCGGGAGCGTTCTACATCAAGCCGGCCGCCGTCGGGGTGGTGAAGATGTTGGGCGCGGCGGCCGCCGTGACTTCCATCATCGACTGTCCCGACGACTGCGGCGAGCCGTTTGCCACTCCGGCCGTCTCCGGCACCCGCGTGGCCTTCGAAAGCAGCATGGGCCCTCCATTCATCAACACTCCTCCGGACGGAGCCGAGAAGATCAACATCATCTACTCGCCGCTCGATCCGCTGGGCGCGGGCACGGCCGACGGTCTATTGGCCGTCCCCGGTCCGCTGGGCGGCCGGATCGACGTCAGGGGCATGGACCGGCCGATCTGGACCCATGACGGCACCCGTGTGGTCGCCTGCACCAGCCACTTCTCCGGCATCGCGAATCCGGCGGTTCCCGGCATCGAGGTTCTCGACGTCCCCGCAACCGTGGCCGTGAACGCCTACACCTCCCCGCACGTGGTGGTCCAGAATCCGACCTCTCCCTACCGCTCGATCATCTTCCCGTCGATCTTCAGTCCGCGGGACGCGGCCGCCGGCTCGATCCTGAGCGGGATGTCGTTCGTGGGGAACGTGTTCCGTGACGGCATGGCATCGATCCTGACGGCTCCCTTCGGTGAACTGGGCCAGAAGCAGGTCGAACTCTTTTCCAACCCGTCGGGAGTGCCGAACTTCCCGCGAATCCTGCCGCCCACTTTCGACGATCCGAACGGGTCGCTGATCTCGATTCCGTCCCTTTATGGCGCGCGCCGCACCAGCTTCAACCTGATCCCGAATATCGGCATCAACGGGCTGGTCATGAGCGCCGCCATCAGGAGTGAGATCCTGCTCCAACCGACCGGCTCGAACCACCTTGCCACCATCGGCATCGGCGTCTCGGCGCAGCCGATCCGCTTCGCCCTTCCGACCGGTTGGGTGACCACGACCGAGTTCCTCTCGCTCTGATCCCCGCGGACCCGCCCCCCCTGTTCCTCACGGGGGGGCGATCTTGCCGGATTTATCTCAAGGCCGAACCCGGTTCCGCCCGATGAGAGGCTGGTCATCGTTCGACCCAATACCGAACCCGGAGGACCGCATGGTGGTGAAGGCTGCCAAGCGCACGACTCGCAAGATCACGAGGTGCTCCCCCGCCGCCGGGAGCAAACCCGCGCCGGGGAAGAAACCGGCTCAGGCGGGCCCGCGGAGCCCGGCCCGGAAGAAGGCGGGATCGGGGAAGACGGCTACGAAAAGGCCGGTCCCACGGAAGCCGGTTGTCAAGCAACCGGTCGCCAAGCAGGAGGCCGAACCGAACGACCGCCCGCAGATGGTGGTTCCCAGGAAGGTCGTGTACCGAAGTGGACGCGTCGCGGCTCCCAAGGTCCGACTCGGCATGACCCCGCCGGAAGTCCGGGAAACAACCGGGCAGCCGGAGTGCATCCTGTTCGGATCGGACGACCACGTGGAGTGGCAGTTCGGAGCCCGGGGATTCGACGCGGTCGGCGCCCCGACGCTCTACGTCACCGCCCTGACGTTTGCCAGCGGCCGGGTCGTGCGGATCACCGAGCGGATGTCCGAAGCGCTGGACGGCTGAGGCAACCAACTGATTCCGGGAAGTTCTTCTGGCGGGAATCCCGTCCGGGCGTAGATTCTCGTCCGGTGTGAACCGATGAGATCTTCCAGGCGACAGACGGTGATTCGGGATCCGGTGCATGGGGACATCTACCTGACACGGGAGGAGCTGTCGATCCTGGACACGCCGGAGGTCCAGCGGATGCGGGGAGTGCGGCAGTTGGGGACCGCCTATCTCGTCTTCCCGGGGGCGACGCACAGCAGGTTCGAGCACATGATCGGCACCTGCCACATGGCGAGCCGGATGATCGAGGCGATCGAACGGAACCGCCTCCACTCAACCACCGATTGCCAGGGGGTCTCTCCGGAAGAGGAACGGCTGATCCGGATCGCCGCGCTGGTGCACGATGTCACCCACATCCCGTTCGGCCACAACATCGAGGACCAGACCGGTCTCTTCCAGCGGCACGACACCCCGGCCCGCCTGGAACAGGGAATCCGGCAGGGAGTCCTCGGCGAGAGGCTGGCCGGGATCGGGGCGCTGGAGGACGTGCTGGGCATCCTGGGGGCCGGGCCCGGGAAGGACCGCGTGCCGCGCTACTGGAGCCAGATCATCAGCGACACGATCTGCGCGGACATCCTCGACTACCTCAAGCGGGACGCCTACTACACCGGACTCGAACTCTCCTACGACCCCAGGCTCATCCAGTCGTTCCGGGTCGACCGGAGGAGCGGCAATCTCTACATCGATGTGTCGAAGCGAGGCCTGGTCCGGGAGGATGTGCTGTCCGAGATCATGCGCATGCTCGAGGCGCGCTACTACTTCTCCGAGAGGGTCTACTACCACCATGCCAAGATCGCCGCCGGAGCCCTGGTGGCCAAGGCGGTGGAATTGGCGCTGTTCCACGGCGGCGCGACCGAAGCCGACTTCCTGGGCCGGACCGACGACAGCCTGATCTCGTTTCTCGAGTCGCTGGAGTATGGCGACGAAGCGGCCGCCCAGAGGGCCCGGCGGCTGACGCGGCGCTTCCGGTCGCGGCAACTGCTCAAGCGGTGCGGCGTCTACCCGCTCTACGCGAACCGGGCGGTTCAGGCCGGTCTCCTGGAGCGGTTCTTTGCCCCCGGCCGCCATCTGGAACGCCTCGACATGGAGCAACACCTCGAACAGGAAGCCGCCAGGGCCCTGGGACACGAGGTGGACGTGATGCTCTACTGCCCGGCCCGCTCCATGCAGCTGAAGGAGGCGAGGATCCACGTCCGTTTCCCCGGCGAGGGCCGGATCCGGCCCCTCTCCGACTTCCGGGACCAGATCCCGCGGATTTCCAACATCGAGGAGTCGTACGAGAATCTCTGGAAATTCTATGTCCTGACATCTGAGTCCCATCCCCCGGCGATTCGGATCGTAGCAGAGATCCTGAACCAGACCCTGGAGGGCGCTGTGAACGTCTACCGGGTCGGGTCCGCGCCAGAGTGACCTCCCGGCCGCGGCGGGGCGGGGCCGCCTTCCCGTCTCGCTTGCCACCGGAACTGGGAGGCGATTTCCGGCGCCTCCCCTTAAACTGTCACGACCCCGACATCGTAGGTCAAAACATGCAGCACACGCTCAGACACCACCTGCTCTCCCCGATCCTCCTCCTGGCCCTCACCGGAGGAGCCCTCGCCGCCGACGAGGAGAAGGAGGAACCTGCCGCGGTCGATCCCGCCCGGGTCGTCTTCAGGACTCAAGTCAAGCAGGTCATCGCCCGGCTCGACAAGGTGTATGGGGAGGGGTTCTTCGCCTACCTGAGCGACATCGAGGTGCCACCGCCGTACCTGATCGCCTACGAGTACAAGCCGAACATCGACCGGGAAACGATCGCGCAGTCGTACGGCGACATCTTCGGCAACCTCTACCGGGTCTTCTACGAGGAGTTTGGCAAGATGCTGGAGCTCAACCCGGTCGCGGAGCCGATCGTCGTCCTGATCTACGACAGCAAGGAGTCGTACAAGAAGATGCGGGAGGCAAAGCCGGAGCTCCACCTCCCGAACGAGGAGTTCATGGGTGGCTACTACCAGCCCGGAACCGGAGTCCTGACCCAGTGGTGGCAGGCGGACCTGTGGCAGGTGATGTTCCACGAGGGGACGCATCAATTGATCGACTACGCCACCCGTAAGTGGGATGTGCCCCAGACGAACGAGTCTCCCTGGATCCAGGAAGGGTTCGCGGATTTCATGGGCGGCCACGAGCGGAAGCTGAGCTACTCGGAGGAGGAGGGGAAGTTCATCACGAAATTCACTCTGGGGAAGTTCATCGGAGGCCGGTACACCGCCGTCCAGCAGGCGCTGCTCAGTGGTGATGGGTACAGCCTGAAGGACCTGGTTCACCTCGATTTCTGGTCGTTCAAGCAGGCCCAGAACAGCCAGGAGGGACAGGGCGAAAACCAGCGCCTGACCGGCTACGTCTACGCGCAGGGCTGGGCACTGGTGATGTTCCTGAACTACTACCAGGACGGGATCTACAAGGACCTGTTCCACGAGTACCTGGCGGCGGAAGTCCGCGGTGAAGGGGGCGGCGTGAAGTTTGGCGAGATCTTCATGCTGGAGGAGGACGAGGATTGGGCAGCCATGGAGGCGGAGTACAAGGAGTTCGTCTTCGGGAAGTTGCGCGCCATGGGAAGGGAACAGCGCAACAAGTGACCGGAAGGCAGATCCTGGCGCGGACCATCCTGCTGGTCGGCCTGGTCCTGCTGGGGTTCGCGATCCGCGGCCAGGAGTCCTCCCGCGACGGGGCCGACCTCAGGCCGAGAGGGAAGGCGCTGCAGATCGGTCTCGCCAGCGCGTCGCTGGCACACTCCTTCACTCTGGCCGTTCCGATCGGCGGCACCACCCTGCCTCCTCGCTGCGCACCCGGCTATCCGCTGCTGGCGGCTCCGCTGCTGGCGGTGACGGGAGGGGACGCATCGCATGCCTTTGAGCTCGCCTTCCTGTTCGGCCTGGTGACGATCCTGGTCACCGGCCTGGCCGGCGGCATCCTCGGAGGCTGGCCCGGCTCCCTGATCGCCGGCGGCCTCGTGGCGCTCTCGCCGCTGGCGATCGACGGATCGCTGCGCGCCCTGCCGGACGGAGT
>JAZDLC010000365.1:0-8655 GCA_043802345.1 Planctomycetota bacterium | reverse complement strand
ACATGAAGTCCCTGCTCATCCATCTGGAACTGTGCGAGTGCTGTGGTCAGGCAGTCGATTTGCTCCGCCGGCAGGTTCGCGCTCATCAGGATGCGGCTGAATTCCAGGAAGTGCTCTCCTCCTTCGACAAGGATTCGTTCTTCGAGAAGCTGAACGGCTCCCTGCTCGCTACCAACCTCGATCGACTTTCTGGACTGCTCTACGAGCTGGGAAAGGCGTATTTCCACGCGGGCAACGATTCCCGATTGATTTCGTATCTCCACAAGAAGACCGAGTCGATCGAGCGATCCCGGGCCGAGGGGCGTCGCCTGGTCAAGGAATCCTCTGGCATCGCCCGGCAGGCGGGAGGGTCCCCACGCAAGGTCGGACAGTCCATGCGCCGCGCGGACCAGCTTTTCCGAGGTCGGAGGGCAGGGCGGATCGGCTCCAAGACCGGGCGCAATCCCCTGGACAACGCGCGGCGGTTCCTGGAGGAGTGTCTGATCCTGAATCCCAGCCATCCTCAGGCCAGGATCTACCTGGGGTATTACTTTGTGCGCGTGGACCGGCCGGAGGAGGGGCTACGGGAGTACCGTAAACTCCTATCCCTTCCGAACTTGCCCAAGTCGATGCGGGTCATGACGCTGCAGGCCATGGGAAACGCCCATGCCTACCGGCTGGAATACGAGAAGGCGATCGAGTGTTTTGACCTGATCGTCACCGAGGGCGTCCTCGACAACGACTCCAGATTTTTCACCGTGCTCCTCAGCCTGGCGATGTTTCATGCCAAGCTGGGGAAATTCGACCGATCTTCCGAGACGTTCGGCGACCTGGTGGAGCGCTTTCCCCAGATGGTCGAGCGGGCCCGGGACATGCTGGAGCAGGCGGAGGTCTTCCGGTCCCTGCTGGCTCAGCATGCAACCTTCCGAACTGAGCTGTTGCGGCGTTACCCGATGCTGTTCGCGGGATAAGAGGTGAACGGGTGTGGGCGCTGATTGGATGACAGTCATGTCTGGTGAAACCATAAGCAAACAGTCTGGGCGGGGCCTGTCGAGATTGGCCGTGGTGCTGGCTGGGCTCATGGCGGTGGTGACGATTCTCCCTATTTCGTCCCTGCTGGCGGCCGGCGGCGATAATGACTCCCCGTACAACATGCCATCGCGGGACGGCGCCGGAGGCGGGGGTGGTGGCACGGCCGCGGCAAACGACGGTTCGGATGGATCCCAGACGCTGACGTTCTTGATGTCGCCCGAGGGACATGTTGTCCAGCAGTACACTGACCCGCACAAAGCAGTGCTCAGCGTACCGGCCTGCGAGACTATCCTCGAGTGGGGTCCCTACGGCCTGCCCGACCACCTGATCGGCCTCGGCTATCCGCTGCCTGATGGACTCGAGGCTGGCCGGATCGTGCTCCGCGTCGCCGATGGCGAGCGCGTCAACCTGGAATCCCAGGCCGAGCGGGCCTTGGTTCAGGGCGGCTTCCGCATCTCCGGTGGCGGGGCGATGGAATTGCTGCCCACGAACCAACCGGGTCTGAAGCTCGCGTTCCTGCTGATCGGCTCCTCGGAATCGGGAACCACCCTCGACACGGTGCACTTCGTCACTCAGATTGCCCTGCCGGAAGGATCGGGGATCAAACTGAGCGAGATCGCCGGCAGATTGGCTGGCAAGCCCGGGCTGCGGGGCACGACGGCCTCGGTCGTGCTGGTGAGAGTGAATCCCTCCGGGACGCCGGCGTCGATCGAAGCCACTGCTACCTTCAACGTCGGCCCGAATTTCTCCGCGAGAATCGACATCGACGACGCCTAGACGGTTGCCCGGGCGTGTGAGTGAGGAACGCGTCAGCCCCCCGGGAGGCGCGTTCTTCTCGTTTGATTCCGTTCTCCTCCACGAACCTTGATCACTCGACCCATGTTCGGGATATTCATGCGCATGGACCCGATCCTCAGCGACCTGAACGAGGCCCAGCGCAAGGCGGTGACCCACACCGGTGGGCCACTGCTTGTCGTCGCCGGAGCCGGCAGCGGCAAGACCCGGGTCATCACCCGCCGGATCGCCTGGCGCATCCGGGAGGGATTGCGGCCGTGGGAAGTGCTGGCGATCACGTTCACCAACAAGGCCGCGGGCGAGATGCGCTCCAGAGTCGACCATCTCGTCCAGGGCTCCGGCGTCTGGGTATCGACCTTTCATGCCCTGGGCGCGCGGTTTCTGAGAATGGAAGCGGACGCATGCGGGATCGAGCGGAGCTTCACCATCTACGATGCCGCGGACCAGTTGGTCCTGATCCGGGAGCTGCTGAAGGAACGCAGAATGACCGGCTCCCAGCATCGCGCGAGGGAGTATCAGGCCGCGATCTCGCGCTGGAAGAACCGGGACGAGCCTCCACCGGACGATGCAGAAACAGCGCACGATCCGGAGCGCAGGATCTACCGCGCCTATGAGAAGGCGCTCCAGGACAGCCAGGCGCTCGATTTCGACGACCTCCTCCTGCGGCCGGTGCGCGCCCTGGAGTCGAACGAGGAACTCAGGCAGCGCTTCGCGGGGCGCTTCAAGACGATCCTGATTGACGAGTACCAGGATACAAACCCGCTGCAGTTCCGGTTGACCCGGTTGCTGGCCGCGGACCATGGCGATGTCTGCGCGACCGGCGATCCCGACCAATCGATCTATCGCTGGCGGGGGGCCGAGGTCCGCAACATCCTCGAGTTCGATGCCGACTTCGCGGGCGCTCAGGTCGTGAAGCTCGAGGAGAACTACCGCTCCACCAACAACATCCTGCGCGCCGCTTCCGCCCTGATCGCCAACAATTCATCCCGGATCGAACGCGACCTCTGGTCCAGACTGGGAGACGGCGAGCTGCTCCGCATCCTCGACGCTGATTCGGACAGGGACGAGGCTCTCCAGGTGGTGAGATGCGTCCAGCATGCCATGGACCAGGGGATGACTCTCGATCAGATCTCGCTGCTGTATCGCACCAACGCCTGTTCACGCTCATTGGAGTGGGCGCTGCGCCAGGCCAACCTGCCGTACATGATCGTGGGCGCCGTGGAGTTCTACGAACGGAGAGAGGTCAAGGACCTGCTGGCGTACCTGAGGGTGATCGCAAACCGGCACAATGCCCTGGATCTGGTCCGGGTCATCAACGTGCCTCCTCGTGGCATCGGCGCCCGCACGGTGGCGCGTCTCAGGGAGCACGCTTCCGCCTCGGGCCGCCCGCTCCGGGATGTGCTGGTCGAGGAGGCCCCGATCGCCGGTCTGCGTTCAGATCGGAAGAGGGCCCTGGCCGGGTTCTCCTTGTTGCTCCGGGAACTGCTGGAGGCTCCGGTCTCTCCCGTGGCGCCGCTGCTCGACCTGATCCTGGCCCGCACCGACTACCTGCGCTACCTCGAGGAAGAGGACGATCCGCTGGTCGACGAGAGGCTGGAGAACGTCGAGGAACTGAGACAAGCCTTGAAGGAGTACGACCAGGCCCATCCCACCGGGGCGCTGGATGAGTTCCTGAACGAGACCGCGCTCTTGCGTTCCCGGGACCCCGGCGACGAGCATGTGCCGAGAATCACGTTGATGACGCTCCATGCCGCCAAGGGCCTCGAGTTTCCCGCCGTTTTCATTACCTCCATGGAGGAGGGAGTCCTTCCCCACGCCCGATCCGGAGACTCGGAGGAGGCCCTGGAAGAGGAGCGGCGGTTGCTTTACGTGGGCATGACCCGGGCGAAACAGCGACTGACCCTCTCGTTTGCGCGCAGCCGTCCTGGCGGCGCTCCTCCCTATGGAGCGTCGATTCCCTCGCGGTTCCTGAGGGAGATCCCCGGGGAGTTGGTGGAGGGCGGCTGGTCTCGCCCGGCCCAGGATTGGGAGGCGGATGAGTCTCTCTACTTCGAGCCGGAGCCGCTGGATGGGGAACCTCCGTTTGTCGCGGGCGACCAGGTTCTTCACGACCGGTTCGGAGTCGGACATGTGCTCGGGCTCTCCGGCTTTGGCCCGACCGCCAAGGTGAGGGTCGATTTCCTGAACCATGGAGAGAAGCTGCTCGTCCTCGAGTATGCCGGGCTCCAGAAGGCGCGGGGAGAGGGATCGCATGGCTGATCAATTCGAGGCCGACCGGCAGCGTTTCCACGAAGCGGCCCGCGCCTTTGTGGAGCGGCACGGGGAAAAGGGCCTGGAGGCCCTTGGCTCGACTCTGAAAGAGCTCACGGCGCGGATCGGTGCGAGTCCGGAGGCCGCCTACGGTCTGGACCGTTCCCGGTATGCCGTCATCATTGGCGATTCGAAGGCGATGCTGGAGGTGCTTGCCCTGGTCGACCGCGTCGCCGCCTCGAGCCTGCCGGTGTTGATCCAGGGAGAATCCGGAACCGGGAAGGAACTGATCGCCAAGGCGATCCATGAAAACTCCAATCGCCGCACGCGGACGTTCGTGACCGAGAACTGCGCCGCGATCCCCGAGACCCTGCAGGAAAGCGAACTCTTCGGGTACAAGCGTGGCGCCTTCACCGGGGCGGATCGCGACCGGAAGGGGCTGTTCGAGGTCGCAAACGGGGGAACCCTGTTCCTGGACGAGGTGGGGGACATGAGCCCCGCCATGCAAACCAAGCTGCTCAGGGTGCTCCAGGATGGAGAGATCAGGCCGGTCGGCGGCACCCGCAGTCTGCACGTGGATGTGCGCGTGGTCTCCGCCTCGAACAGGTCGCTGACCGACATGGTCCAGCGGCAGCTGTTTCGCGAGGACCTGTACTACCGGCTGAACGGGGTCACGGTCCACCTGCCTCCCCTGCGGGAGCGGATCGAGGACCTCCCCGTTCTGGCCCGGCACTTCATCGCCAGGATCGCGGGAGAAGTCGGTATCGACCCGCCCGAGCTGGGGGATTCCGCCCGAACCGCGATGATGAAGTACCACTGGCCGGGGAACATACGAGAACTGGAGAATGAGATCCGTCGCTGCCTGGCCCTGCTGGGCGGGGAGCCGGTCATAGAGGCCGAATCCCTGGGCGACGAGGTCCGGAGCGCCTGAAGGACCATTGCGGCAAAGGGTCCGCTTCGTTTCAATGGAGAGTTCCTGCGCCGCCCGAGGAAGCCCATGTACGCACTGCTGATTGAAGATCGCGCAGAGGGCGTGAGCCGACAGCTCCCACTGAGCGGCGAGAGGACGACCATCGGCTCCGCCGAGGGGAACTCGCTGGTACTCCGCCAGCAGGGAATCGCCCCGCAGCATTGCGTTCTCGAGCGGATCTCCGGCGGCTTCAAGCTGGTGGACCTCAACACGGAGAACGGCACTCTGGTCAATGGCTCCTACATCGGCCAGAAGCGGCTGGAGCCAGGAGACCGGATCGAACTCGGCGATTGCGTGATCCTCCTCCAGAGTCTGAAGAAGCCCGGCCAGGCCGCTGATTCTCCCCAGGGTTCGACCCCGGCCTCTCCCAAGCAGGCGCCCCCGGCTTCCCCGAAGGAGCCGGCTCCGGCGGCAGGGCAGGAGGAGTCCGCGGCGGCCGGCACGGAACCCCGGGGGAACGGTCAGCGCCGGCGGGACGACGGGCGCGAATCGCTGCGCATCGTGCGCACGGCTCTTTACACCGTGACGGCGCTGTTGCTGGTGGCCGGGATCGGATCAATCCTGCCCGGACTGTTCTCCGGCGCCGATGCCGGGTCGTACGGGCACGACCGCCTGAGTCTGGCCGGGGTTTTCGAGCAGGCCGGCGATTTCAACCGCGCCGTCCGGGTTCTCGAGGATCTCGCGCTGGAAGCGGATTCGGGGGTCTCCCGCGAGACCGTGACGCTGGAGCGCGATCGGATCCAGAAGCTCGCCCTCCGCCAGAGGATGGGGCGGGAGGATCTCGCCGCTCTGCTGGCCGAGCCGGATCTTTCCGCGGGAGAACAGCTCGAGCGGACGCGCAGGTTGCAGGAGACCTTCGCAGGCCTGCCCTTGCTCCAGGAGGAGATCGAGGACCATATCCGTCGCCTGGAAGGGGAGGTTCAGCTGGAGGTCCGGAAGACGCAGACGCCGGTCGCGGACCTGGCCCGGATGAGCGAGGCCTTGCTGAAGCAAGGCAACTTCGCCGGCGCGCGCAACGTCTGGAACAGCCTGGCGGGCAGCGATCTGGTCACCGACGCGGAGCTGCTGGGCGCCGTTCGAGATGTGATCGATCAACTCGCCGACGTCGCGGCGGAGCTGCTGCTCGCGGAAGCGGGAGAACTGGAGAACAGCAAGGACTACCTCGGTGCGCTGCTGGTTCTTGACGAGACCGAGTTGAACGCCTTCCGGGGCACCCGGGCCTTCTCCCTCCTGGACGCCAGGGCGAAGGAACTGGAGGAAGTGGTCAGCGCTGCCCGGCCGGGCCGGGGCCTGGACGGGACGATGCCGTTGGAAGATCCGCGCGAGTTCGGATCCCGCCGGGCCGGGGGAGGCAAGGAGCCTGCCCCGGAGGATCCGGCTCGCGAGTGGGAAAAACCGGCTCCGCCGGTGGCCGATCGGACCGCTACCCGGGGCGTGGATCAGGCGATCGACGCGGGGGACGGGCTTTTCTTCGCCGGCTCCCTGAGCCAGGCGATCGCCGCCTATGACGCAGGGCTCGGACCGCGCCTCTCCTTCGGGGAGAGAACCCGCCTGACCCGGCGCCTCGAGCGGGCTCAGCGGGCGAGGTGGTTCCTCGATGCCTTGAGGAACTACGTCGAGGCAGATCCGGGGAAGGCCGCTTCGGTGCTGGTCAGTGACTCAGGTGGAGAGCAGAGCGGCACGGTGCGTGGCGTGAAGGACGGGAAGTTCAAGATCGAGGGGGGAGGGCGGACGCTGCTCCTCGATCCGGAGCAGCTCGCGAGCGCCTCGATCCAGGCCCTGGCCCGGAACTACCGGCTGACCCTCGAGGACCAACTGAACATGGTCTTCTTCCGCATGACCGGGGGGATCGAGCCGGGTGGCCGGGTCCCGGCCGAGTACAGCCACCAGATCGCCCGGCTCATGGAGATGCCGGATTCGAGGGAGGCCGTCTACTCCGCCATCGCATTCCTGCGCGGCCTGCCGGAGGTGCCTGAATGGGGCTTCTTCCGCCACGAAGACCAGTGGCTCTCATTCCGGGAGCGCGAGCAGGCCCAGAACCGTGCCGCGATCGAGGCAGCCGTGGTCAAGCTGGACAAGAACGGCGGCAAGACGTACGCGGAGGGCCTGGAGGAGCTCAAGGCCCTGATGCCGGTTGCCCGCCAGGAAGTCGTCGAGGTGCTGTACGAGCGCAGGAAGGCGCTTCGTTCGCAACTCCTGCGACAGCCGGAGTTGGCGTCGGTCGACAAACTGAGGGGGCAGAAGGAGGAGCTGGACCGGCGGCGGGAGCACGCGCTCGAGCTGATCTTCGACACCGAGAAGTACTTCTATCCGTACAGCCCCCCCGCGTGCCCGCCCGACAAGGCGGCTCTCTACTGGAAGGTCCAGCAGGAGGTGGATCTGCGCGTGGCGGCGGTGCGCGAACTCTGGGGAAATGAATTCCAGGACGACGAATCAGGCGTGGCGGTCTCGAAGAAACTGAACTGGCTGCTGCAGCAGCTCCGGGAGGAGCAGACGCTGCTGATGCTCGGCGATCAGGAGGGGTTCCAGGAGGAAGAGGAGCTGGCTCAATTGAAGCTGCTGCCGGCGAACGCCAGGCGGATCAACATCCGCAACCTGGCGCTCGATCCAGAGGAGAGGGCGCGGCTCAACCGGAACGTGCGTGTCCTGGAGAAGAACGCGACCGGGCAATGGGCGGCCGAGCGGCAGGAGCTGGAACAAGTGCTGATCACCAATCAGTACCGGCTGATGATGGGCCGGCCGGCGGTACTGATGCATGATGCCCTGATCCGGTCTTCCCGTGCGCACTGCAAGTGGATGTCGATGACGGGGAAATTCAGCCATTTCAACGACGAGGATCCAAAGCTACGGACTCCGCAAGACCGCATCAAGGCGCAGGGGTATGAAACCGGGGGGTCGGGCGAGAACATCGCCATGTGTGGCGGCGCCATGGTGGCGCACACCGCATGGATCCACTCGTCAGGTCATCACCGGAACATCTTGTTCCCGTCGCATCGGGAACTGGGCAGTGGCAATATGGGCTCCTATTGGTGCCAGAATTTCGCAGGCGGCGCCGAGTACCGCGGCAACCTTATAGACGAAGATCTCTGAATCCCAGGACATCACTATGACAAGGCTGATCGTCACGCAGGCAGGTCGCGAAAAGAGTTTTGATCTCATCGACGACGTCATCTTTCTGGGTCGGGGGGAGGATTGCGCGATCCGGATCGATGGAGAGGGGGTGGATGAACGCCACTGCCAGGTGCTGAAGGTGGATGGCCGCTACCGGGTGTTGAACCTGGGCACGTCCGGCACGCGGGTCAACGGACAGTCGATCACGCAGCACGAACTGAGTAACGGCGACGTGATCCAGATCGGGGCTGTGGCGATTGCGTACCGGGGAGGCGTCGTTCCGGACGCCGCCGCTGCGCCCGCCGCGGAGCCGGCACCGGCGGCTGCGGCGCCTCCAGCGTCTGGGTCGGGGTATCGTCCCCGTCGCCGGGGCGCCCGCGGCGGGAGATCAGGCAAGGAAATCCGTGTCCCCGGTAGCATGCAGCAGGCCGCGTCCCAGCGGGAAGTCTTGACTCGTCAGAGGGTCCGCAAGTCCGGCCTGTCGGGGCCGGCGACCATCGGCATCGCCTCCCTGGTGA
>JAZDLC010000364.1:0-2452 GCA_043802345.1 Planctomycetota bacterium | reverse complement strand
GCACGGCTTCTTGGATGAAGGGTACCAGGTCGATCGCCTGCTGCTCGACGAAGCTCTTCCGGCTGAAATCGAGAATCTGCCGGATCAACTGAGCCCCTCGTTCTCCCTGGGTGACGATCCGGGCCAGGTTCCCCCGGGCCGATTCCGGGATGTCCGGGCGCATCTCCAGCAATTCCGCCAGACCGATGATGCCCATGAGGAGGTTGTTGAAGTCGTGGGCGATGCCGGCCGCGAGCTGTCCGACGGTCGCGAGCCGGTCCTGCTGCCGCATGCGCTCCAGGGCTTCCCGTTCCCGGGTCACCTCCCGAAGCACCACCACCCACCCGCCGCCGATCCGGCCCTCGGAAATCGACCGGGCCCGGATTTCGAAGATCCGCTTGCCCGACGGAGCCTCCATCGTGAGCTCATAGGGCAGATCCCCCTTGCGGGGCTCCAGGAGGGTCTCCAGCCTCTGCCCCCCGATCTCCGAGATCACCTGTCCCACCTCCGCGCTGCCCAGCTCCGCGAGAAAAGCCCGGGCGGCGGGATTGGCGACGATCAGGCGCAGGTCTTCATCCAGCAGGAACACGCCTTCCGGGAGATGCCGGACCAGACCGTCGATCCGCTCGTAGAGAACCTGGAGCTCCAGCGTGCGCAACCGGACGCGTTCCTCCAGGGAGGCGTTCAGCTCCTCCAACTGGCGCTCCCGCTCGCGAAGCGCCGCCTCGGCTCTCAGGCGCTCGGTGATCTGGCCCTCGAGATCCGCGTTGGTCCTGCGCAGCTCCTCCGTGGCCTTGGCCACCTCGGCCTCCAGCAGCGCGTTGAACTGCTGCATCTCGTCGAAGATCTGCGCGCTGTTGAGGGCCACGGCAACCTGGTCGGCGATGACGGTCATCACGCGCTCGTCGTCTTCGCTGAAGGCGTGGGGATCGGAGTGGTACAGGTGGATCACCCCGACCACCTGATCATCGATCAAAAGCGGCACGCAGAAAAGCGTTCCGGAGGGGCCGCTGGGTCGAGTGGCGGAGAGGTCGGGGATGGAGGTCGGCTTGCGGCTGTTCGCGACAGCCTCGGCGATGCGTTCGTCCATCAACAGGTGGCTCAGGGTCCCTTCCGGAACCCGGCCCCGTGTCGTTCTGAGGGTGAGTTGGCCGTTCTTGAGGTTGACCAGCAGCAGCGAGGCGCAGGTGGCGCTGGTCTCATCGACGATAATATCCAGGACCGCTTCGAATACCTTCCGGGAATCCCGGGTGAATTTCAGGGAATCCCAGACCCGTCGGACAGCCAGCAACTCGCGCACCTTCTCCTCGAACTGCTGAGAAGTCTGCGCCAGTTCCCTGCGGAACCACTGGATCTGCCGTGTTTCGTCCATCACCTAAACTCGTGTCGGAGAATACCAGGCTGGACAGGATTATTCCCGGGGGTATTCCGCGGGTCGACCGATCGGCGGGAGCCCGGCTGGATCCCGGATACCCGACTGTATATAATGGGGTCGCGCTCCCGAGTCAAGGGGGTTTTCCTGCAATTCGGCGGATAAAAAAAACCGGATATCGGAGCCGATACCCGGGGCCTGGAAATGTCCCGAAGCGTATGTGAGATAGGCGTCGTGGAGGGAGCTTCAGGACCTGTCCAGGGACTCGACCAGTCGCTGAACCTCGATCACGTCCCCTTTCGCGCCCAGCTTCTCAAAGCCGGAGAGCGCGGCCTGGAGGGAGGACCGGGCCTCGGTCCACAGGCCCCTGGCCAGGTGCATCTTCCCCATATCCCGGTGAACTTCGCAGATATTCAGGGGCTTGCCGTATTCCTCGTTCATTCGAAGGCTGTCGTTCAGAAGGCTGTTGGCGGTGGCCCACTGCTTGCGCAGGGTGAAGAGTCTGCCCAGGACCCGGTAGGTGTCCGCCTCGCCGAGTCGATCCTCGATCTTTTTGAAGATGTCCAGAGCCCGCGCGCAGCAGAGGGCCACCATGGAACTGTCCCCCAACTCCAGCAGCAACTCCGCCCGGCTCAGATGGATGTTGGCCATCACGTTCAACAACCCCTCTGTCTGAGCCTCCTCGAAGCCCTTCTCGAAACATTTCATCGCGGAGGCCCAGTCTTTCCGGTCCGCGTGGGCCATGCCGAGGTTGTGATACGCCCGGGCCATCCCGATGCGATTCCCGGTCTCCCTGCACAGGGTCAGAGATTCCTGGTAACGCTCCACCGCCTGGCTGAAATCCCCCCGGATGGTGGCCAGGATGGCCATACCGTTCAGGGAATTCGCGACCGTCCTCTGGTCTCCCGCTCTCTGAGCCGTCTCCAGGGCCTTGCGGTATGCCTCCTCCGCGGCCGGGTAGTTCCCCTGCTCCTGGTAGACGAAGCCGAGGTTCATCGTCGCGCGCGCTTCGCCCTGCGGATCCCCCAGCTCCCGGTAGGCTTCCAGGCTTCGCTTCAGAAGCGGAACGGCCTCTTCCCACCGGTCCCATCGCGACAGCAC
>JAZDLC010000363.1:0-6073 GCA_043802345.1 Planctomycetota bacterium | reverse complement strand
GCCGCCGGAGATGGTGGCGGTGGAACGAGCGGAGCGGCGCATCCGCGCGGGGCGCGAGTAGCGGGGCGGTTTCACCGCGTTGTGGTCTTTGTGAGCGGCTTGGGTTCAGGGTTCGGGTGAGGGATCTGGGTGGCTCTCGGGCGTGCTTCCTGGGCGGGCCGGGATCCGGGGGGGGGACGGGTGCGCTCCGGGCGCGACGAACGGGGGGTGTCCTGCTGGGGGGGGAAGGCGAGTGGTCGGGGGCGGGTTTGGGGAATGTCGGATCGAGGGAGATTCCTGGTTGGGGGTTTCTTTCTGTGCGGAAATTCTCCCGTACTCGTACTCGAGCCCTCCAGCCAGGTCCGCCGTCGGAGATTCGAGTACGAATCGCGTCGGCGGCTTGCCATTGGTCTCTCTGTGGCCGACTTCTCTCGGTATTCCTTCGACTTGATCACCTCGGCAGCGACGGAACGTGCGTTTCGTACTCGTACTCGTACTCAGCGAAGCGGTACTCGTACTCGAACCCCCGAGTACGAGTACGGCACCCATGTCCCGCGCCCCTCTCCTAAGGACCCGCGCAGGAATAACTCCCGGTCTTGGCCGGCCCTCGCCGCCCCTGGCTGTGTTGCTCCTCCTCGGCCTATCTCGAATACGCGGTCGTCGTCGCGTCTTGCCAGGAACGACGATTGCTCGCCCAAAACAGGGAGTTATTTCTGCGCGGGCCCTAAGTTGCGGCTCCGCCGCGTTGTGCCCTCTGTGGTGAGTTTCCTCCCGGGCTACGGATCCACGGCCGCTTCGAGGATCTCCCGGTACGGGCTCTGGATTCTCGACAGACGGCCTTCGCTGTTGACGCAGGCCAGGGTGGTGAATCCGGTGCAGAGGACGGTCTCCTCCCCGCCCTCGGGAGCGGCATCAAGGCGCGACACGACATACTCGAACCGGACCCGGACTCCGGTCGCCTCGACCAGCCGGGTTTCGATCACCAGGAGCTCGTCGTAACGTGCCGGCCGCCGGAAGCGGGCGCCCATGTCGACCACTGCCAGCACCACTCCCTCCCGCTCCATGTCGGCGTAGGCGACACCGCTACCCCGCAGGAACTCGGTCCGGCCCACCTCGAAGTAGAGGACATAATTGGAGTGGTAGACCACTCCCATCTGGTCGGTTTCGGCGTATCTGACGCGAAGCTCAGTGCGCGCGGGCGCCATTGTCATTCCTGCCCTGAGGGGGTAAAACCCGCAGATTAGCAGACGAACGGAGGAATGGGTGCTGTCCAGGCGGGGAGAAGACAGGCGGGGAGAAGACTGGAAGCACCGACGCGACTCCGTATCGTGAGGGCTTTTGGCGAGAGGCTGATGACCACATCGAACGGACGCATCCTGATGGGATTGGCCTTGACCTGGCTCGTGCCGGGTCTGGGGCACTATCTCTATGGGCGCCGGAGCAAGGCAGTCTTCTACTTCGTGCTGATCACCTTCGCCTTCGTCATGGGAATGTGGCTGGGTGAGTGGCGGGACGTCAACGTCCAGAAATTCTCGCTCTACCTGATTGCCCAGATGTGGAACGGGGGCTCGACCCTGGTGGCCCTGCTCCTCACCCGCGACCTCCTGATCACCCACGACATCGCTCACCTGGATGTGGGGCTGCTCTACACCGCGGTGGCCGGTCTGCTGAATGTCGTGATCCTGGTCGATCTGTACGAGATTCACCTGAAGGTCAAGGCGGGCCTCGAGGAATCGGGATCATGATCGAGCATGTGCTGCTGTTTTCGGTGATCGCGCTGATCAGTTCACTGGTCTACCATTCCCTGAGGGCGGACTCCCTGCGGGCGGCGATCATTCAGGGTTCGAAGCGGTTCGTCTCCTTCCTGCTGATCGCGGTCGCATTCGGGGTGGCGCTGCACTACTTCACGCGCTGGCTCTGAGCTGCCGGGCAGCGGCGACGGGGACGCGATTCACCACGAAGGACACGAAGAGGACGGAGGGATTGCCCGCCGATTCCTTCATGCTCTTCGTGCCCTTGGTGAAGAAGTCTCACCCCTCCCGACGCAGATACAGCCTTCCCGGCAACCGCTCGACCTTTCGGTCGAGTTCCATCCTGGTGAGCCGTTCCAGAACCTCCGGCAGTGGTACACGGATGATGTTCGAGATCTCATCCGCGGTCAGCGGCGTGGAGCCGATCTGGAGCCGGATCAGTCTGTCCCTGTCTGGTTCGTGCCGCGTGGTGCGCGGGGGCTCTTCCGGCGGACGGCTGCCGAAACCGAGCATCGGCTCGAGGAGATCCGATGGTTCCAGAATCGGCGCCGCGCCGTCCCGGATCAATCGATTGGTCCCCCGGGCCAGCGGGTCGTCGGGGCTGCCGGGAACAGCGCACACTTCCGTGTTCGTGTCGAGAGCCGCCCGCGCGGTGCTCATCGATCCCGAGCCCTCGGTGGCCTGGACCACCACGACCCGCGTCGAGAGCGCGGCCACGATCCGGTTGCGCCGGGGGAAGTGATACGGCTTCGGCATTGCACCCATCGGAAAGGTGGAAATCAGGCTTCCGGCCGCGAGAACGGAGGCGTGCAGGCGGGCGGTCTCTTGAGGATAGACCACGTCCACCCCACAGCCGAGCACGCCGATCGGGAAACCGTCGCCCGCCAGGCATCCGGCGTGGGCCGCTGCGTCGATTCCCCGCGCCAGGCCGCTGACCACCGCCACGCCCGCGCGGGCGCAGGCTTCACCCAGTCCGGAGGAGAATCGCTCCATCGCCCTGGTGGCGTTGCGCGCGCCCACGATCCCGGCCCGCAGCTGGGCCGGGATGCACGCCCCGCGGAGATACAGGACAGGGGGACAGTTGGGGTGCATCCTCAGATCTTCCGGGAAGTCAGGATCCTCGGGAAGCAGGACTCTCGTTCCGGAGGATGCGGCCCGTTCCAGCTCTCGCAGCGGCTGGCCCACATCCCGCAGCAGTATCAGCCGTGCCACGGTCGCGGATCTCAGACCGGCGGCGAGCAACTCCATGCGGCTCCCGTGAAGGACCAGCCGCGCATCAGGAGACTGTCCGGCGGGGGCCATTCCCCCACGGGCCAGATTCAGCAGGATCCGGGCGCCTCTTGATCGGTCCACGGAAGAAGAACGTTCCCGGTGGCCCGGGGTAACAGGCGAATCAAGAGTTTTCCGTGAGCCGCGCGAGGACCAGGTCGATCAGCGTAGGATCCTCCACGTCGACGATTCGGAAGGCTCCGATGCGCAGCGGCAGCGCGAAGCGGAGGGCCGCTCCCACGCGCTTCTTGTCGGAAAGAAGGAAGGCGCGCACCTCGGCAGGATCCAGGCCTTCGGCTCGGGTGGGCAGGCCCAGCCGGCCGCAGGCCGCCTGTATGCTCTCTCTCAGGTGCGGGTCGGCCAGCCCCAGCCGGGCCGCCAGATCTGCCTCGCCGATCAGCCCGAGTGCGACTGCTTCTCCATGGTGAAGGCTCGAGAAGCCCGCGGCGGCCTCCAGGGCATGGCCGATGGTGTGACCCAGGTTCAGACCCTGCCGCTCCCCCAGGTCGTTCGGATCCCGAGAGCAGACATCGGTCTTCATGCCGGCGCAGCGGGCGACCAGGGGCTCGATCTCTTCGGGTGCCGACCGGAGGGACGCTGGATCGCACTGGTCCAACTGCGCGAACATCTCGGAATCGCCCATCACGGCGTACTTGAGCACCTCTCCCAGCCCGTTCCGCCACTCCTCGGCCGGCAGGGAATGGAGCAGGTTGGGATCGATGATCACGGCTCGAGGATGGTGGAACGTTCCGACGAGGTTCTTCCCTTCCGGAAGATCGATCCCGGTCTTGCCGCCGATCGCCGCGTCGACCTGGCCCAGCAGGGAACTCGGGACAGGGACGAAACCGATCCCCCGCTTGAAGATCGAGGCGGCGAATCCCGCCAGGTCGGTGACAACTCCGCCCCCCAGGGCCACGACCAGGGCGTTTCGGTCCAGGCCTGCCGCGGCCATGCGACGCGAAAGCCGAAGAAGCAAGTCACCGCTCTTTGAAGCCTCTCCCGCCGGAACGATCTCGGTGAGCGCCAGGGGCCCCAGTTCGGCCAGGCTCTTCATAGCCCTCTCGGCGTACAGCGGTCCGACGTTCGAGTCGGAAATCAGCGCAATCGAGGTGGGCGCCTCCCGCAGGCATTCGAGGAGCTGCCATCCCAGGGAGTCAAACAGTCCGCGCTGCACCAGCACGGGCGTCACGAAGAGGCTGGTTCTGACTTCAAGACGGGTCGCCATGTTCTGCCGGTGGATCGGGCGTGTGGCTGGACGCGTCACTGGAGGGACTGCCCGATTCGTCTCCTCCCGAAAGAATGATTTCCAATCGGCGCCGCTTCCGCCTCAAGAACTGCCTGCGGAACTCCCGCGATCTGCGACCGTCCCGGAAGACGCTGACCAGGAAGAAGAGCACCAGGATCAGGCAGGCGCCAGCGATTCCGTAGCCGATCTGGTGAATCAGCTCATTGCGCGGCATGGTGAACCGACTGAAGCGGATCGGCACGAGCAGCGGCCCGTTCAGGATCTCTCCCCGGGTGTTCTCCCAGGCGAAGACCTTGTAGAAGACTCCCACCAGGTAGACCAGCTTGGTTTCCTGCGCCAGGTCGCGAGGAAACTCCTCGAAGCCGATCCAGCGGATGAGGCGGTTCCTTGGCAGCGCCAGGATGCCATCTTGGAACTGCCGAACGTCGAGAGGATTCTCCCCGTCCGGTCCCAGCTTCCTGGGCCATTCAAGTCCGGGTACGTAGCGGACCAGGATCCGGACCGTCTTGCCCCGGTACTGGTCGGGCTGCCTCCGGAGTTCCGACCAGGTGACATCCTGGAACTCCAGGTTTGCCTTCTGCTCGTCGGAGAGCGAGCGCACGTAGCTCAGGATGTGGTAGAGGATCCCTTCCTGGAGTTCCACCCTGTCGGTGAGATCGTAGTCCCGAGTCTCGTGGAAGGGAGCCTGGCTCAGGTCGGACGTCGGCTTCATCTCGAAGAACGAGCGGACCAGCGAGCGCCCCACGAGGCAGATGACGTTGTCGGTGTACTCGCCGGGAGCAGTTTCCAGGCAGAGTAGCTTGAAGAAGAAGCCCTGGAGCCGGACCACCTGCCCAACCTCCGCGTTCGGCTCCTTGAGCACCGCGAAGGAGTAGATCTGTCCCTCCTGATCCCTGACCCGTCCGCGGATCTCCTGCCAGAGCTGTCCCTGAACCACCTCGATCTGTTCGAGTGTCCCCTTGACCTCGAGAGGTTCCCCGCGGTACTGGGCCGGGTCTTCCAGGATGGCCTTTGCGTCGGCGCGCTTCAGGTTGAGCGCCTCCAGGTCGCCTGGCGTCAGCTTGCGCGCCTCGCCCAGCAAGTGGGAGTAGGCTTCCGGCTCGCGGATGAGGCGTTCGGTTCGGGTTTCGTCCTGAACCGACTCCAACAGCTTGAAGTCGATCTTGGCGGCCGGGTCCCGGACGATGCGAGGCAGGTCATCCAGGTGGACGTACCCTGCCTTGTCCTCAACCTGATCCTGGGTGGACCACTGGTACCGGATGTACAGGAACCCGGCGGCAAACAGCAGGGTCATCGCCAGCAGGGAAATCAACCGGACCCGGACCGACAGACCGCCGGTCGGCAGGACCGACGGCCTTCGGCCGGACGGCAACGTTGGCGGTTTCAAGACTCTCTGACTCCTCGGGATCTGTTCAGGGCCACCATGCTACGGGTTTCTCCTCCCGCGCAACCCCGGTTCCGTAGCTGTTCAACGGTTCCCGGCGGCTTCGGTTCGGATCCGGGCCGCCCGGACAAGCGCCTCGAAGAGGCGTAGATGGCGCGCTTCGTCCCGATGCTCCTCCGGATGCCACTGAACAGCCACCAGGAACCGTTCTCCCTCGGTCTCCAGGCCTTCGATGACACCGTCCACCGCGCGGGCCGAGATCAGTAGTCCGGGTGGGACCTCGTCTACTCCCTGATGGTGCCGGGAGTTGGTCTCGAGCGGTTCCGGGCCGAGCAAGTCCAGCAGGCGAGTCGCTCGCTCCAGCTCCACACCATGGAGCCGTTCCTCGGTTTCCTGGGCGAAATGGATCGGAAGGAGGGCGGGATACCGGGACGTTCTCAGGTC
>JAZDLC010000362.1:0-2116 GCA_043802345.1 Planctomycetota bacterium | reverse complement strand
GCGAGGAGGACAAAGCGCTCCCCGCCGTCCTGGCGGAGGGACTGCGGCTGCTGGAAGACGACAGTCTGGGCGGAGGAGGCTCGCGGGGTAGCGGGAGGGTGGCGCTGGCCAAGCTGCGGCTGGTGTGGCGAGGCCGCGGGTTTTACGCGTCGGGCGCTGCTGAGACCGAATTGACAGCGGACGCCGATCTGGCCGCGCTGCAGGCTCTGATCTGCGACGCCGGTTTCTCCTCCAAGCTCGTCGAATGACCATGGCTCCGGCCTGTGTAGTGCGATTGGTGCCGACCGGGCCCTGGCGTCTGGGACCGGACTCCGGTGAGCGCGACCGCGTGGAGAGCATGCTCCACAGCGACGCTCTTTCCTCGGCTGTGTCCACGGCCATGGCCCAACTCGGCCTGCTCGAGGATTGGCTCAAAGCCGCCTTCCCGGCCCAAGGCCCGCCCGCCGTCCGATTCAGTTCCTGTTGCGCATTCCAGGACGACCTTCTTTTCGTGGTTCCGCCCAGCAGTCTCTGGCCTCCTCCGCCATCGCCCAGAGTCCGGTGGAAGGGCGCGCGGTTCGTCCCGCTGAAGGTCGTGGACGCGCTGCTGGCCGAGCAACCCCTCGACGAGGATCGTTGGCGCGTGGACGGGGTGAGCCAGTGCCTGGTGCCGTCGGAGTGGACCCAGGGGCCCTTCCAGCCAGTGATCCGTTCAAACGCCGCAGTCGACCGGCTCTCCGGCGATGTCGCCGTGCACCGCTCCGCCTGCCTGGAGTTCAGCCCCGGCGCCGGAATGTGGGCCGTCGTCGCCTTTGACGGCGAGGAGGCCAAGGCCCGCTGGATGGACCCGGTGCGGGCGGCGTTTCGCGTGCTGGCCGATGGCGGCATCGGCGGAGAGCGATCCAGGGGCTGGGGGAGATTCCGGCAGCCGGAGATGGAGGAGGGCGTGCTTCCCGATCTTCTGCTCTCATGGAGGCCGGCCGAACCCGCCGGCGAAGGGGAGCCGCTCCCCGCACCTGGCATGGCTTACTGGCTGCTGTCGCTGTTCAGTCCAGCCGCCCAGGACCGTGTGGACTGGGGCCGGGGCCACTACACCTTGTTGACCCGTGGAGGGCGGGTGGACAGCCCAGGCGCGCCCGGGGCGTTGAAGCGGCACTCCCGCGTGGTCGCCGAGGGATCCGTCGTTTGCAGCGAAGGCCCTCCGGCCGGCGCCGCGCTAGACGTGGCGCCGGAGGGCGTGCCTCACCCGGTCTACCGGGCCGGCTATGCGCTGGCGCTTCCGATTCCCTTCCGGGAGGTGTCCCGGTGAAGTACCGTGTCACTTGCCTGACGCCGCTGCTGGTTGGCGATGGCCGCAGATTGTCACCTATCGACTACATGGTCTGGAAAGACCATGTCAACGTGCTCGATCAGCGGCGGATCTTTCGCCTGCTCTCCAAGGGACCGCGGCTGGATAGCTACTTGTCCCAGTTGAAACGCGCGGAGAAACTCGATTTCGCCTCCTGGGGAGGCTTCGCACAGAACTTCGCGGACCGTCGCATTCCGTTCGAGCACGCTTCCTGCGCCTCCCACTGGGATCGATCTCCCGCCGAAAGCCTCCATATCCCGACCTTCGCCACCGGCCTCCAGGGACCGTATCTGCCCGCCAGCGCCCTGCGCGGCGCTCTGCGGACCGGCATGCTCTTCGCTGGACTCAAAGACGGAAGCCTCGAGAAGGTGGCCGCCCAGTTCCAGGGTGACCGCCCGCCGCGTCGGCCCGCCGAACTCCTGGAGGAGCGGACCTTGGGCGTTGCGGGATCGAGCCGCATGAGAGCCGTCCGGGCCTCCGACTCGGACCCGGTCTCCCTGGCGAGCATGAAGGTCTACCTGCTGCGGGTCGCCTCCCTGGTCAGCCGGAACCGCGCGGAAGGGTCCGAGCTGGCCTGGAAATTGAGTCCCCAAGGCTCAGTCAGTGGCGCCAGGCCGCAGCAGAGCACTCCGTCGTTCGCCGAGATGGCCTCCCCTGGCACGGTTTTCGAGGGCGTTTGGAAGGAGAGCGAGTTCCTCCGGCAGCCCGAGGTCCTGCGGGCGCTGAATTGGAGGGGGCCTGTAGAGCGCAGCGCCCTGTTCTCAGCCGCCAACCTGTACGCCGCGGCTC
>JAZDLC010000361.1:0-13112 GCA_043802345.1 Planctomycetota bacterium | reverse complement strand
GGGGAACCTGATGCTGTGGTGGGGCCTGCTCGTGATCGGGTCGATCACGCTGTTCGTGGTCTTCGGCTAGGGCGCGGCTCTTCTGAATGGCGGAGTTCGCGAGGGGAATGCCGATGCTCCCGTCGGTGGTCTGAGTACGATTCCTCTGCCATGATCAGACGCACGCGACCAGCTCTTCACCACGCCTCGAGGACCGTCCTGATGCTCGGATGCCTCGCCGGCCTCTGGGCCTGTGGCGAGGCTCCACCAGGGATGGCTTCCTCGGCGCTGCTGATCACCCTCGACACCACGCGCGCCGACGCCCTCTCTTGCTATGGCGCCGCTTTCGGGGTGACTCCCGCGCTCGATCGCCTGGCGGCCGAGGGGGTGCGCTTCGAGGCGGCGTACGCGGCCGCGCCGCTGACCCTTCCCTCCCACGCATCGATGCTGACGGGGCTCTACCCGCCGCGCCACACCCTGCGGAACAACGGCATGGGCGCCCTGCCGGCGGCCGCGGACAGCCTCGCCGAGCTCGCCCGCGCTTCCGGCCGGCAGACAGCGGCCTTCATCGGAGCGGTGGTGCTCGACCAGGCGTTCGGGCTCGACCAGGGTTTCGACACCTACGACACGCCGTTTAGAACCGTGCACAGAGACACCGTCGACTACACGGAACGTCCCGGCGCCGCGGTCATGGACGCCGCCCTCGCCTGGTTCGGCAAGCGGGACAAGGCACGCCCCTTCTTCCTGTGGGTTCACCTCTTCGATCCTCACGGGCCGCATCAGCCGCCGCCAGGCTTCCGGAACCATGGGTCGGATTACCTCGGCGAGGTCGCCGCGGCCGATCATGAGGTCGGCCGCCTGATCGACGCTCTGCGCGCGGATGGAGCGCTCGAGTCCACGACGGTCCTCGTGGTCGGCGACCACGGCGAGGGGCTCGGGGATCACGGCGAAGTGAGCCACGGCACCTATTGTTACGACACGACCATGCGTGTCCCGATGATCCTGCGCCGCTCCGATGGAAAGCGCTCTGGCGAGCGGGAGACTGGAATCACGAGCGTCGTGGACGTGTACCCCACTCTGATGGAGGCGATGGGCCTGTCTCCCTCGCCGGGGATCGACGGCATCAGCCTCCTCCATGACGAGATACCTGCCGGCCGCGGGGTCTACTTCGAGTCGTACTACGGCTACCTCTCCTACGGTTGGAGTCCGATCACCGGATGGGTCGATGCGGACGGGAAGTACCTGCACAGCTCCGAGCCGGAGTTCTATGACCTGGCCGGCGATCCCACCGAGAGCAGGAATCTCGCCCTGGAGCGAGCCGATCTGGTCGAGCGCAGCCAGAAGGCGATCCTCTCCCTTGCCGGAGAATCGGCCATCCCCAGGGAAGCGGATCCGGAGATGGATCCCGAGCTGCTCGCGCAGATCAGTCGCCTCGGCTACACGGCGGGGAGCAAGGGCGAAGGTGATCTTCCGGGCCTCCTATTCGGCAGCGATCTTCCGAGTCCGCGGCGCATGGCCGCGGAGGATCATGAGTTCCGCCTGGCCCAGCAGAAACTGGCCCGGGGAGAGGAACTTCCGCAGGCGGAAGAGAGCCTGCGGGCGATCCTGGCCGCCAATCCCCGCCACTTTGAGGCGCGAGACGTCCTGGGGCGATGCCTCATGCTCCAGAACCGTCACCAGGAAGCGCTCGCAATCCTGCGGACCGTCGTCGACGAGGGGCCTCCCTGGCCTCAGACGCACCTGAACATCGCCATCTGCCTGATCAAGCTCGGCCGCCCCGAAGAGGCGATCGCCCCACTGCGGCACGCGCTCGAGATCGATTCCCGCGATGCCCAATCGCTCGGCAACCTGGTCTTCACCCTGGAGAGCCTGGGGCGCCACGCGGAGGCCGCGCCTTACCGCCAACGCTTCCTCGAGCAGACCGGAAAGCCGCTCCCGGCCCGGCGGTAGGCGGGTACTCCGCGGCCCCGAGCTTGTCGTTGGCGCGGGATCTCCTATGATTGGAGACACCGTCGAGTGCTGGAACCCTTGGGCGGATCCCTCCTGCTGGCACTTCCTGGTCTCGCGCGATCTCCCACGGCTGCATTGGAGCGACTCCGATGAGACACTCATCCATCAGGCTTTGTTGCGGCTTCGTTCTTGCCCTGGCGGCGCAACTGCCCGCACTGGCGCAATCTCCGGCGACTCTCACCCCCTACAGGACGATCGAGGGGGACATGATGCACCTCGGTGTCCGCCTGGAGGGTGCGTCCGGCACGCACTTCCACTGGTCGGTCTGCCTCGAAGATGCGGCGGTGGCGCCGGCGCCGCGGATGTTCTCGCTGGGGATCTACCCCTTGAGTCCGGGGGGAGAGGCCGAGACGCATCTCATGGTTGCCGTCGACGACGTCCTGCGGCCAGATCCTCTCGAGCTGTTCTTTCGCGCCGAGTACCTGGAAGACGGGCAGTTGGTGAGGACCCGGTTTGCTTCTCTGGTTCTTGACGACGTCCTCTCACCAGAGGAGCCGATGGGTGACGATCTGGACTTCGATTGGGGACTGGGCGGGATCGCGTTGCCGGCAGGGACGATCATCTCCGATACGCAACCCTGGTCTGAGTTCATGACCATCACCGCGAGCGGGGGAGCCTCGCCGATCCTGCTCGACTCGGGGAATCCGACCGGTGGCGACAATGATCTGGCGACACCGGGAACTGGCTCAGGGAACACCGAGCCGCTGGGCCAGTTGCTGGTGATCGGGGCGAACACCACCGATGCCGACCATGATGGTCTGGTGGATATCCCTCAGTCAAACCCGACGGGCGGCACGCTGATCTTCGACTTTCCAAGAAACACGACGCTCGGTTCGCTCCGGGTCGTGGATGTCGATGAACCGGGCGGCGAAATCCGGCTCCGCTATCCGGACGGGACGGTGGAGACGCGGCCGATTCCCGCCGGGCAGGATAACGGCGTCCAGGAGATCTACGGCGCCTTTGGCGTTGTCCACATGGAGCTGGCGCTCACGGGTAGCGCGGGCGTGGGCCTCATGGTCATCAACCCGTGCCTTTCCACGATCAACTTCGACGAGACCACGACGGGAGTTCCCCTCGGGGCGGAGGCCGGGGAGGTCATGCCCGACATGACGGGGGCCCTCATCTTCTTCACCGCCGAGAACGACAATCCCGACCATCCAGACAAGGCGATCCTGTTCGACTCCGCCCACCCCACGGGTGGTGACACCGACCTGCTGACTCCCGGCCCCGGACCCGGCAACGGTCTCGCGCAGCGCAAGATCCTGGTGCTGGCCGAGAATGACGCCGACGCCGATGACGACGGGATCATCGACGATCCGGATGACGAGGCGGCAGGTGGGTCGATCAACGTGGAGTACTACACCTCCTCCGCCTTCTTCGAGGGGGCGACCGTCGTCGACGTGGACGCAAACGAGGCGGCCTGCATCGAGGTCCACCTCGATCAGGGCGGCTCGGTGATCATCCCGCTCGAGAGCAGGGGCGACAACTCCGTACAGACCGTCACCGCCGACCATGTCGGACCCACGCGCTGGATCCAGTTCCACTTCAGCGGCTCCGGCGGCATCGCGGAGATCAAGGTGAGCCCGAGTTCAGGCGAGGTGTGAGACGCAGGCGGCGGCGGACGGGCTATCCCGGGCCGCTCAAGTACTGCGAGACGAGCTTCCGGAGGCGCCGCAGCGCCCGGTAATGGCGCATGTTCACCGCATCCACCGAGATCCCGAGGAACTCCGCCGTGTGTTGCGTGCTGCTACGATCGTAATCGAGCATCTCGATCACGGCTCGGTCTTGCGGGGAGAGAAGCGACAGGCAATGACCGACGATCTCGGCCCTCTCTTTGCGGAGCGCCACCCTGGACGGTGAAGTGAACTCGCCTGGCGTGTCGTCGGCCGGATCTCGCGGCGACGACGCGCCGTCGGCTGCCGCGTCGCAACTGGTCTCCCGGAACATGTTCCGCCTCTTTGCTCCGTGGTGCTCCCGGACCCGGGCCAGTTCGTTGCGAGCGATCCTGTAGATCAAGGCCCAGAGGGGCCTCCCCTTCTTCGACTGGATCTGGTCCCACGATGCGTGCAGGCGCAGGCAGACTTCCTGGAAGACATCGAGCGGGTCGACGCGACGCGCCACACGACGGCCCAGACGCCTGCTGATGAACGGGATCACTTCGGCGCCGAGAGAGCCCAGCAACGGCTCCAGGTTCTGTCGCGATCTGGTCCTCGCCAGCTTGGCCAACGCGGGCGCGAGCGCTGCGGCGTCGGGGAGCACCGTCTTCGTGAGACTCGAGCGTCGCGGCGTCTCAGTCACGCTCGTCCTCCAGCCAGAGCTCCATGTTGCTGATCCGGATGTCCTGCCGGCCGTAGTCCAGGGTTTCTTCGGGCTGGTCCATGCAGTAGACCCAGAGGACCAGGTCCAGGTCCCGCGGCCAGTCTTGGACGAGTTCGTCCTCGAAGCGCCAGAGATCCTGTTCCTCAGGTTCGAGCGTGTCCATGTCTTGTCCGGAAAGGACCTTCCACACGAAGACCCGAACCCGGTCGGGCGAACGGAGCAGGTGAAGATCAACTCTGTAGGTTGTCTTCTGTGGGAATACTCCCAGGCGCGGATCACGACGAAACGCGCACGTTTTTTGAGCAGTTATCGAATGCTGAACGAGCAGCCGGTTGTGACTGCCCGTTCCCAACCGAGAGGCGTCATCGCTGAGGTCACCGCGGCGGATCGTGCGGCCCCCGCTGGATACGATAATGCCGATGTACCCCTCAGGGGCCTCGCTGGCAGGTCTCTCCTCCTCCACGTCCGAATGCGCCGCGAAACCGATGAAGACATGGCTGCCGAAACACTGTCGCTCCGCGCGAAAGAGAAACCGCAGTCGAGCTGCCCCAACACTTCTTTCCAGCGGCAGCCTCGCCTCCCACCGAATCTGTTCGCGATACGGACGGCGGATCCATGGATCAAAGTGGAGCTCTCCCGGCCCCGCCCAGCGGAAGGGGCACCCCCCAGCGAGGCGCCACCTTGACGAGAGGGACTCCTTCGAATCGAGGTAGAGCGGAGCCCTGCGGATGACCACTGACGGTCCGCCGTTGCCGTTGGCTTGCAGAAGTTCCACGGCGGCCCCGGCTTCCTCGTATTCGCCGAGTGACCAGCGCACGTGGCGGAGACCGCAAAGGGCCTCCGCGTCCCCGTTGCCAGCTAGCCCCTGGACTCTGGCCCAGGCTTCCTTTGCTTCCTTGCCGATGTAGGTCCAGGGGACAAGACCTGGTTCGGCGACGAGGTCGGTCAGCAATCTTGCTCGTTCCCGTTCCCATTGAATACTCACGGGATCTGTTGGAGCGGCGGCATCGAGAAGCGTCACAGCGTCGTGTTCGCGCCCCAGAGCGACGAGTCCCTCGAACAACTCGAGTCTCACTGACGGCTCCTGCTCCGCAGCGATCGCAGGATGATCGTTCCCGTGACCGCAGGCGATCATCAGGAGAGCCACACAGATGAACCCGGTCGTGATACGGAGCCCCCTCATTCTCGCACTCCGATCTGCCACACCGTTTTGAGTCCGCCGCGTGCTTCGCCGAGGCCCGCGAGAATGAGAATCTGCCGTCCGCCTGGTCCGCGCACGATGTCGAGGGCTCCAAACTCGTCGTGTCCGGCGATACGCACGAGGGAGCCGCCGGCGCTTGCACCGGGTTTCGGTGGACGAAAGTTCCAGATGATGCCGACCCAGCTTTGCCGGGCATCCCGCTGAGGCACCCAGGAAGCCGGTCGAGACAGGAGGAACACGATCTCCTTCCCGTCCCCGGGGTCCAGGTCCCCGACCCGCAGCGAATCAAAGCGCGCTGCCGGCAGTGAGTACCTCAGTCTGGGGTCGGCCTGGTTCACCGCCTCGACCCACGATCTCCAGGTCCGTTCTTCAGAGGGGAGAATGTAGATGCCGCTGGGAGCCTCCTCCATGGAGAACTCGCGCATGGTGTCAGGGGCGACGGTGCTCGCGCAAGCCAGCGCGACCCAAGGACGGTGTTCAGGATCGCTGAACGTGGCCATCGAGAGTCGGTCCCCGATCAACGGAACATCCCTGGCGGGAGCATCCCACTGGTTGTCAACGGGAACCAGAGAACCCCCTACAAGCCGGTACAGCCCGAGCCGCGGATAGAGGCATCCGTAGCTCCTGAAGTTGACCAGCAGGCCGCTGTGGCCGTTCCCCAGGGGACTGGCGCAGGGCGAGTCGGTGTCGAGGCGCTGTCCGTCGCGCCACTCGACGTCTTCTGGAGGGAAGGGGATGGCAATGAACCGGTCTCGCTCCGGGACATAGGTCAACACGTGGGAGTTGCGCTCGCGGTCCACGTCGCAGACAGCCAGTTCGTCACGTCCATCGCCATCCATGTCCAGAGCTGCCAGCATGCCGGCTCCCACCACCTCGTCGCCTCGGCACCACTCCTCAAATCTTCCGTGCAGTCCGGTCTGCCGCAAGAACAGGACCTTGGTCCGCTCCAGCCCTGACTCTTCCTGGACAGTGACCATGGTGGCCAGATCGAGCAGCGAGTCAGCATCGAAGTGTCCGGCCACCAGCTGATTGCAATTCTCGTTGAGAAGAAGCGTGGAGACGGGATCCTGGATCAATCGCGACGGTTCTGTCTTGCTCCACGTCAGACGGACCAGTCTGTCGTTCATGAGCAATACGAGATCTTCGGGGCCGTCGCCCGTGGCCGGCAACGGCACGACTTTCCGAACCTGCCTGGCGTTCTCGTCCAGGCCTTCGAGTTGGAGCGACCTGACCTGCAGCTTCTCGAGCAGATACATGAGTAGTTCTACCCTGGTTCGCAACGCTTCGTCGACCGACTGGTTCCCCCTGAGGGTTTCGAGCAGATCGAGAGCCTCGGAGCGAAGAGCGTCCCTGGCGCCATCTTGATCCAGCTCCGGGCGAGGACTGGTGACCTCCGCAAGCAGAAGTTCCACCTTCATCACCAGGATGTCGGGCGGGAGCTCCTCTGCGCCCTGACTCCCGACCCAGCGGAGTGCTTTCTCTACCTGGTCGATCCGCATCTCTTCGAAGGGATGGCGAACGAGACGAGCGTAGGCCTCAAGACGGGTCTTGCGGTCGGGTGCGCATTTGAAGATTTCGAGCAGTTCCGTGCTTTCTTCCTCCCGCCGACCCATCTTTCCGGCGAGGTCGGCGAGCAGAGCGTGGAGGGCAAGACGAATCTTCTCCTTCCCGAGACCCGTCGCTTCGTCCAGGAGAGTCCTCGCATCATCAGCGGCGCCGCTGAGTTTCTGCGGATCGAACGTCTGATCGAGGAGCTTCCGCAGAGCCAGAATCTCGGCGAAAACTACGTTGTCTCTGGCGAATGCCGTGTTGCCCCGGTCCAACGTCAGAGCCGTCCCACCGATCCATATGGCGGCCACGAGCAGGAGCAGCACCGAACCGGCGACGATCAAACCTGTCGCCTTGCAACGTAGCCAGAGCCGCAGCCTACGGGCGGCGCCTGCGGGACGGGTACGTACAGGCTCGCCGCGCAAGAAGCGCATCAAGTCCTCCGCAAATGCGCTGGCAGAGGAATAGCGCCGCGAGACATCCTTCTCCAGCGCCTTGCAGATGACCGCCTCCAGATCTCTCGGCACGTCGCAACAGATGTCGGACGGCGGGAGGACGGCACCGGCCCGAATCTCCCGGAGCAGGCCTGATGCTGAGCGCGATCGGTAGGGTGCGCTGAGTGTCACCATCTCGTAGAGGGTCACGCCTAGCGAGTAGATGTCGGTTCGGAAGTCGATGCCGTCGCGCTTGCCGGAGAGCTGTTCCGGTGACATGTACCGCGGCGTTCCGGGCGAGGAAACCTGTCCGGTGACGGTGTCGGACCCGACATTCCGAACCAGGCCGAAGTCGGACAGGCGCGGGTGGCCGGCGGGGTCGAGGAGGATGTTGGAGGGCTTCACGTCCCGGTGGATCAGGTCGTGGTCGTGCGCCTGCTGAAGCGCTTCCGCCACTTCGGCGATCAACCTCGCGGCTTCGCGGAATCGCACCGGGCCTTGCGCGGAGCCAGCATCCTGACGCTGCTCCGCGACCCATCGCACCAGGGTGCGTCCGTCCGGCACGAGTTCCATGGCCAGGTACGAGAGTCCCGCTTCCTCGCCGCTCGCGTACACGCGCACGATCCCCGGATGATCGAGCTTGGCGGCCGCCCGCGCCTCGCGGCGGAAACGGCGTTTCCAGCCCGGATCATCGGCGAACTGGGGGAGAATGACCTTCATGGCCACGGTCCGGCCCAGGCTGATCTGCTCCGCCTCGAGCACGAACCCCATGCCGCCGAGGGCAATCGGTCGCAGAAGGCGGAAGTCTCCGAGCTGCTCGGGGAGTCCCGGAAAGGCGCCGGCTCCAGCCGGCCTGGCACGGTCCCCGCCCGGGTCTCCCAGGAGGTCCAGGAGGTGGAACAGATCGCGGAGTTCGTCGGCGAGGTGTGGGTGGCGCCGTACGTACTCGTCCAGATCCACCGTCTCCCCGCGGCCGCGTCGCTCCGTGACCTCGGCCAGGATCGGCACCATCTCGGCCCAAAGCAGTGAATCAGACGACATCGCTTCTTCCAACCCCACAGCATGCTGCCGGGCCGGGGCGATCTTCACCCGAGGAAAACACCCCGACTCCGGAGGGGACAGGATAGCGGTAATGTCTGGAGAATGGATGGTTGCCCGTAAGAAAACCGAATCCTCCTATCCGTATTTCCGGCACCCCTCTGCACGAGCCGCGGGCGGATCCGGCTCTTCTCCGGGTCCGCCCGCGGCTGTGGTTGGAAGAATGCGCTATCCGTCCCTCGACGAGATGTCAGGGGAGGAAGCGCTCGATCAGGGTGTTGTGATGGTCACGGCATTGGCCGAGGCCCCGTACGCCTCTGTGTCTCCGTGTTGCCTGCTGGTTTGGGTCAAGAGGATGTGATCCGGAGTGCGTTGGACGCGGAGTATCCGACAGGGGCCGCGGCGTCCGCCACCCAGTACTGGAGGTAGACCGGGATGCCTGACGGCAGAGATGGCCCTGCTGTCGCGGAGAGAGACAAGCGGCCGTTTGCGTCCGTCGGCAGACCCATGAGGACCATGTCCGTGGACGGCACCAGAACACCGCCCTTGAATGGAACGTCGAGCCGTGACAAGCCCACCACGAGAACGGCGCTGCTGCTCTCGAGAGCGTGAGAGATCGTCAGAGCAATGGTGCTACCCGCGCTGAAGGCACCTGTGCCGACCAGTTCTGGGATCCCGTGCGCGCCGGCCAGGCCGTTACCGAGATCCTGCCAGCCGTTTCCGAGCTCTGGGTCTGGGTAGTGAATGCCTACGGTAACGGCAAGCTCGCCGAAGTTGTCTCCGAAAAGGCCAGGGACGTCATTCATGCCGAGCTGGAGTTCGCCCGAGGTACTGGCGATACCCCGGTACTCCGAGCCGACGAAGAACGGTTGTCCGGTCGATCCGATCCGTGCGATCAGGCTGTAAGCACTCTCTCCAGGCATGATGTAGCCACCACCGGGGGGGGTGCCGTCACCGTCGGCGCCGCCTGACCAACTGCCACTACCCCAAGTACCTTCCGCCTTCACGACGAAGCTGCGGCCCACCTCTACCATGTAGCTCGATGCGGACCACTCGAAGTTGGCTGGAACCGCGATTTGCTCCCAGGAGACGCAGGTCCTGACGTCTGCTACCATGAACCCGGTGTTGTCCCCATAGACTCCGGGCACGTCATTCATGCCCAACCAGAGTTTCTCGGTTGAATCGGCCACTGCGATGTAAGAACCGTAGATGGGAAGCCGGATGTTGTTGACGCTCAGGTCGAGGCCCAGCTTCCCGATCAATGAGTAGGCATTGAGATACGGCGCGTCGAAGCCACCGCCGGGCGGAGTACCGTTGCCCTCCGGGCCTCCGGTCCAGACGCCCGACCTCCAGGTGCCCGAGGCAGTGACGTCAAGCAGATAGCCGGAAAAGACGTCGGTGCTTGTGCTGACTGACCAGGCGGGGTTTGCCGGAACCGTGAGTAGCTCCTCCGCCTGGCTGGGCCTGGAGATACAGAGCAGCGTGAGTGGGACAGCGATGATCCTGGACAGTCGCATGGTATTCCCTCCTGTTTCAACAGAAACTCCCGGATCGCGAGCGTGTCGCTCCGGATTGCCGAACATTCGATCACTGTGTGGACAGATCGAAATCGCGTGGCAGACCAACAGGGATTCCACGTAGTTCTGCAGGTTTCCTTCGTTCGCCAGGGTCGGGTTCTATTCGGGGACGCTGAGAAGCCCGGCGATCACGGATCTCAGTCGGGGCAGGTAGCGCATCTGACCGGCCTCCACCGAAAACGATGACCCTCTTCGGGACCTCACCTACAGGAAGCCTCGGGCAGTCGATCAGATCAGCCGATTCCCCGCGGCGGGGGTCGGTCGTCAGCAACGTTCCCTGCCGGCTGCGAGCCGGGAGGAACCGCACGATCGGTGAAGAGCTCGCCCAGTGCGGTTCCGTTGTCGCCGGTGTAGAGGAGCACTCCACCATCGGGCGAAACGACGCAGAGGGCGAGCTGAATTCATGAATTCGGAATCGCGATGGCATCTGTGGCGGCGCAGCCGTTGGAGCCGTGACGAAGGTCTCGAATCCCGCGTGTTTTGGCAGCCCCCCCCCAGACACCGCTCACGCGGCGTCCTACAGGAAGCCGATTGCTGCTGCGACGGACCGGGAACGGAGGAGGGACTCACGCGGAATCTGGAGAGAATCCGGATTCCAATATGCGCTGCCGCAACTGTGCGTCACTCCTGGAATGTGATCGTGGCGATCTTGTCCTTGTAGATCACGATCTCCGGCCCGAAGTCGAGGTCGATCGCGATGTCCTCTTCCAGCAACTGACCCTGCATCGTGTCCTTGTTCTTGAGCGTCACCTTCGTGATCGCGCGATCTCCATTGATGAATTCAATGAGGGCGATGTCGGAGGTCTTGGTGGGAACCGTGGCATACGACGTCTGAACGGTGACCTCGGGGACCTTCACGACGCCACTGAACTTGATTCCGTTCTTCAGGACGATCACATCGTGTGACGGGTATTCGGCTTCTTCGGTCGCCCTGATTTGAATCCCCAGGCGACCGATCTTCTCGCGACGGACGTCGATCTGCGGACCGGTTGAGAGCTGAAACTTGATTGTCCTGTCGAGCAGATACCCCGCGAAGACGTCCCCGTTCAGGACGGTGATCAGATCGATGTTCGCCAGACCCTTGTCGAGGACCAGGGAGGCAAGCTCTTCGTAGCGGAAGCTGATCTTCGCGTACGAGGTCTGGACCTGAAGGGTCTCGTTGAGCATCTTGCCCGTGAGCACGTCGCCATTCCTGAGTTCCATGACGTCATGTTCCTCGGTCCCCCTGAAGATCTCAGGACCGGCGGGAACGCTGGGAACGCTGGGAACGGGAGCGACACCAGCGCCAGGAGAGTCGGCTGGAGCGGGGGAGCCGGTCCCGAACGCGGCGAACTCCTCCAGGACGGCAAAGCCCGGTGTGTAGCCATCCTTGATGGTGAGTTGAACCGACGATGCAGCGACAGGTTCCGTCAGTTCGAACGACTGCATTCCGGGAGCCTGGCCGAGGGTGCATGCCTGGACATCCTGCCACTGCTGACCGTCGCTCGACACGGCGATGCTGATGCTCTTTGCTCCGCGACTTGCGTTTTTCGAGGAATCGTTCAGCAGCACGAACCGGGTGATCTGCGCGGGCGCCGCGAGCTGCAGCACGAGCAGCCCCGGCTCCTTCCTGAGGTCCCACGCGCTGTACGGGCGGCCCTCGGCAATGTCCCCGTCGATGAGGTTCGCCGGTCCGAACTCCACCTCGGGGTTCTTCCCCTGTGTGATCTGATTGACGGCCTTCTGTACCTGGCATCCGTTCTTCGCGGCCAGGAGATTCGGTCCCCAATCCGCGGGAACCGACAGGGTCTCCTGAGCAGCGGCATCCACGCTGCACGCTGCGAAGAGCAGCACGGCGGCTGCCGTTCCCATCCAGTCCAAAGGTCTCATGGTGCTCGCTGTCCTTTCTCTGCCGCCCCGCACCGGAGAGAACAGGATAACGGCGACGTCTGGAAACTAGATGGGCGTAAGCCAAGAAAAACCGATTCCCGCAGATCCGCTGCGCCGTACGCGTCAGCGGATCGGAATCGAGACTTCCTTTTCTTCTCCTGATCCGATCTCGACCTGGAGCTCGCCCGACTTCTCGTTGGCCGTGACCTCCACCAGGTAGCTGCCGGCGGCCAGTCCGTCGATTCTGAGCGATGGGTTGCCCGCCCCCATCCGCTCATCCGTCTCGCCGGTGGCCTGGTTCGTGAGCTTGGCCTGGAAGAAATGGATCGGGTCGGAGGACCCGGTGCTCGGCCGGACGATCAGCGTGGCGCCTCTCATCGCCTTGAAGTCGATGCCTTCGGAACGCTGCCCTTCGAACACGCGAACGGGCTCCTTTTCCATTTTCTCGATGCCCGACCCGCTGATGGAAACCTTGTAGTCGCCCGGACTGACGTAGCGGACCTCGTAATACCCGTTGCTGTCCGTGACCACGTTGTCCGGCTCGTTGCCGAACTTCATGGTGGTGACGCCGCCGGAGTCCCCGCCACTGCTGGCGGTCATGACCATGGCGATGGCGCCGCGCCGCTGCCGCGGCGGGGCCTTCTCGCCCTCGGCGCGGGCCGGGTCGACGTTGACGACCACGTCCGCGATCGGGCGGCCGCTCCCGGCGTCGGTCACTCTCCCCGCCACCACGCCCGTCGGCAGGTTGACCTGCTCGTCGGTGGTCTCCCGGGCCCGCACCTCGACGTCCCGCTCGATCGGCTGAGGAGCGCCCTTGGGGGAGACGGTGAGGGTGTACTCCCCAGGCTCCACGTTCCGCATCCGGAACTGTCCGTTGTCGTCCGTGCGCGAACTCGGGCCGCCCATCGGGAACAGCGCGTCCGAATCCGCGAGGCTGACGCTGATGCCGGAGAGCGGATTGCCCGCTTCGGTCACCCGTCCGGTCACCGTTCCCATGGGTGGGAGATGGAGGTCGGGTCTGGAGGCAGCAGGAATACAATGTCCCTAACGGATCAGGCACGTACAACGAGGGGGATGGCTGGACCACCTATCCCAACACTAAATTCATCGGCTGTGCGCTGTCCAGCGGCGATATCT
>JAZDLC010000360.1:0-6275 GCA_043802345.1 Planctomycetota bacterium | reverse complement strand
GTCGCCAACACCGTCGCAGTGGCCGCCGACGCCGTCTTCGCCATCCCGACCCACGAGGTCACGCCGGTGCTGGCCTGGATCGGAATTCTCGCCTACACGCTGCAGATCTACTTCGACTTCTCGGGCTACTCCGACATGGCCATCGGGCTCGGCCGGATGTTCGGTTTCGACTACCTGGAGAACTTCAACTACCCCTACATCTCGCAGAGTATCCAGGAGTTCTGGCGACGCTGGCACATCTCGCTGTCGACCTGGTTCCGCGACTACCTCTACATCCCGCTCGGCGGCAACAGGCGGGGGCAGGCCCGCACGTACGTCAACCTCGCCGCCGTCATGGTCCTGGGAGGCCTATGGCACGGCGCCTCCCTCACCTTCATCATCTGGGGAGCCTGGCACGGCCTGCTGCTCGTGGCGGAACGCCTCAGGCGCGAGCGACTGGCGAACCGAAGGCTTCCCCGGCCGCTCGCCGTTGCCGGCACCATGCTCCTCGTGAGCGCGGGGTGGGTCATGTTCCGCGCCCCGACTCTTGAGGTCGCGGCGGGGATGTACAGATAATCACGCAGCCACGACGAGAGGGAGATATGCCAGCGCCGCCAGAATTCGGTGATGCTCTGGGACTTGTAGGGAGAGTCGAAGTTGATCGGGAAGCGGAAGCCGAACATCAGCCCGAGCCCGATCGCCATGTCGGAGTAGCCCGAGAAGTCGAAGTAGATCTGGAAGGCGTACGCCGTGGTCCCGAGCCACGCTTCCAGACAGGAGGGAGCGGAGAGGGTAAACGCGGCGTCCGCGACCCGCGCGGCGATGTCGGCCAGCAGGATCTTCTTGATGAACCCGGCCTGGAACAGGAGCGCCCCGTCCGAGAACTTGCAGAAGGTGTGGGAGCGCTTGACGAGCTGATCGGCGAGCGACCGGTACCGCACGATCGGGCCGGCCACGAGCTGCGGGAACAGGGCGACGTAGCAGGCGAAGTCGATGAAGCGGCGGACCGGCAGCGCCTCCTTGCGGTACACATCGATCGTGTAGCTCATCGTCTGGAACGTGTAGAAGGAGATCCCGACCGGCAGCACCACGGCCGGCCACGTCACCCCCTCCATCCCGGCCCAGGCGAGGATCGCGTTGAGGCTCTCCACGCCGAAGTTCATGTACTTGAAGTACCCCAGCAGGCCGAGGTTGGCACAGATCGAGCAGAGCAACAGACGCTTGCGCCGGCGGTTGAGGGAGGCGGTCGCGGCGGCATCCGCCTCGGCGTCCGGCAGGGCGGCGTTGGCGCGCGAGATGCCCCGTCCGCAGTAGTAGTCGATCACCGTGCTGACGACCATGAGGAGTGTGAAGTCGAGCCGCCACCAGCCGTAGAAGAAGTAGCTGGCGAAGACCAGGACCAGCGAGCGGGCGCGGGCCGGCGCCGCGTAGTAGACGCCGAGCACCAGCGGGAGGAACCAGAACAGGAAGATCTGACTGGCGAAGATCATGTTCCCCGCCGCCTCATCGTTGCCACAGCTCAATGGGAGAGAGGTGGAACTCGCCGCGTTCGTGAATCGGATCGATGCGCATGCGCAGCACCGGCCGCCCGGCCACCAGGGGAACTACGATCAGCGTCGGGCTCGCGAGCCCATCCAGCCGTGGCGCGATGTCCGGGTTCGCGGAAAAGCCGCCGCCCGTGTCCAGGTACACTCGCGTTACGCCCGGATCCTCTGCCGTCACGGAGAAGGCGATCGCCAGCGAGCCGTCGCCTGTCAGCGGCGCGGCCAGATGGTAGATGATCCGCGCATGCCAGTTCGCGGTCGCAGTCAGGCCGGCCGCGTCCTCGGCGACCGTCTCGATCTCGATCAGTTCGCGCCTCTCGATCGCAAGGGGGAGTTTCTTCGCCGGGTACATATCGGCCACCCGCAGCACGTTGGCGAGGGAACTGAGGATCTCCTGCTGCTCCAGGAAGAAGTAGCGCTCAGGGATCTCCCACACCAGGAACCGTGGGAACGGTCGTTCACCCAGGACACTCTGCCGGACGATGCCGGCCACCCCGAAACAGGACGGCTGCCCGGGACCGGTACGCTTCTCGACTTCTCTCCCGAGAAGGGCGGAGAGGATTGCTGCCAGCCCGTAGCCATGGGAGTAGCTGGTTCCCGAGAGGGCGATCGGCTGCGGACGGTCCGTACCGAGAGTTTCCTCTGTGCCGCGCCTGCGCCCGATCACCAGCTGCTGCGGCTCATGGAACGACTTCTCCAGTGCGCCGCCCTCAAGGAGACCGAGCATCAGGGTCAGGTCGCCTGAATGGAGGTGCTCCGGCGGCCGGTGAAGTTCGCCGTCCACCGGAGTCCCCGGCAGGGGGCCGCCTCCTGCGGCGTCCCAGCCGGCGCGGATGCGCCGGTCGAGTTCAAGGGCCGTGGCCAGGGCTGTCCCCTGCGTCCAGTGGGTGTCGTTCGCGTAGTGGGACTCGGCAGTGGTGGGCAATACGTCTCTCACATCGAGAACGTCGAGACCGGCGTCTCGCAACCGGCCGATGACCTCGCCGTAGACCGGCTGGTACATCAGGTAGGCCGGGAGCTTGTCAGGGTGCAAGGCCGCCTTGGTGGGCGGGACGACCAGCAACACCTTCGTCCCCTGAGCCTCGAGCCAGGCGGCAGTCTTCCCGATTGAGGAGATGACATCCGGCAGGAGCGAGGCCGCCTCGGCCGATGGGTAGTCGAGCACGGTCGAGGCAAGAAACAGCCACCCGTCCTCGCCCATCACGACCTGCGGGGCGACCTTGTGGAAGAGTCGGTACATCGCCTCGTTCATGACCGGGAGGACGGCCTTCCTGACGACCGAGTCCTGGTCGAGCCGCTGTTCGACCAGGGCCGAGTAGCGGCCGCTCCTCATCGAATACGGCGAGACCATGTCGTTCAGGCCGCGTCCGGGCCAGACCCCGCCGACCAACTCGACGAGGAGACCGGTGAGCACGGTCAGGGCGAAGATGCCGACCACGACTGATCGAGTCAGCGTCTCTTTCATGGCTGCCGCTTTTCGTTGGCTGGCAAGACGTCCTTTCCTGTCCGATTCATTGCACTACCTTGAACAACCGATTTGAGAAGGCCTGGAACTGTAGCAATCCAACGTCCGGCCCCGAGCAAATGCGTCATGACTTGGTAATGAGAAGTCCGAGAATCGTGCCCTCAGTCGCGCGACTGAGCCCTCTCCGCGTACTCCCGCCAGTTCTCGTCGATGACATGAAAAACATCGACACCCTCTCCAACGGGGAACATCTCCTCGGAGAATGTTCGCCAGCGGCGCACGAAATCACCCTTCTTCGTGGAATGGGCGGCGAAGCAGGTCTTCCTGAGCCAGACCTGCCCTTCCCGTCCCAGCCTCATGGCGATGTAGTCGTACATGCTCCAGGCCTTCGCGAAGTCGGCGTCGGAGATATCGGCAAGCGTCTTGATGGCCAGGCTCTCGATCGGCGGACCCTTGCTGAGGGCCAGTTCGTTGAAGTAGCCGCGCAGGCCGGACTGCACCGTCTTTTCGGCCGCCTCTTCCGCCGGCTTGGCGTACGACGGCTCCTTCCACTGGAAGCAAGTGACCGAGTTGCGTCCCAGGTGGCCGAACGACACGTAATACCCGACCGCCTCCTCGAGCCAGTCCTGCCTTCCCTCACGACTCCCCCGGTCGTAGTGGAGATTCGCCAGACAGTGGCCCATCTTGTGGGCGATGATCCCCTCGACGTCGTGCTGCTCATCGAGGCGCCAGTAGCTCACATACTCGGTGCCTCCAGCGCCGCGCATGTTGTTGCCCGTCATCTTCAAGCTGCGCTCCCGGTCCTTTTCGTTGCCCCAGCCAACGCCGTAATACGCGACCTTGTACTGCTCGTACGCATCGGCGTCCTTGGGAACAAAGCAGAACTCGGCGAACAGACCGTCCGGGATGTAGTCCCTGAAGTCGTCGTCCCGGTACGGATCGACGAAATCCTTGCGAAACCCCTCGATGATCGCCTCGGCCAGTTCCAGGCCTCTTCCGGCCTCCGAATCGGACAGGTCGGTGACGTAGAGAATCCGCACGTGCTGACTCTCCATCGCCCTGAACTTGTGCTTGCCGCCGGAGATCTTCTCCGAGGCCTCGATCAGCTTCGCCGGCGTGCTGACCGTCTTGACGGAAGAGAGCGCCTTCTTCTCCCGGATCCCGACCGCCTCGCGCGCCACCACCTTCTTTTCCTGGTCGATCTTGCGCAGGAGCTTCTTGGCCGCGACCGGATACCCCATGTTGATGAGCCAGGACTGCAGGCGGTCCAGACGGGCGACCATCTTCCCTTGGTTGCCGAACCAACCCGCAGAGCCCTTGTCGAAGCCGTCCCTGGTCTCCCGCAGCATCTCGATCTCGGCGTTCCGCTGCGCGTACTCTCTCGCGAGGCCCTCGAGGGTCTGCAGGGCGTCGACGTACTTGATCCCGAGGAAGTCGTCTCCGGCGAAGCAGCAGACGCTGCGCTTGCCGTTCTTGACCCGCTTGCCGTCTTCCCACTTGTACGGGACAAACGACGGATCGGCCGGGTCGGCGACGAACATCTCGTTCTTCGCCTCGGATCCGCCTTGCTTGAGGATGTTGCCGGGGCTGCACTCGATTCCCAGCTTCGGCTCGCCGATGATGACCTTCCTTCCCTGGTAGGTCGTGAGGTACTTCTCGTACCGCTTCTCCACCCGCTCATTCATGGGGGTCGCGCAGATGATCTGGGCGGAGCAGGTGCCGCAGATCAGGAGGAACAGAAGGGACAACAGGGCGACTCGCATGGGGGGCTCCTGTGGTGCGATCGCGGACGGTGATGGGCGGCCAAAGATTGTACTGCGGGAGGCAACCCTGAGTGCGCCAGAATCCGCGGCGATGCCACACGGGCGCGAGTTGATCGTGGTTCACGGATGCACGCGACTCAAGGGGAGGGGCGAAGCTGGACGACATAGAGTCGAAGGACCTGCAAGAAACGGAGTCTCCCATGTTCCGCCGTATCTCGCCAAGCGTGAGCCACTGGCTGCCGCCGGTGCTCCTCATCCTGTTCGGCTGCAGTCAGAAGAGCCCCGAGCTGGCCGGCAGATGGGCGCTCGATCTGGAGCGGACCTTCCAGACCACGGCCTCGTCAAACCCGAGCACCCTCGAGAAGCTCGAGGCCCTGTTCGGCGGGGTCGAGATCGAGTTCGCGGCCGGGCGCGTCCGCATGGGCGTGAACGGCCGGGACATCGAGGGAACCTGGAGCGTCAGGTCGGCGGCCGGAAAGCGCTGGCTCCTCGAGGGGAAGGGGGGCGATCTCGACCTGAGATGGCTCGATGCCGACACGATCCTGCTCTGCATGACCGACGACCCCGACCGCCCGCTTGCGGGGCTGGTGCTGGCGCGCCAGTGAACCGGGAGGCAAGACCATGAAACGATACCTCGGATTCCTCGTGCTCGCCGGCCTCGCCGGTCTGTTCTGCCTCACCTCCGTGGCCGACGTTCACGGCATCTGCCGGATCTGCGGCGAGTGGGTCGTCCTGACCAAGGACGGTTTCGGGCTGAGGCGTGACTGGGTGGGAACCTGCGGGCGGTGCACGCTGAAAGAGGCCCTGAACGCGGCCGCCAAGGAAGGCGAGGATCCCTCCGAGACCGTCGACCGGATGGGGGACGAAGCCAGGGACGGCTGGTGCGGCCCCGAGGATGGCCGCTACGTGGAACTCGGGGACGGCACGATCATCGACATGCGCCACTTCCTCGCCGCCGCGGACATCGGCCAGGACCACAACCACGCCGTCGCGGAGGTGGCCATGTGGCTGGTCGAGGTCGCCCAGTGGATCGTCGGCCAGGAGAGCGGACATCCTCTCGGCGGCAACGAGGACTTGACCAGCAACAGCGCCGGCGCCCTGTTCGCCGATGACGACCTCGTTGCCGACGGCGATCCGGTCGGCGACCAGGTCGTCGAATACCTCGAGTCGATGGGTCACGGCAAGATCAAGGGCGTATCCGGATCGAAGGGAGAGTAGCGATCCGGCGATCGCGTGGCGCGGGATCAGTAGCTGTGATCTCCCAGCCTCACCTTCCCGCGGAACGTCCAGTAGATGATCGCCGAGTAGGTCAAAACGAACGGCATCCCGATTGCCACGACGATCAGCATGATCGTGAGGGTCTTCGCGCTCGATGCCGCGGTGTAGATCGTGACCGAGTTCGCCGGACCGTTCGAAGCGGTGACCAGGTTCGGGAAGAGCGCCAGCCCGAACAGGGCTACCAGGCTGACGTTCTCGACGGAGGAGGAGAGGAACGCCTGTCCGTCGAGGCGCTTCTTCAGGCAG
>JAZDLC010000359.1:0-2192 GCA_043802345.1 Planctomycetota bacterium | reverse complement strand
CTGGGTCAGCTTCACCAGAGGCCCGATGATGGCCCAGGAGCGCTCCACGAGTTCGTCAGCATCAGGCGTTCCGCCGCGCGCCAGCATCGGCGACAGTTGCTCGTCCACTACACGCTGGTCAAGTCTGTCGACCAATCGCTGCCGGCCGTAGCTCGAGAGGGGATGATCCAGAATGCCCGCGATCGCCACGAAGCGCGCGCGAAAGGCCGGCGTCGCGACAATTCGGAGCATGTCGGACGTCAGGTTCGCGATGTCCCAGGCGTCGCGCGCCGCACAGCGGTCCAGCATGGCGAGGAACTTCCCGGCGAGGAGTTCCTCGCAACCCACCAGCCTCACATGCGGTCGATCCAGTTCTCCGGGTTGCCCGAGTTCGCCCAATTGCGGTTCGACGAGCGGCACGCGGAAGAGGAAGTTCAGATCCACCTCGATCCGATCCTCCGGCCCGAGCACCGAACGGTAGTGAAGGAAGAGCTTTCGGCCAGCGAACGAGTCGGCGGATTGCTGAATCCTGTAGCCGTTTCGTCGCGCAAGATCAGCGGCAGCCTTCTCGACCGGAGGACGGTCGGCGAGCATCTCTTCACGGTCCGCCTTGCCGATGTAGTTGAAGTCCAGGTCGACCGACAGGCGGGTTGGCTCCCCGAACGCGAGGTTCAGGGCGGAGCCTCCCTTGAGAACCAGCACCTCCCTCAGGAGGGTGTGGCGATTGATCTCTGCGGCGTACTCTCCGAGACGGGCGACCTTCTCCAGCACCGACACTTGAAAGCCCGTGTCGGCGGAACAACGCTCGAGATACGCCAGGCTAACGCTCATCCGGCTCTCCGAATCGGTCCAGCTCCGGCAGTACGATGAGATTCCAGCGCCGCTCGAGACGCCCCCCTCGCCGGCCTCGCTCGATGTACTGCGGAGCGGCAGGAACGCGGGCCGCGAATCTCTCGAGCACTGCTTCGGGAACGTGGAAGGTCTGCCGAAACCGCTCGAGGAACCAGCCGGTCACGGACCACAGGTGCGCGACTCCGTATCGTTCCAGCACGACCTCGAGCAGTTCGAGGTCCAGCGAGGAGAATCCACTCGCCGACACGATGAGCTCCTCCAACCCGCCGACATGCTTCGGTCGTCGGAACCCCTCCACCAGTGTTCGCTCCGGCCCTGTCGTCACGAGGAGGCGGCCCTGTCGCTCGACCCGGCGCGTCCCGAGGGCCCCGTCTTGCTCTCCATGCAGTGGTTCGGGGAACTGGAGGAACCGCACGACTCCTGGGTTCAGCTCGATCGGCCGGCGCCGCCGACTGCTGTACACCGTGCAGTCCGACCAGACTGCATGGGCCGTGCCGAGCAACTCCAGGGCGCTGTGGAAGCAGAACACCGCGTCTGGACGCGCGGCCACCGCAACCAGGAAGGGGTCTGGCCGAAAGGTCTCGGGTGTCCCACCGGCAGGGACGACCGCGTAGAGGCCGGGCGCAACCACCCGGAGCCTCCGGTTCCCGATGTGGTACCGAATTCGTTCGACGGTTCCGGTTCGTCCACCTTGTGGGGCGAGCTCTCGGGTCGCCTCCTCGAGCGAGAAAACAGGATTCCGGGCGAAGAACTCGGCGCTGGATACTTTACGACGTGCATCATTCATGGGGGTATTATCCCCATGAACGGTACGGAACGTCAAGTACTGGGTGGGAGCGCTCGAACTTCATTGCCAGAGGCTCGATCAGGCAGTGACTCTGAGGCTCGATTCCGGCGTCCGATACCCGCTCGAACCTCGCGATGAGGCGATCCGTCTCCCTCTAATCCAACCACGCCTCCATTTGCGCCGAGGTGCGCGCCGACTCGACCGCGATCATCGCCTTCTCGTGTCAGACCTTCTTATTCCCGGCGGGGACGTAGCGCATCAGTTCCTGGTAGCTGAACCGACTGGGCTGCTCCTGGAAGTCGGACCAGGCTGACGCCAATGCGTCCTCGGGCCGCTTCAGCTTCAGGAGCAGGGCGCGTTTCAGTTTGCGTAGGTCGTACTCACAGAACGAGTGCTGTTCTTTGGCGGCGATGGCCAGGCCTCGCTCCACCCAGGCGAGCGTCTCCTCGAGACGACAACGCCCCTTCAGAATCCTCGCGACGCTCAAGCAGTCCGCCGAGTTGAGCCGGGTTTGCTCGCAAAGGGCCACAAAGGCGTCGACGTCGCGGTGCGCCGCCAGGACGCTCTTCAGCGC
>JAZDLC010000358.1:0-6516 GCA_043802345.1 Planctomycetota bacterium | reverse complement strand
GGCAGCGTCCGCATACACCCGGTTCATGATTTCTTTTTCCTCGGCCTCGCTCGGATAGCCAACCTTGATCTTCAGCATGAACCGGTCGATCTGCGCCTCGGGCAGCGGATAGGTCCCCTCCTGCTCGATCGGATTCTGGGTCGCCAGCACGAAAAACGGCTGGGAGAGCGTATGTTTCTTGCCCGCCACGGTGATCTGGTACTCCTGCATCGATTCCAGCAGGGCCGCCTGGGTCTTGGGCGGAGTGCGGTTGATCTCGTCCGCCAGGATCACGTTGGCGAACAGGGGGCCCGGGATGAAGCGCAGCTCCCGCTCGCCGGTGCTCTTGTTCTCCTGAATGACCTCGGTCCCGGTGATGTCGGACGGCATCAGATCGGGCGTGAACTGGACCCGGTTGAAGGAGAGCGAGAGCGTCTTCGCCAGGGTCGAGATCAGCAGCGTCTTCGCCAGCCCCGGGACGCCTGTCAGGATGCAGTGCCCCTTTGCAAACAGGGCGATCAGAAGCTGGTCGACCACCTCCTCCTGGCCGACGATGACCTTCCTGATCTCCGTCTTGAGTTGCTCGTACGCCGCTCGAATTTCCTCGACGGCTGCCAAATCGGTCTGATCAGACATAGATGATCTCCGTGGCCGCTCGAACAGGAGCGGGCTATAGCGAGCTTCGATAATACGAGCGCCGGACCGGTTCCGAGAGGCAGAAAACGATTCTCCGCCAAGGTCCGCCTCCCCCCTGGCGAAACGGGCTCAGGAGCCTGGCTGTATCGATAGCACGAAAGTGGAGGAGGTGGAGATCGCGCGCCTTCCGTCGAAACCCAGATTGCCGAAGACGCGACTCTCGCGCGCGCGCAAGAGCCTTTCGGGAACGGGGATGGAGTCGACGATCAGGAGATCCCGATCCAGATCGATGCGGTAGAGCGCCTTGCTGGTCGGCAGCAGCAGCCGGCGATCCAGAATCAGGGGCCGGCCGGTCAGCTTCTCCTCCACCTCGAGCGGGGTCGACTCGAAGACGACCGAGCCGTCGAAGTTGGTGGCCGTGATCACCATTCGCTCCAGATGAGGGCCGACGGTCAGTTCGTCCGCGAACAGCAACAACTCCCTCGCCCGATCCACGCCCAGGAACGCCCGGTGATCCCCCTTGAAGGTCGGGTCGTTCAGCCGCAGGTACCCCTCGGTGGAAGGATGCCTGGCCAGAACGTAGAGGAAGCGGGAATCCTCGGGCGCCACGATCAGCCTGCCCCCCACCACCTCCGGCGCCGACCTCGGCCAGCCTCCCGTATCGTAGAAAGCCTGGGGCTCGTAGCGGTCCGTATCATCGGGGCTGATGCGGTTGTACCTGAACAGCCAATGGATGTTGCCGGTCAGCGCATCGACCGCCGCGACCACGCCCACGTTGGTCACGCAATAGACCACGCCGTCAGCGAGCACGACCGGCGAAGGCGCGGCGCGGGACTGCTCGACCTGCCGGTTGCGGGAGTCGTAGTGACTGACCTTGTTCGCGGAGGCGAGAAACCGGGACCAGCGCAGCTTGCCGGTGAGCCGGTCGAGGGCAAACAGCGAACATTCGGTGCTGGTGTCGACGCGGGAGGCCGAGAGGATCAGCAGATCGCCGAACACCACCGGTGGCCCCTCGAAGACGTACCCGTCGTACTGCCCCAGGCCCAGCGCCCTGGCCTTGCTCTGGAAGACGGTCTTGCCGTCGGCCCGCGCGTCGACACAGACGACCTGTCCGAACTCGTCCGCCGGCCCTCCAAACACGGAGATTTCGGCCTGATTCAGGGCCAGGTAGAGCAGCCCCTGCGAGACGGTGGGCCGGAGCGAGCGGGAGGAGATTTCCAGGTAGTCCGGGTCATGGCCGAAGGCAACGCTGTACGGCACCAGCGGCTGATCTCCCGGGTCGCGAGGACCGTACCTGTACAGCCCCATCAGACCGGCCACCCAGATCTGCTCGTCCACCACCGCCGCGTCGCACGACAGGTAGCGGTAGGGACTCAGCCAGAGCGGATCCCGGACCACCGGGGGCGCCAGGCTGCGTTCTTCCAGCGGAAGCTGCGCGACGATCCCGACCCGCAGCGGACCGGTGGCGATCTGGCGCGCCGCGGAGGCGTGCCCCGACTCGGTCACCTCCCCGAGAAGTCGTTCGATCAGCTGGCCGAGAGTTGTCTCGGCATCCGTCTGGACCACCGGATGCGACAGCAGGGCCGCGGCGCTCTGCCTCAGCTCCCTCAGCGCCTCGACCTCAAGGTCCTGCGCCAGCAGGTGCGCATACCTCGCCAGATCGGATGCCCTGGCGGAACCGTCGCGAAGAAGCCTGTCGGTGGCGCGCGCCACGCCGGTCAAGGAGCCGACCTCGAAGGCCAGTTCGGCCGCGAGATGAAGGGCTTCGTCCGCCGCGGGAGTGAACGGATACCGCTCCGCCACTCGCATCAGGCCTTCAACATCGAACAGGCGCAGCGCCATCGCCCTGGCATCCCGGGCCCTTTGCGAGAACAGCTCGACGTATCGCTGCCGCCCCTCGTCCGGAAGTGCCTCGAGACGGCGGCGCACCGCCTCGGCGCCCGACAGGTAGACCCTGGGACCGAGGGCTACCACCTCGTCCGAGTCATTGTCGAGCACCTGCTGGTAGGCGTTGACCGCCTCCGCCCAGCTCTCTTCCCGACTCCTCAGGTCCGCGAAGAAGAGACTCGCATTCGCCTCCTCCGACTCGCGCACGAAGGCGGAATTGCGGAAGTTCTCATCCTCCTGCACGTAGACCTGCGCCCGCAGATCGGAGAGTGGGAACAGGACCAGGGCCAGAAATCCGAGAAGACGACTCACCGTCGCTCGCCGCCCTCGCCGATCGGCTCTCCCTGCTGGAAGGTCTGGCGCACCGCGCGCTCGATCAGGGCGGGATCAGACTCCTCGATGGCGCGCAGCCGTTCCTGGACGCGCCGCGATTCCAACTGCAGTGCCGCCAGCTCCAGAGCCTTCCGCCGCTCCAGCTCGGCCAGTGCTCGATCCCGATCCAGGGCCGGCAGGGTCACCGTCGTGAACAGCAGCACCATCGCCGCCACAGCGACGAGAAGCAGACCGTTCTTCCTGACGATCTCCACCAAGGACCAACCTCCATTCAGAATCAGGTGGGTATTCAACCTCCGGAATGATGCAAGGTCAAAGGAGAACAGAACTTGTTCGCCACCGCGACGGCCGCGATGCAAGGACGAAAAGCGCCTGTAGGTCCGTCAGCGGGGCGCGGCCACCTTCTTTTTTCGCGCCTGCGCCTTCTTGGGCGCGCCACGCCAGGCAGCCAGGAAGGCGGGTCCGGCGTAGGTAGCCGCCGTTCCCAGTTCCTCCTCGATCCGCAGCAACTGGTTGTACTTGCAGATCCGGTCGGTGCGGCAGAGCGAACCGGTCTTGATCTGGCCGGCGCCGGTGGCCACCGCCAGGTCGGCAATGGTGGTGTCCTCGGTCTCGCCGGAACGGTGGGAGATCACGCAGGCGTAGCGGGCCGTGGACGCCATCCGCATCGTCTCGAAGGTCTCGGTCAGGGTCCCGATCTGGTTGATCTTGACCAGGATCCCATTGGCCATTCCCTTCTCGATCCCCAGCGCCAGCCGCTTGACGTTGGTCACGAAGATGTCGTCTCCCACGAGCTGGATCTTCTTGCCCAACCGGGCCGTCAGCTCCTGCCATCCGGCGAAGTCGTCCTCCTGGAGCCCATCCTCGATCGACAGGATCGGGTAGTCATTCACCCAGCGCTCGTACATGTCGACCATCGCCCCCGCACCGATCTGGTGCCCCTCGATCACGTACTTCCCCTTCTTGAAGAACTCGTTGGCGGCGGGGTCGAGGGCGAAGGTCACGTCAATGCCCGGCTTGAACCCGGCCTTCTCGACGGCGACCATCATGACCTCGAGCGCCTCCTCGTTCGAGGAGAGGTTCGGCGCGAAGCCGCCCTCGTCCCCCACCGACGTGCTGAGCCCCTTCTTCTTCAGGACCGTCTTGAGGGTGTGAAAGATCTCCGCGCCCATGCGCAGACCCTCGGCGAAGCTCGAAGCTCCCACCGGCTGGATCATGAACTCCTGGATGTCGACGTTGTTGTCCGCGTGCGCGCCGCCATTCAGGATGTTCATCATCGGCAGCGGCAGCACCCTGGCGGATGCCCCCCCGAGATACCGGTAGAGCGGCAGCCCCGAGCTGTCGGCCGCGGCGTTCGCCACCGCCACGGAGGTGGCCAGGATCGCGTTCGCGCCCAGCTTGCGCTTGTTCGGCGTGCCGTCCAGATCGATCAGGATCTGGTCAATCTCGACCTGATCCCTCGAGTCCATGCCGAGCAACGCCTCGTAGATCGGGCCGTTGACGTTGCGGACGGCCTTCTGCACCCCTTTTCCGAGAAAGAGACTCGCGACCCCGTCCCGCAGTTCGACCGCTTCATGGCTGCCCGTGGAGGCTCCGGATGGCACCGCGGCCCTTCCTAGCGAACCGTCCTCGAGCAGGACCTCGGCCTCCACCGTGGGGTTCCCCCGGGAGTCGAGAATCTGACGGGCATGGATCATTTCGATATACGGCATGGGTCTCCTCCGAACGTTCAACAACGAAGCAGGATTCCAGCGGTCGGAACCGGCAGAGGCAACGCGAAACAACAACTGATCCGGCGGAATCGGTTGTTCCCTGCTACTCCCGCACGTGTGGCAGCAGCCGCTCGAACACCGCCTCGTCCGGATCCCCGACCATGTCGTTCCACCAGCAGGCGAACCAGATCACCCGCAAGGCGATGACGACGAAGAAGCTGACCGCTCCGAGGTCGAGGTTGGAGGCGGTGGAGAGCCACGGAATTCCAGGGCCCTGGATCAGAATCAGCGCGGCCACCCGGACCATCAGGTCGACTAGGAAGCGCACCCCCTCGAACGGCGCGCGGATCAGGCTGAAGATGCTCCAAGTCAGGAGATCGGCGCAGAGCGCGCCGGCGGCCAGGGAGGCCATGGTGTGACCGCCGAACCGGCAGACGAGCCCGATCGTCAGGTAGAGAAGGAAGGGCAAAAGGAGCCGCCACAGATAGGCGGGCCAATCGCTGCCAGGCTCCTCCGCCTCGAACTCCGACGGTGCGTCGGCCCGCGGCGCGACGCTGACTCGACGGACCCCCGGCTCGAGGAGGCCGTTCAGCTTCCGCTCGCACGGCAGACAGACCCTGGCCCAGACCAGGCGTCGCATGTGCGGCACCGGGAATTCGCTGCCACACGACTCGCATTCAGCGTATCGGGTCCGCATCCTTGGCTCCTGCGCCGGGGATACCGGCCGCGACACGCTCCATCGGGAATCGGCCGCGCCCCCCTTGACAGGCCGGTCAAAAAAAGCGGGATTTGCTATGCTCGCGCGGCAAGGAGGCAGCATGAGGCGGCTCGTTTCTCTGCTGGTATTCTCGATTCTCGTGGCGGCGGGGTGCCAGCAGGCCGCGCTTCCGGTCTGGTACATCCCGGCCGGACCGGACTTCAGCGTGGCGGAAGTCGAGGCTCGGACATCGGCGGTCCTGGCCAGGCTGGGGTATGAGGTGGCCGGCTTTGATCCTGATCTCCAGATGATCAGCACCCACTGGCTTCACGAGAATAACCTCCTTTCCACCCGCTTCCAGGCGCTCGTGCGGCTGAAACGGACCAGCCCCCTCGGCGTGGCCGTGACCGTGCCCCGCGAGGTCCATGATGGCGAGAAGTGGATCCCGAACGGGGAGCACGAGCAGCGCCGCAAGGAGCTGGTTGCCAGCCTGGCCGCCAGCCTGGCGCCCCGAGGGAACTCGCCATAGAAGGACATGAAGAGTTCCCTCCTGTTCAAAAGTCGAATCGTGAAGTAAGGTGAATCCCCGGGATCCCAGCGTGGGGCCTCATGTGGAGGCTCGATGCGATGACTTCCAGACCGGCTCGACCAAGGAACGTCGATGACCGTCGCGGCTTCCTCGAAGCCGTTCTCCTACGGAAACCAACACTCATTCCATGATCAGATCCTCTCGGTCTTCGGCTGGACGGCACGACACTGGAATGACCAACCTGAACAGGACTTCTCCTTGAGTTTCGACCAATTCCACCTCCACCCCTCCTTGTTGCTCGGGCTCAAGGACATGGGGTACAGTGAGCCAACACCCATTCAGCAGCAGACCATCCCCCCCATCATGGAAGGGCAGGATGTCATCGGGGTAGCCCAGACCGGCACCGGCAAGACCGCCGCCTTCATGTTGCCGATTCTGAATCGCCTGATCGAAGGCCCCGCCCAGGTGACGCGCTGTCTGATCCTCGCGCCCACGCGGGAGCTGGCCATCCAGATCGACGAGGCCCGGATGGGCCTCGCGTATCACAGCAGCCTGTCAGGCTGCGTCGTCTACGGCGGAGCGCCGGTGCTGCCGCAGGTCACGGCGCTCAAGGGAGGAGCCGACGTGGTCACCGCCACCCCAGGGCGCCTCCTGGACCACCTCTGGCACGGCCTGCCGAAGCTGGACAAGATCGAGGTGCTGGTCCTGGACGAGGCTGACCGGATGCTCGACATGGGCTTCAT
>JAZDLC010000357.1:0-2250 GCA_043802345.1 Planctomycetota bacterium | reverse complement strand
GAAGCGCTACAAGCTGGGTCAGCTTCTTTCGACCCTGACTCGGCACTTCCTCCTCATGACGGCCACGCCGCACAACGGCAAGGAGGAGGACTTCCAGCTCTTTATGGCCCTGCTCGATGGGGACCGGTTCGAGGGCAAGTTCCGGGACGGAGTTCACGCGACGGATGTCTCCGACCTGATGCGGCGGATGGTCAAGGAGGGGCTGCTCAAGTTCGACGCGACGCCGCTGTTCCCGGAGCGAATTGCCTACACCGTTCCGTTCAAGCTCTCGGATGTCGAGGCCCAGCTCTACACGGAGGTCACGAACTATGTTCGGGAGGAGTTCAATCGGGCGGACGCGCTGGAGAACGAGAAGCGCAAAGGGACCGTCGGCTTCGCTCTGACCATTCTGCAACGACGGTTGGCTTCTTCGCCCGAGGCCATCTACCAGTCTTTGAGGAGGCGGCGGGAGAAGCTGGAGAAGAAACTCCGGGAACTGAGCTTGCTGAATCGCGGGAGTACCGCCGCGCCGATCACCCCGGTGGCCGCCGAAGATCTGGATAGCGAGGAGCTCGAGGATCTGGAGGATGCCCCCGACAACGAGATCGAGAAGGCCGAGGATGAGGTCCTCGACCAGGCCACCGCGGCCCGCACCATCGCGGAACTGAAGGCCGAGATCGAGATCCTCAAGGGTCTGGAGGTGCTAGCCCTCGCGGTCCGGCGCAGTGGGGAAGACACCAAGTGGCGGGAGTTGGCTGGGTTGCTGGGTGAGATCTTCACCCCGGCCTCCATCGCAGACCTTTCGGCGGAATCGTCACCGCCGTATGGAGTGGGAGCGGTTCCTCGCCCGAAATCATCTCCGCACCAGAAGCTCGTGATCTTCACGGAACACCGCGACACGCTGAGCTACCTGGAGCAGCGGGTCTCGACTCTGCTGGGGCGACGGGAGTCGGTCGTTATCATTCACGGGAGCGTGGGGCGCGAGGACCGGTTGAAGGCGCAGGAGGCGTTCAAGTTCGATCCCGAGGTTCAGGTACTCCTAGCTACGGACGCTGCGGGGGAGGGGATCAACCTGCAACGTGCTCATTTGATGGTGAACTACGACCTGCCGTGGAACCCCAATCGGATCGAGCAGCGGTTCGGCCGGATTCACCGCATCGGCCAGACGGAGGTCTGCCACCTCTGGAACCTGGTGGCTAAGGAGACCCGTGAGGGGGATGTCTACCAGAAGCTGTTGGAGAAACTGGAGGAGGCTCGTCGGGCTCTCGGCGGACAGGTGTTTGACGTGCTGGGGAAGCTCCAGTTCGAAGGGCGGTCTCTGCGGGACCTTCTGATCGACGCCATCCGCTATGGGGACAGGCCCGAGGTGCGGGCCCGTCTGACCCAGATCGTAATCAGCGCCTTCGATCCAGAGCAGCTCCAAGCCCTCGTCGAAGAGCGCGCCCTGGCGCACGACTCCATGGACGCCAGTCGCGTTTTCCGCATCCGGGAGGAGATGGAGCGGGCGGAGGCCCGGCGTCTTCAGCCGCACTACATCGAGTCGTTCGTCCTGGAGGGGTTCAAGCGTCTGGGCGGATCCGTCCGGCAGCGCGAGCCGCGCCGATACGAGGTCACCCATGTACCCGCTCCGGTCCGGCAACGGGATCGCATGATCGGAATCGGCGAACCGGTGCTCCCTCGCTATGAACGGATTGCTTTCGAGAAGCCGTTGCTGGCACCGCCCGGACAGCCACTCGCTGCGTTCGTGTGTCCGGGGCATGCGCTCCTGGACGCCACGATCGATCTCACGCTGGAGCGGCACCGGGATCTCCTGCGGCGGGGATCGGTCCTGGTGGACGAGCGGGACTTCGGCGTCCAGCCGCGGGTGATGCTCTACCTCGAACACGCGATTCAGGACGCCAGCCTGACCAGGTCGGGTGAGCGGCGGGTGATCTCCAAGCGGATGCTCTTCGTCGAGGTCGACGCCAGTGGCACGACGCGGCATCTGCACTACGCGCCCTACCTGGACTACCGGCCATTGAGGTCGGACAAACCGGACATCCAGGCGATCCTGGCCCGTTCCGAGTGCGCCTGGATCGGCCGGCAGTTGGAGCAGCGGGCCCAGGGTCATGCGGTGGAGTTCGTAGTGCCCGAGCACTTGGACGAGGTCCGTTCCCGCAAGGTCTCGCTTGTCGCCAAGACTGAGGCGGCGGTGAAAGAGCGGCTGACCAAGGAGATCAACTATTGGGACTTCCGGGCGGAGCAACTCAAGCTTCAGGAGCAGGCGAACAA
>JAZDLC010000356.1:0-2149 GCA_043802345.1 Planctomycetota bacterium | reverse complement strand
GCTCCTCAGCCGCGGCCATGGCGCCGTGGAACCCGAGCTCCTGGATCACCTCGTCGGGAACAAACTCACCGAACCGGGTAATGGCTACGTGCCCGGCCTCGTGGGCCGCCTTGCCCTTGGCCACGTCTTCGTTCGACTCGGAAATTTCCGGCGGGATGTGCACGTACTCCCGGACTACCTCACGGGTGAGCGGGTCATACTGGGTCATGCGGAACCACTCCCGGCGGGCATCCTTGCCCTGCTGGGCCATCTGGAGCATGGTGACCGGGTCGAGCTCGGTCGTGACCTGCAGGTCTGGCCGGCTGCTGATGGTGCGAATGATGGTCGCCAGCCGCTCGTGGAGTAGTCGGTCCGCTGCCTCCTTCTTCTGGGCTGCCTCTTCCTGGTCATCACCAGATCCGCCTGCCGGCACGCCGGTGTCGGACGGCTGACTGAAGGCTGCGTGTTCGTGGGACTCTAAGCTCATGAGGTGTAGTTAGTGAACGCGGAGGTACCAGTCACCACTCTTGTCAACTATCGAGGTTACGCTTTTCCCTTCAAGTTCTTTCAGCAGACTGCTGAGTCCCGTGCCACTGTTCGGGAACCTATCGTCTGGGTAGGTTTCGTCTACACGCTCGTCAATCAGTTCTTCGGAAAGTTCATTCCCTTTACTACTCCCCATGTTGACTAGGTGACGTTCTGGGTCGTACTGCCAGTTCCACTTCCGGGCCGCTTCCTCTCGGTCTCTGTAGTGAATGGCGTGCTCGCCGATGAAGTCGAATGCTTCATTGAGGAATGTTTCGGCGTCTCGGCCGCCTGCTTCTCCTTCCTCCGGTTCTGGTTCGTCCTCCTTTTTTCGTTTTTTCTCCTCTTTGGCCCACTGCTTCTCTCCGTCTTCCGTAAACTCGATCTTCCACGTCTTCTCCGAGATGCCGATTGAGTCCATCAGGTCAGTCACCTTCTTCATGTCCTCCTCGCCGGCGATATCGTCCAGGTAGTAGTACTGCAGGGCGCGCAGGACCATCTCCTTCGGCGCGTCGACCACCGACTTGACCGTGCCCGCCCGCCGGTCCACGATCCGCTTCTGCTCCAGGAACTCGAACAGCTCGATCAGGCCCCGCCGGGTGAAGGTGTACTTCTCCTTGCGGTTCTTGCCGATGGCCCGGGTCCGGGTCAGCTCCTCCATCTTCACCTCGAACTTCGCCAGCTTCTGCAGGAAGGCCCGCATGTTCGGTACCTCCCGGATCAGCTCCAGGGGCTGCGAGGACTCCGCCTGGTAGTCCACCCCCCGGACCGTTACCCGGGGCTGCTCCCCGTACACCGTGTTCATGCCCATGGCCAGGTAGTCGGCCTCCCCGGGCGGGTTGGCGTAGATGTAGCTGGTCCAGCGGTCCTTGTACGCCGGGGACATGGCCGCCCGGCCGGAGTACTCCGCCGGGTTCATGGTGGCGAACATGCGGAAATTTTTGTGCAGCTGGTTCTCCTGCTCAGCTGCGTCCGCCCCGATCCGGGTGTTGCCCTGCTCGGACATGACCAGGGACGGGTTGCGCTCGATGACCGAGTTCAGGCGCTCCAGGATCTGCGGCTCGGCCAGGTTGATCTCGTCCAGGATGACCCACCACCCCTGCTTCATGGCCTGGGGAACGATGCCGTCCTGCCACCGCCAGTCGGGGGTCTGGATGCCCTCCGCCACGGCGACCTTCTGCGACTCGAGCATGGTCAGGTTCCGGGCCTCGCTCCGGGCCTGCTTGACGATCCGCATCGACCCCCCGGACAGCAGGTCGGGGTTCTGGATGGCGTTCTCGAACTCGATCTGCAGCTTGCCGTCGTTCGGGACGAACTTGCCGATCAGCTCGGAGGTGTCCGTCTGGCCGTTCAGGTTCAGCCGGACCAGCTGGTGGTTGGTGCGCATGGCCAGGTACTCGATGGTGCTCGTCTTCGAGGTTGAGGTCTCCCCCTCTAAAAGGCACGGGTCCGAGAGCTCCACGGCGGTCGCTACCTTGTCCAGCACCAGGAGGGTCGAGTGGTCGATGGTGAAGTGGGCGAACTTCTTCGGGCCCGGTACCAGCGGGCCACCCTCCTTGTTGTACGGCAGGGCGGCATCCAGGACGTAGGCGATTCCTTTGTCCTGGTCGATCTCCACCGGCGGCAGGGGAACGGACGGGTCGCG
>JAZDLC010000355.1:0-15987 GCA_043802345.1 Planctomycetota bacterium | reverse complement strand
CCCCCCCCCGGAAAGTGCAATCGCATCTCGCAACTCTGCTGATCGTCGTAGGGATGAAGGGGGCGGGACGCGTGCCTTTGCGAGCCGGCCCTCCACTCTCTGGACGGGTCATTCCCAAGTGGTCATTCCCAAGTCATGTGCCCACGTTGGTTGCGGCGACAGAGCGCCCGAAAGCAGAGAGGCTCGAAGCGAGTGCAGAGGAGGTCCAGGTTGTAGACGTTGGTGGGCACCGCAGACTCAGCGAAATGTCCGCGCCCACGATCACATCACCATGACCTTGGCGTCGCCGCCAACCGTGTTCTCACGGATCGCGCTCGCGGATGACGCTCCCGACTGGGTCGAGATGCTCGAGCGCGTGGTCCGGGAGGTCTCGAAGCGGGGGCGAAAGCGCCGCTGAGAGGCGAGGGATCTTGACGCCCGGGCGGCACGACGGTGGGGTAGAGATCGCCCTCCGCCCACGAGCCCCGAGGCCTGAACCATGAGCAGTTCCAAGGATCGCATCGCCCGGCAGCTCGTCCAGAAGGCGCTCGAGTTCCAGCGCCTGGCGCCATGGAAGGAGTTCGACGACGACCACTTCTTCCAGGTGCTGATTCCGGACGAAGAGCAGGCGGCGTTCGGCATGGTCCTGGGTGGCGCCGGCATGGAATTCGGCTTCGCGCTCATTCTGGGCGCGGACGCCTTGCAGCCGTTGCTGCGGACCCTCGAGGGTGAGCCGCCGGCGCAGGCATTCGCCGAGGAGTCATCCCTCTCGTTTTCGTTCGAGCGGCTTCACGAAATCCCTCCACCTTGCCGCCGGATCCTCGACCAGGCGGGCTTTTCCGCGCGACGCGAGGCGAGCGCGCCGCTGCTCATCGGCAAGCCGCCCGGCCAACATGCCAGGGCGCTCCAGGCACGGGAGCAGCGGATTTTGCTGTACGCGGTCTCCGCCTTCCTGACCGCCTGGCAGGATGGACGGCTCGAGGGGCGCGATCCCCGCGAAAAAGAGACGATCCAGACCCTGGTCGTGACCGGCAAGCCGGCGCAACCCGACGTGGAACTGACGGAGTCACCGTTGCCGGAGGTCGAGCCGGCTCCCGCCGTCAACCTGGACCTCGAGGGGCTGGAACAGAGCGACGCCTGCTGGCTGGTCACACTGACGGATCTGGGCAGTGCCGTCAAAGGAGACCATCGATCGCTCCGCACCCTGCTGGTCCTGGACCGTGGCACGGGAGAGGTTCTCTGTTGCGAGCCGGTGCTCGGCGTCGGGATCGGTGAATCGATTCAGAACCTCGACGACCTGTTCCATGGAGTCGTCCGCGACAGCGAGCCCGGTCTCCCCAGGGAAATGCGGTTCTCTTCGAAGAGCCTGCTGGAGCCGTTGCAGGCGACCCTGACGGCCGCCCGGATCGAGGTCCGCTACGTCCCGGATCAGCCGGAGCTGGAGGAGGTCGCGGCGAGGATCCGGGAGGCCATCTCTCAGGGGCCGGCCCCGTCGCAGCCGCCCCCGGCGGAGGCCCGCGATCCCGAGCTCGCGCGCTGGAAGGCGGAGGAGCGAGAGCTGTACGAACAGATCACCGAGATGAACGATGAACGTTCCAACGAGGAATACCGCGCGATGCAGCGCTACTTCGGCCAGCCGGAGCTTGGCGACGAGCTCCTGGTCGGAATGGAGCAGTACTCCGCGGCCATGGCGTTCGACGCGTGGCGGGCGGCGCACTACCGGCACACCCGGAACTCACCCACCCTGGTCGAGACCCTGCTCGGCGGCGCCCTCTCGCCCAAAAAACGCGCGCTCCTGCTCGCCCGGCAGCGGGCAGTCCCCTCGCTTTACAGGGTCGAGGAGACCGACCCGGCGGAGGGGCGCATCCTGCTGTCCGATCTGTTCACGGACGAGCAAGTGACGGTTCATGACTTCGGCATCGCGAACTCCCTGCGCGCCAACATCGTCGCGCCTCTGACGCTGCTCCCGGCGGGGCCGTTCACCTTCGCGCTGCCGCAAGGGCCGCCCCTTCCCCCGATGGCCGTGGACCACGCCCTCGCCTTCTTGAAGAAGCGCGGACTGAACAGCACCCGCGAGGCGTTCGCGAAAAAACCCCACCTGCTCGGGAGAATCTGGGAGTGGTTCGCCGGGTTTCTCGAGGCCGGTCCGCCGCGGCTGGTCAACAGGGACGGCCACACGCTCGCGTGGCAGACCGCGTGCTTTTCGCTCGAGGATCCGGAGGCGGCCCGTCGCTTTCTGTCCGAACGCGACGATGTGGACCCTCCCACCGGTGAGGGTGAAGATGCCTACCACTGGCTCCGCGCGTCGGACCAGACGCTGCTGGGGCAGATCGAGATCATCGGCAAGGAACTCGTCCTGCAGGTGAACTCCGCGGAGCGGCTCGAGCAGGCGCGAGCCTTCCTGGAGCAGGCTCCCGGCGTCCGCTTCGAGAGCGTTCAGGCCAGGGACATCTTCGAGGACCCCTCGCCCCTCGACGACCGCCTCCCCGGCCCCCCTGAGCCCCCGCCGACCGCGGAGATGAATCAGATGGTGCGCGAGTTCCTGCACCAGAAGGCCATGGAGTGGCTCGACGAGAAGATCCCGGCGCTCGGCGGCAAGACACCCCGCCAGGCGGTGAAGATGAAAGCCGGCCGCGAGCAGGTCCTCCTGATGATCCGCACCTGGCCCGACCAGAACGGCCCGGACGGCCTGAGGATCTCGCCGCCCCGGGAGGAGATGCTGCGCTCCCTGGGGCTCCAGTGAGCCGGACGGTGCCGGCACAAGAACCCGTCCGATGGCGAGCTGGCGCCAAGGAGTCCTGTGCCGTACCACACCCGGCTCATGGGCACGGCACACCCGGCTCACTTTTCAAGGGTCACCGGCGAGGCGTGGCCGCAGCCGGCTTCAGCTCCGAACGGGCGAGGACGCAAGTTCCGCGGCCTTGATGATCCGGAAGAAGGCGCCCGACCGAACAAGATCCCGTGAAGGTTCTCCGTGAACGACGAGCACCCGTTGAACGGTCTTCTTTGGGAACGCTCTTTGCAGCAACTCGACCTTCCTCTCCACATCCGTGACGACCCGCATTCCGATGCGGGCCACCGAGCATTTCATTTCGCAGAGCGTCATCACGTTGTCTGCCCGATCGAACAGGAGATCGATCTGTAGCCCGGGCCTGGCCTTGGAAGGAGCACGCCAGTACGGGCCAAAGGAGAAGTCGATGCCGGAGAACCCGAGAATCTCGGCAAGCAACCGCGCGTGCCGGATGCAGAGGGACTCGAATGCCTTGCCACGCCACGCGTGAAAGCGTCCCGTCTGCGACAACTGCGCGAACATGCCTGGCTGCGCTCCTGACTTGATCTTCTTCAGGTTGGGCCTGATGAAGGCGAAGTAGAAGCGCATGTATGCGTCGCTCAAGTAGTACTTGATGAGCCGGGATCCCTCGCTCTTGTCGACTGGGATCACAGAGGAGATGAAGCCGGCCGCTTCCAGGTCTGCCAGATGCTCGGAGAGCACGCCGGCGGCGGCGACTCCCGCCTTCTCCGCCAGTTGCTTGCGAAACAGACCCTCAGGACATCCGGCGAGAGCCAGGGAGATCTTCCGGAAGTCGGGGTTCCGTTTGAAGTGGCTGGTGAAGATCCGGTCATACTCTTCCAGGAAGTACCCATTCTCACGAAACGCCAACTCAGCCACGGCCATGCGGACAGACGGGTGGTCGCGAAGCAGCTCCAGGTACTTCGGGACACCGCCGAAGTACAAGCAGGCCTCGATGACTTCATCCAGGCCCTTGCCTCGCAGTAGCTCCCGCGCCTCGGCAAGGTCAAGGCCCTTCAGGTGCATCTCGAGGTCAACTCGACCATGGAGGGCGCTCGACCGGACGACTTTCGAGGTCATGAACGATGCGATCGACCCGCACAGGATCAGTTTCACTCCAGGGATTCGCGACAGGTACTGGTCCCAGATCATCTTCAGGTCAGAGACGATTTCACGCCGGTAGTTTGCCATCCACTGGAACTCGTCGAGCACGATGCATGCGGGCCTCTTCTCGAGAACGGGACGCAGCCGGTACAAGGCCTCGGCCCAACTCCGCGTCGCTTCTCCGGTGGAGCGCGGTCCAGCCTGGCGAGAAAGCTGGAAGAGGAAGGCCTCGATCTGGTCCTTCTTCGGACGGTTTTCGAGCCCCTCGAACGTCAGCGCAGGCCGGCCCTCGAGAGCCTTCTCAATCAGCAGGCTCTTGTCGATCCTGCGTCGCCCGTAGATGACGCCAATGGCGGGCCCCGTTTTCGACAGAAAACCGGCGAGATCAGCCAGTTCGGACGCCCTTCCAACGAACTTGGTGGCACTCACAATATCCTCCTATGTGATGTCAGATTATACATCATAGGAGGAATATTGGAAGTGCCGGAGGCCGTCCGGAAGGCAGGGGATCTCGCAGCAGGTTCTGTTCGCGCCTTGCCACTCCGGCCACTGTCGCACCGCGTTCCTCGTTTCGGTTGAATGGAGCAGGCCACCGATCGCGGGATTTCACAAGGTACCACCCCAGGGACGTGCCCGGCCAGTACGACCCTCGCGACCGGAGAGTCGCCGCATGCCGAGAGCACGATGACGACCCGCCGGGAATCGCTGAGGAACGCCCTTCTCCTCGAGGAGAGCCGTCTTGCGGAACTCGAGTCCGAGACGGAAGAGGTCCGCTCCCGAATCGAGAAGCTCCGCTCTGAGTTGCGCTCCGAAACCGATGAGATCCCGGTTCCTGCCCGCCCGGGAAGTGGGCAGGATCCCGCCATCCCGAGCAGCGCGGCCGAGAAGGTCGCGCTGTTCGGGCTTCTCTTTCTGGGTCGGCAGGACGTCTTTCCCCTGCGCTGGGAGAACCGGCGGACGGGGAAGTCGGGCTACTCCCCGGCCTGCGCCAACGAGTGGGTCGAAGGGGTGTGTGCGAAAAAGGCCAGGGCAATGTCCGGGCGGGGCGCCAGAAGTTGTGGCGACTGCTCGAACCAGAACTTCCTGCCAGCCAGCGCGACCGAACTCCTGAAGCACCTCCAGGGCCGGCAGGTCATGGGGGTCTATCCGCTGTTTCCGGACGAGACCTGCCGGCTGCTCGCGGTCGATTTCGACAAGAAGGGATGGCAGCAGGATGTCACGGCCTTCGCGGAAACCTGCCGGGAGTTGGACCTCCCGGTAGCCATCGAACGATCCCGCTCCGGTGACGGGGCGCACGCCTGGTTCTTCTTCTCGGCCGAGGTCCCGGCCGTCCTGGCCCGCAAGATGGGCTGCCTCCTCATCACGAGGACCATGGACCGGCGCCACGAGCTTTCCCTGGACTCGTACGACCGTCTCTTCCCCAGCCAGGACACCCTGCCGCGCGGCGGGTTCGGCAACCTGATCGCATTACCCCTCCAACTCGAGGCCAGAAAGGAGGGGAACACCGAGTTCCTGGACCAGGATCTCGTGCCGCACGTTGATCAGTGGCGGTACCTGGCACAGATCCGGCGCATCGACCCCGCCGAGGTCCGGCGCCTGGCCGAGGAGGCCGGTCAGCAACATCAGGTCCTCGCCGTGAGAGAGACGTGGACCGACGATGAGCAGGGCCACCTTCCGTGGAAAAAGCGTGGCTCGTCAGCAAGTCACATGGAGCGACTCGGACAGCCAATGCCCGCGAGGGTGAATGCAGTCCTCGCGCAGAAGCTGTTCGTGGAGAAGGCGGGTCTTCCCTCTTTGCTGCTCAACAGGATCAAGCGGCTCGCCACCTTCCAGAATCCGGAGTTCTACAAGCGGCAGGGCATGCGCCTTTCGACGGCGCTGACGCCGCACGTCATCACGTGCGCCGAGGACCTTCCGCGACACATTGCTCTGCCTCGCGGGTGCGCGGACGACGCCCGGGCGCTTCTCGAGAGCCACGGCAGCAACCTGGAGGTCAAGGACGAACGGGTGGCGGGCCAGGAAGTCTCGTTCTCCTTCGAGCACGTTCTGTCCGAGGTCAAGGCGAAGTACCTACTCGGGCTTACGGCCACTCCCGAGCGGCGCGACGGACTCCACCCGATCCTGCGGATGCAGCTCGGACCGGTTCGGTTTTCCATCAGCCCGAGGAGTGAGGCCGCCAGCGGTCGGTTCGAACTGCAATTGGTCGTGCGTGAGACCGGCTTCCGCCCGGTCGATCTCGACCATGATGCCGGCATCCAGACGGTCTATGCCGCGCTGGCCGCGGACGAGGCGCGCAACCAGCTCATCTTCGACGACGTCCTGATGAGCCTCGAGAACGGCCGGTCTCCGATCCTGCTGACCGAACGGCGGGACCACCTCGACCGTCTCGCGGAGCGCTTCAAGGGCTTCGTGCGGGAACTCGTAGTTCTTCATGGTGGCCTGAAAGCGGCGGAGCGGCGCGCCGCGATCGAGCGATTGCTGACCATCCCCACCGAACAGGAGCGCCTCGTCCTGGCCACGGGCCGCTATCTCGGCGAAGGGTTCGACGACGCCCGGCTCGACACCCTCTTCCTCGCGCTGCCGGTCGCATGGAAGGGGACCCTGGTCCAGTACGCGGGGCGACTCCTCAGGCCTCATCCGGGCAAACGCGTGGTTCAAGTCCACGACTACGTGGACCGCGATCTGCCCGTCCTGGCGCGGATGTTCGAGAAGCGCCTCCGGGGATTCCGCGGCATGGGGTACGGAGTCGCCAGCTCCGACGGGTGATCTGAACCACTGACGTTCCGAGAATTCTCGCGCACTGCAAGAATCCGCAGCGACTCCGTTAGCAGGGGGGAGACGCGCCGGCCCGCCTTGGCTAGGATCGGCCGCGATTCTGCACCAGGCCACGCGAGGAATGATCCGATGACCGCCACGACCAAGAAGAGCCGGCGTCTCACGTTGCGAGACCGCCTTTCACGGCTGAAGTATGAACAGGCCTGTCGGCTTCTGGGGCCCGAGGGACGCCGCTGGATTCAGGTCGGGGGGGCGCAGACCATCGACATCGAGCAGCAGGTGAGCCTGCGAGGCGGGCTCTTTCGGCTGACGCTGCCCGACGCTTCAGTGGCGATTCGTCTCGAGTCGGGGGCGCGCCGGCGCCTGGAGATCAGCTGTTCGGCGTGCGATGGACGTGTCGGCTGCGAGCATACCGGGGCGGCGCTGTCGTTGATCCTCGAGGAGAAGCTGACGCTCGGCCTCTCGCGCGCGCCCGACGAGACGCCGCCGCTGGAGATGATGGGCGAAGAAGAACTGCTGCGCCACGTGCTCTCTCTGCGCGAGGAGCGCGCCCGGACCGAGAGGTTCGTGCTGCGCTCCGCCGACGCGAAACGGCTGTGGACCGACTACACCATCACCAGCGCGGCCTCGGGCAAGACCTACCGCGTGGCACTCAGGGGCACCGAGCGCGGCGTGTCCTACTGTTCGTGCCCCGACTTCCGCAAGAACACGCTCGGCACCTGCAAGCACATCCTGCATGCGCTGCGCAAGCTGAGGCGGCGCTTCCCGGCCGACCAGTTCAAGCGACCTTATCGACGGCGTCATGTCTCGGTCGTGGTTCAGTACGGCGAGGAGACCGAGCTTCGATTGCTGCTGCCGGATCAGTCCGTCAAGCTCGACGCGGCGGCGCGGCGCGCGGTCGCACCCTTGCGGGACCGGCCCATCGAAGACCCGAGAGACCTGGTCCGCTGCCTGCGCAAGCTCGAGTCACTCGATCAGGAGGTCATTCTCTACCCCGACGCCGAGGCGCTCCTGGATCGCCGGCTGTTTCAGAGACAGATCGAGGACCTGGTCGACACGGTCAGAAGAGACCCGGCGCGGCACCCGCTGCGGACATCGCTGCTGAAGATGGAACTGCTGCCCTATCAGCTCGACGGCATCGCCTTCGCCGTGGGGGCCGGGCGCGCCGTGCTGGCCGACGACATGGGGCTGGGCAAGACGATCCAGGGGATCGGGGTCGCCGAGATGCTGGCGCGCGAGGCGGGCATCGAGAAGGTGCTCGTCATCTGTCCCGCTTCGGTGAAGTCCCAGTGGTGCGCGGAGATCGCCCGCTTTTCAGGACGCGACTCCCGACTGGTGATCGGCGGCGCCGCCGAGCGCGCCGAACAGTACCACAGCGACACGTTCTTCACGATCTGCAACTACGAGCAGGTGCTGCGCGACATCCTTGCCATCGAGCGGGTCGAGTGGGATCTGATCATCCTCGACGAGGGCCAGCGCATCAAGAACTGGCAGGCCCAGACCAGCCGGGTCATCAAGGGGTTGCGCTCGCCCTTCGCCCTGGTCCTCTCCGGAACGCCGCTCGAGAACCGCCTGGAGGAGCTCTACTCGGTCATCGAGTTCATCGATGACCGGCGGCTCGGCCCCGGATTCCGCTTCTTCAAGAGGCACCGCGTCGTCGACGAGAACGGCAAGGTCCTGGCGTATCAGAACCTCGCCGAACTCCGCAAGAAGCTCGCGCCGATTCTCTTGCGCCGCACCAGAAACGAGGTAATGAAGCAGCTCCCTCCGCGGACCAACGAGATACTGCGGATCCCCCCCACAGACGAACAGCTCAAACTGCACAACAGCCATTTGCAGGTTGTCTCCACCATCGTCAGGAAGAGCTACCTCACCGAGATGGATCTGCTGCGCCTGCGCAAGGCGCTGCTGATGTGCCGCATGTGCGCCGACGGGACCTTCCTGGTCGATAAGAACCTCCCCGGCCACTCCAGCAAGTTGGAAGCGATCGAGGACCTGATCGGACGCCTGGAGCGTGAACCGGAGCGCAAGTGCGTGCTGTTCTCCGAATGGACGTCGATGCTCGACCGCATCGAGCCGCTGCTCGAAGCACGGGGCATCGAGTACGTGCGCCTGGACGGCAAGGTTCCGCAGAAGAAACGCCAGGCGCTGGTTCATCGGTTTCAGCGTGTGGCCGAGTGCCGGTTCTTCATCACCACCAACGCGGGATCCGTGGGTCTCAATCTCCAGGCCGCCGACACCGTCATCAACGTCGACCTGCCGTGGAACCCGGCCGTGCTCGAGCAGCGCATCGGCCGCGCCCACCGCATGGGTCAGAAGCGCCCCGTTCACGTCTTCGTGCTGGTCACCGAGGAAACGCTCGAGGAGAACCTGCTGAAGACACTGTCGGTCAAGCACCAACTCGCCCTGGCAGCTCTCGACGCGAACTCCGACCTGGACGTGGTGGAGCTCGAGGGCGGCATCGACGAACTGAAGCGGCGGCTGGAGGTCCTGCTCGGGGCCGAGCCGGAGGCGCCAAAGGACGAGACGGTGCGGCTCGACGCGGAACGCGAGGTCACGGCCCGGGCCCAGCGGGAACGCGTCGCCGCCGCCGGTGGACAACTGGTCACGGCCGCGTTTTCGCTGCTCGGCGAGCTGCTCCCGCAGCAGGAGTTCCCGCCGCCGCACGCCGCGAACCGGATCCGGCAGGCGCTCGAGAGCTGCCTCGGCACCAACGAAGAGGGTCTGCCGACTCTCCAGCTCACCCTGCCGGACAGTTCCGCGCTGGATCAGCTCGCCTCGATCCTCGCCCGCATCGTGCCTGCCAGAGAGACCGCCGCGGCGGCAGGGAAGCAGCCGGCCCGTCAGGCGCTGGAGCGAGCAACATCGTGACCGTCAATCTCTGCCAACACGCTTTTCCGCCCGAGGCCTGAACCATGAGCAGTTCCAAGGACCGCATCGCCCGGCAACTTGTCCAGAAGGCGCTCGAGTTCCAGCGCCTGGCACCGTGGAAGGAGTTCGACAACCAGGACTTCTTCCTGGTGGAGATTCCAGGGGAGGAACATCCGGCAGTCGGCGTGGTGATGGGTGCTGCGGGAATCGAATCGGGATTCGTGCTCTACCGGGGCCAGGATGCACTGTTGCTCTTGCTGCGGTCCCTCGAGGGCGAGCCACTGGAGCAGGTGGCCGGAGAGCAGTCGTCTCTCTCCCTCCTGTTCGCGCGGCTCGACGAGATCCCCCCGCCATGCCGTCGCATCCTGGACCAGGCCGGCTTCTCCGCACGGCGGGAGGCGAGCGCGCCGCTCTTCATGAGCAAGCCGGCCGGCAGGCAATTCAGAACCCTGCAGGCCAGGGAGCAGCAGGTTCTGCTCTACGGCGTGTCCGCCTTCCTGGCTGCCTGGCAGGACGGCTCACTCGAGCCGCTCGATATAAGGAGCCGGGGTTCGGTGCAAACGCTGGTTGTTTCCGGAAAGCCGGCACAGCCCGACGTGAGAGTGACGGAGTCACCGTTTCCAGAGTACAGGCCGGCTCCCGCCATCGACCTCGACCTTGCGGATCTGGAAATCACCGGCGCGTGCTGGCTCGTCACCTTGACCGATCTGGGGGCTGTCATCGAAGGAGAAGTCGAATCGACCCGAACCCTGCTGGTCATGGATGATGAGTCGGGGATGATCCTGTGCTGCGAGACAACCCTTGGCATCGGGATCGAGAAGTCGGTTCAGAGCCTCGAGGACCTGTTCCGCGGAGGGTCCCCCAACCACTCGGCCGGATTGCCCCGAGAAATGAAGATCTCCTCGAAGAGTCTGCTGGACCCGCTTCAGGCGACGCTGACGGCAGCCGGCATCAAGGTCAAGTATGTCGCGGACCAGCCGCGACTGGAGGAGGTGGTGGCGAAGCTGCGAGCGGCCCTGCAGCTGGGTCCGACCCCGTCACAGCCGGTTCCTGAGGAGCCCGTTCCCTGGATGCCGCAGGATCCCGTGCTCGCGCGCTGGAAGGCTGAGGAGCTCGAGCTTTTCGAAATGATTGGCGACCTCCTCGATGAGCTTTCCAACGAGGAATACCGCGCCATGCAGCGCTACTTCGGCGAGCCGGACCTCGGCGACCGACTGCTCGACGACTTGGAACAATACTCCGCGCCCACGGCCTTTGACGAGTGGCGGGCGGCGCACTACCGGCACACCAGGCAATCACGCACCCTGGTCGAGACCCTGCTCGGCGGCGATCTCTCACCGGAGAAACGCGCCCTCCTGCTCGCAAGGCAGCAGGCAACCCCCTCGCTTTACAAGGTGGAGGAGACCGATCCGGCGAAGGGTCACACGCTGCTGTCCGATCTATTCACGGACGAGCAGGTGACGGTTCACGACTTCGGCCTTGCCGGCTCCCTGCACCCCAACTTCGCCATGCCGCTGGCGCTGCTTCCGGCAGGACCGTTTACCTTCGCGCTGCCGCAAGGGCCACCGTTCTCCATCCTGGCTGTGGACGGCGCCCTGGACTGGCTGAGAAAGCGCGGACTGAAGAGTACGCGCGAGGCGTTCGCGAGGAAGCCTCATCTACTGGGCAGGATCTGGGAGTGGTTTGCTGGTTTCCTTCAGGCCGGGCCCCCTCGAGTCACCAACACCGATGGCCACGCTCTCGCCTGGCAGACGGCCAGCTTCTCGCTGGAGGATCCGGACGCGGTCCATCGCTATCTCGCCGAACGCGACGACGTGGACCAGCCCCCCGCGGGGGAGGAAGAGGTCTACCACTGGCTCGACGTGGAATCCGAGACGCTGCTGGGGAGGATCGAAATCATCGGCAACGAGCTGATCCTGCAGGTGAACTCAAAGGAGCGTCTCGAACAGGCGCGGGCCTTCCTGGAGCAGGCTCCTGGCGTCCGGTTCGAAAGCGTGCAGACGAAGGACATCTTCGAGGACGAAGCGCCTCTGGATGACCGCCTCCCCGGCCCGAAGGAGCCGCCGCCGACCGCGGAGATGACCCAGTTCTTGCGCGACTTCCTGCAGAAGAAGGCCATGGACTGGCTCGACGAGAAGATTCCCGCCCTCGGCGGAAAGACGCCCCGCCAGGCGGTCAAGACCAAGGCCGGACGCCAGAAGGTCGCCTTGCTGATCCGCACCTGGCCCGACCAGGACGGTCCGGACGGATCGAAGATCTCACCGCCCAGGAAGAAGATGCTGCGGGAGCTGGGGCTGGAGTGAGTTGAGCGGCCGATGTTCGCGGCAGCGTAGAGACGTACAGAGATCAACTCGTCCTCGGCGCCGGCGGCAACCTCGGGAGCCTGCGTCTCATGCTCGAGAAGCATCCCGACTGCCCCGGCGGTCTGGTGTGATACCGCGGTACCCACAAGCAAGTGGCGGAACAGAAACTCGAGTTCCTGCCCCCTGTACAGAGTGGCTCCTTCAGGAAACCAGGGCACTGCGCACGGGTCACTTGATGGATCCTGCTGACAACACCAGACTGGCTCGCGACGATGTATCTGCTGGAACTCGAACATGACGGCGCCCGATTGGGCAAGCGGGGCAGGATCTCCCTGCGCTGCGGCCCACGGTTCATCAGGAAGTGGACCGTCCTTGACGATGGGGCGCGGTCGGTCGAGATGGCGCGAATGATCGCCATGGCCTGCCTCGGGCCGGTCTTCGTCCCACTGGCGAGAAGGTTCACGCCCGCACTGTGCTGCGCCGGCGCCGGCGGTCTGCGTCTCGAGTTCCGTCTTCTGCTCCACCCGCCGCGAGACTGTCCGGCCAGCGCCGGGTCTCGAGCAGGTGGTTGCTTCCGGGTGCTGCCGGACGGGACCGTGGAGGACCTGCCGGCCGGGGAACGCCGCCTGCTGGGAGTGAGAGACCGCGTGTTGCGCATCGGCTACGGATCGGGAATCAGGACGCACTTCGCTTTGGCCTACGGTTCGCGCTGGACCGGCAAGACGGGCGATGACCAGTTTGGTTTCGCCGACCCCCATCAACAGCGATTCCAGCGCGTGAATTCGATCTTCGACGAGGACGCCCGGCTGACGGATGCTCCGGCGTTCCTAGAGAGGCTGAAGTACCGCGTCAGGAAGGGACGGAAGCCTGCCATGCTCGTGCTCGAGCGGCTGGCCCGGCTCTCTGAGCAGCATCTTGCCAGCGGCGCCTGGCACGATCCGGATGCCGACTTCGCCCGGATCTGGAGCCGGCTTCCGCGCGCCGGGGTGCGGCTGTTGCTTCCCATCGTCGATGCGGTGCGGCACGTCATCGACGCAACGCCACATGAACTCGATCCGCTGAACCGGCCAGGCGTGATCGTCATGACCTATCCGCAGCGGCCCTGCCCGCCGCGCCGACTCGGTGCGTGGTTCACGATGATGGACAGGCTGTTCCCAAAGATGCAGTTCGTCGTCGTTCTACCAGCAGGCCGGCGCGCTCTGCTACCGGGGCGACTCGCACGCAAGCGGCTGTCCATCAAGCCGGAAGAGTGTCGTCCGGCCCGGCGGACCAGAGGGACGGCATCCAACAAGCACCGTCCGGCGAGGTTTCCCAAGGACACGGTTCTGCTGCTCGACGTCGATAGCCGCATCCCCAACCTGGCGTTGATGAAGCTCGGCGGCTGGCTGCGAGCGCAGGGGCGAAAAGTGATGCTGCTACGGAGGAACGACTGCCTGCGCGCCAGGGGCGACGCTGCCGAGCAAGCCTATGCCAGTTGTGTCTTTCGGCATCCGGCTTCGCAACGGCGTGTCTGTCGCATTCGCGAGCGCCTCGGCGACCGGGTCAGCGTTGGCGGCTCGGGCGAGGATCTCTCTCTTCGCCTGCCCACCGCGGTCGAGACCGCGCAGGCTGACTTCAGCCTGTACCCGGAACTCGGCGACCGGGCGCTCGGTTTCCTGACGAGAGGATGCGCGCGCAAGTGCAGGTTCTGCATCGTCCCGCAGAAGGAGGGCAGACCACGGCAGGTCAGCGACCTCGATGAGCTCCTGCAGGGCAGAAACAAGTTGGTGCTGCTCGACGACAACCTGCTGTCACATCCGCGAGCCGACGCTCTCTTGGAGCAGATGGCTGACAGGGGCATCCGCGTCAACTGGAACCAGACGCTCGACCTCGGCCTGGTCGACAAGGCGCGGGCGGCGCTGCTGCGGCGGATCGACTGCGCGAACTACCGGTTCAGCCGGCGCAACTACCACTTCAGTCTGAACAACGCCAGGGGGCTGGAGCGGCTTCGCCGGTGCTATGATCACTTCGGCTTCCACACCAAGGAGAACGTCGAGTTCATCTGCATGTACGGCTTCGACACCAGCCTTGCCGAGGATGTCGAGCGGTTCCGCTTCCTGCGTTCGCTGCCGGGAGCCTACGTCTTCGTTCAGGAGTACCAGGTGCCGCCGGGCGGAGCGCCCGGCAAGCCGGACGGCTTCTTCGATGCCACCCGCAGCGCTCCGGTCGAGGCGCTGATCGACGAGCTGATCAGCATCTGCTTCCCCCAGAACATGAAGAGCATGGAAAAGTACTACGGGTGGTTGAGCCGCCGCTACCTCGAAGCCTTCGGTGAACTGTACATGCCCCTCGTAGATACGCTCTTCCGGTACAACCACCGGGATCAGAAGGGGCTCTACATCGCCAGGATGCGCGAGCACGCCGGGAGCATGTGAACCGTACGGTCACGGGACGGAACGTGAACTACTCTTCGGCCACTGCGTGTCGAGCCACTCCCGGGCTGAACAGCAAAGCTCCTCGATCCGCTGATCGGACCACAGGAGACGTCCGAGCGGCAGGTCCCTTCGCAGCCTGTCTTCCGCGATCTCGACGAACATTGCGAGCGCCAGGGTGGTCAGGGCCCAGCCCAGATCGCCCGGCGGGTCGAAGGCGAGACGGGCGGCGGCCCAGCGCGCCGCGGACTGGAGTTCGAGAAGGGGCTGGATACCGGGGTCTTCGAGAACCGCGGCGGCCCCCTCCGGGTCGCCGGCGGCGAGAAGCCGATCCGCCTCGGCAAGCGCCCGCAGGAGTCGGGCCGTGGCGCGCGCCGCCGGCGACCCGCCGGCCGCTGGTTCCTCGCCCAGGGCAGCCCGGCACACCTGGACCAGTGCCGCCAGGGAGTCGTCGACTTCTGGAGCGGCGGCATTCTTCTCGATCGACTCGAGCGCCTCGGCGTGTCGGTCGAGATGGGCCAGGGCCGACGCCAAGAGGTGGAGGACGCCGGCCGCCCGGTGCGGTTCAAACGCCCGCAAGTCCACGGGCGCGAGCCTGTCCTCCACGCGAGCCCAGTCCCCCTCATTCGCCGCTTTCTCGGCTTCCATCAAGCGCACTTCCGGGTGGTCCGGAAACCGGCGCAGTTCCTGGGCCACGCGCCGCGGAAGGTCCCGGTCTCTTCCAGTCTGGGTCAGGTAGTAGAGAGACACCAGTGCGTCGGGGTCGTCTATCCACTCGGCGATCCGTGCGTTCAGGGAGCGCAGTCGCTCGCCGGGATGCGTGGCATACCACTCCTCCTTGACCTGCGCGCTCACCTCCTGCGCGGGCCAGGGAATCAGGTGCACGCTGCTCGGCAATCGCTCCTCCTCCAGCCATTGTTCCCACGGACCGACCTTCGACGGGACCTCATCGATCGGGGCCCAGCCGAGGCCGGCCGGTTCGTTCCAGACAATTCCGGCGCACTGCCCCTCGCCATTCTCCACCAGGCTCGAGCTCGGGGGAACGGCAACGATCGACTGATCCCGCCACTCTCCTGCTTCGTGAGCGATCGTCATGAGAAAGCGCGCGCCCTCGTTGTCCGAGTACAGCAGGCAGACGCCCGCGCCGGCGATTCCCAGGGACACGCCTGCGTCGGCGTTGAAGCTCGCGATCTCGCTCACGATCTGCTGGTTCTTCTGCGGATCGGACACCACGATTCGCCCTGTCCCCTCGTCATCGTCATGGGGCGTCGTCACGATCACCCACTGGTCATTGAAACGGACGGTATCGCAGATCCTCTCGGGTGAGGTCAGATCCAGCCCGGTGTGGCGCGCCCCGCGCTGGTCGTGAACCAGGACCCCCCGATCATCGTAGTCCACCATCGCCACCAGCGGGCCCCGGACGATCTTGAGCTGTCCCACCTCCCGGTGCTCGCGCACCAGTTTCCGCGACTCCAGGTCGACAGTCCACACCCGTTCCCGTGGGCCGATCCTGCGAATCTCCTCCGCAATCCAGAGGTAGCGCTGACCCGGCGTCAGCAGCATTCTTCCGGCCTGCGCCCGCTCGGGTAGGAGATCTACCAGAGAATCCCAGTGTTGCGCCTCGCCGGCCTCGAGGGCGAGGCGCAACACGCACGCATTCCCACCGGTCAGCCAGAGCGCGTCGCCGTACACGAACGCGGTCGGATACTCGAGAGGCTCCGGCGTCCTGAGCACGAAGATCCGCCGGAGGACG
>JAZDLC010000354.1:0-7225 GCA_043802345.1 Planctomycetota bacterium | reverse complement strand
GTGAACATCCAGATGAGTCCCAGCAGGAGCGGCAGGTAGATCAGGAGCGGCATGCCGGGACCGCCCGAACGCACCCGGACCGACCGGTAGAGGAACGGCATGAGGAAGATGAAGCTGATGGCGTTGAACGCCAGCGCATAGTGGAGCGGGTGCAGCGGAGGGTCGTAGTTCAGGGTGTAGAAGAGGCACTGCAGCAGCGCGGCGCCCAGCATGTTGACCTCGATCGCGAACATCCGCGTGAACCAGAGGTCGCGAGCCGGAATCGGCAGGGTGATCCGGAAGGGAGAGGCGATCTCCCACATCCTCGTGATCATGAACAACACGAAGTTGCTCTGGACCGTCATCAATACGAGCCAGAAGAGGAAGCGCTTCTCCGGCGGGACCGCTTCGGGCGTGTACCCCGCCAGGTAATCCTCGCCGGCGGCGCGCCCGAACAGCGTTCCCTGAGCGATCCCCAGGCCCCAGGTGAAGATCAGCATGAGGATCGCGTAGTCGCGGCGCAGGAGAGCGAGTCTCACGAGTCGGCTCCCACCAGTTCCACGAACAAGTCCTCGAGCTGGACGTGCTGGCAGTGGACCTCCCGGCCACCCAGCCGGTCGTGGAGTTGCAGCGCGACGGCGTCGGGGCTGCCGGCAAACACCGCGCGCACGGCCCCCTCGTGAGTGCGAGCGCGAACGCATCCCGGAAGCCCGGCGACGGCGGACGCGTCGGCGCCCGCGGGCAAGATCGCCAGCACGCTGTTCTCGCGCAGCTCATCGAGGTCGCGGTCGATCAGGACTCTCCGGTCCTCGAGCAGCACCACGCGCGCGGCCATCCGCTCCACGTCGGCCATGTGATGCGACGAGAACAGGATGGCGGTGCCCGACTCGGAGAGGAGCTGGATGGCCGCCTCCAGGAAAGAGCGGCGCGCGGCCGGGTCCAGCCCGCCGGCCGGCTCGTCCAGCAGCAGCAGTTCGGGACGATGCGCGACCGCGCACAGGAGGGCGAGTTGGCGCGCCTGGCCCTTGGAGAGCGCCTTGACCCGCGTCTTCTCGCTGAAGCTGAAGCGCTGGCGAAGGGCTCGCTCGAACTCCCGGTCCCAGGTCGGAAACAGCTCACGGTGCATCTCGAGGATCCCTGAGACCTTCATCGCGGGCGGCAGGATCTGGTTCTCCGAGACGAATCCGACCCGCCGCTTGATGGCGACCGGGTCCTTCTCGGGGTCGAGCCCGAAGACCCGCACCATCCCCTCCTGGGCGCGGATCATCCCCAGGGCGATATGGATCAGCGTGGTCTTGCCGGCGCCGTTCCTCCCCAGCAGGCCGACCACCTCTCCCTCTTCAATCGAGAGGCTGACCCCGGAGAGGACCTCTTCGCCCGCCCGGTAGGTGCGATGGATGTTCTGGAAAGCGAGCACGCTCATGACGAATGGCCCTCCGCGACCTCTTCCAGCAGGCTCACGACCCCGGCGATCGGCACGCCGCAGAGCCGGGCCTTCGAGACCAGGCGCTGCGCGTCGTCACGCAGCCTCTCCCGGGCCGCGGCCGGATCGGCCTTCTGCTGGCGGTCGCTGACGAAGGTGCCACGACCGCGCTCCGTCCGCAGGATGCCCTCCCGCTCCAGCTCGTCGTACGCCTTCTTGACGGTCAAGGGAGCGATCACGAGCTGCGACGCTAACTCTCTATGGGAAGGTAACTTGTCACCAGGCTTCATGATCCCTCCGGCCACGGCGTCCATGATCTGGCGCATGATCTGCCGGTAGATGGGCAGTTCGTTCGCTGGGTTGATGTGGAGCTGCATCGCGAAGTCCTGTTGGTTAGTGATATATAACACTATATCAGTGATCGGTCGGTGGCGCAACCCCCTTGAGGCGGGGCCTCGAAGAGTCGAAATCGAAATCGAAATCCAAATCGAAATCGATTGGTCTCATGCCACTCGGAAGGCGCGTCCAATCGATCCCGATTTCGATAGCGATTCCGATTTCGATTCCCGCGCGGGCCGCGAGGAGTTTGCAGGCAAGGAGTAGAATCCCCGCAGCATGACCCCTCGTGAACCTGAACCGCTGCGCCGCCTTTCACGCCACCCCGAGTACGTGCGGGGCCGGGTCGACGCCATGCAGGACTTTGTCCGGCATCTCGCCCACCACCAGACGCCCGAGCTTCCACCAACGGCAAGACCGCTGTTCCTGGCGCCTCACCCGGACGACATCATCATCGGGTGTGGGGGGACGCTGAAGAAGCTGCTCGCGGCGGCGGTGCCGGTGCGCTTGATCTACCTGACCGACGGCCGCGAGGCGACGCTCGATCCGGCCCAGCAAACGGCGATGGCCGCTGCCCGGGCGGCCGAAGCGGCCGCGGTCTCCGACATGCTCGGCCTGCCGCCGCCCACGATGCTCGGCTGGCCGGAGGGGAGCTTCCGTGACCCGGCGCATCTCGAGGAGCGGGCCGGCCAGTTGCGGGCGCTGCTCGAGTCGTTCGAACCGGACGGCGTCTTCTTGCCATACCTGTTCGATCAGAACGCCGATCATCGCTTCTGCAATCACCTGCTTGCGCGCGCCCTGACCCTCTCCTCGCGGCGTCCGGCGATCTACGGCTACGAGGTCCTGACGATCATCCCCCCGGGCATGGCGATCGACATTACCGACCAGCTCGAGGGGAAGCAGGAGCTGCTCGGCTGCTATCCGTCCCAGCTGGCGCTCTTCCCTTACCAGCAGATGGTCGATGTCGTCGACCGGCAGCACGCGTCACTTGTGGGGGGGAACTGCCGCGCGGCGGAAGTGTTCTGTCAGTTCGCCGGGGAGGCGTATCTGGAGGTCATCGGCTCCCTCGACCTCGCGCATCCGGATGCTCTCACCGGCGAGGTGCGCACGACCCCGCCGGACACGTGGTGATCGCTCGCCTCAGCCGCACTGCAACGCGTGGTCAGGCCCCTCACGCTCTTGAATCGAAATCGGGATCGAAATCGCTCTCGCCAGATCCGTGGTCCGCATGCTCTTCCCGGACTTGGTAACCGCGGCCACCCAGCCGGCTGAGCATCACCGCCATGCGGTCGATTTCTTTCTTCCGGTTCCAGCTCTCTGGTTCGTCCAGAGCGCCACCGACAACGAGAACATCCTGAATGGCGGCGCATTCGAGCGCCGACCCTCGGGCGATTTCGAAATACCGCCTGCGATCGGGAGCGGCGGTCTTGCCGTTACCCTCGGCGATATTCAAGGGAATGGACTGGCTCGCACGCAGCCATTGCTCCCGCGCCGCGCGATGGACACCGTCGAGTGTCTTGGCCTTCTCGTAGACCCAGGCGACGTAGCTGATCGAAAGACGGTAAACGTCGAGCTTTTCGTGTCCTAGTCCCATCTCGTGTCGATCCCGATTTCGATTTCGATTTGGATCCTCAAGCCGCTCGCCTCTAGATCTCCCGCGCTCTCACGACCTTGAACATGATGGCGGGCAGGCTGCCGAGGGAGACCCGCTGCTCCTTTCCCTGCTTCTTGCCCGGCATCTCCTTGGCGGGCCGGTTCAGGAAGAGATCGAAGATCAGGTTCCCTTCCAGTCCCGGCTGGACCAGCTCGGCGTCCGCCTCCAGGACGAGCGTGAACTGCTGGCGGTCCTTGCGGACCTCCTTCAGGGTGATCCCCTCCGGCGGGGCGTTGAGCTCGAGCTGGAGCTGGTCGACCGGCATCTTTGGCCCATGCGGCAGTGGGAGCTCCACCGTGCCTCCCAGGACGAGGCTGACCCTGGTTCCGGCCAGGCGTTGCGTCGGGATCCGCGGGCCCCTTCCTCCCCGGCCTTTCCTGGCCGCCACCAGCAACTCATCAGCCGGCACGAGATGGCGGTAGAGGAACGCCTGCATCAGGTCATCCGCCGCCACGGCAACGCGCACGAGCTCCTCGCCAGAGACCTTCGCGCGACCCCGCACGATCAGCCGGAACGGCTCGAGCTGCTGCTCGAAGGCCGGCGCGGTCAGGGTCACCTGTATCTTCTCGTGGCCTGGTGGCACCCGGCCGCCCGAGAGGACGTACCCCTCCGGAGCGCCGTCGAGCTCGAGCTGGATCTCACCGTCGAAACCATCTTCGCGCAGGGCGTAGACGGTCAGCGGGACGGTCTCTCCGGGGCGCATGTTGATGCATGACGGAACGACCCTCAAAGCAAAGTCAGGCTGGGGAGGGCCGACCCGCAGGCGGTAGGCATACTCCTCGCCGCCATGGGCCTGGGCATCGCGAAGGTGCAGGAAGTAACTGCCGCTGGCGGGCAGGATGACCGAGAGGAACGAGTCCGCCTGGTGGGTGGTCAGCCCGGCGCCGCGATCCTCGTGGTCATCGTTCATCTCGATCTGCGTCCCCTTGCTGTCGGTCAGCACGAGGACCGAGTCGAGCGGGGACTCGAGGCGGCGGGCGAGGACCTCGGCGACCACCCGGTCACCCTTTCTCCCCTTGAACTGGAACACATCCTGGTCTCCCGGCTGCTCGATGCGGCCGTTGATGATCGCGGGGAGCTCGAGCGGTTCGGCGTCCTGGAGGTCCTGATTCGGTTCCTGCTCACGCCGCTCCGGCAGGGAGCCGGTCACGAACGGAACCTGATCGGCGAACGCGGAATCGGCGGACTTGGCGCTCTCGCCTCCCAGAAGCAGGCGGTCGCGCGGGAGGTTCCAGCCTGAGAGCGCCACCGCGGTCGGCTGTCCGGCCGGACCGCCCAGCGGGAAGCTGCTGGTAATGAACGGAATCTCGCCCAGGGCGATCCGGTAGACGAAGTCCTCCCGGCCCCGGTAGATCGAGTCGCGAATCTCCAGCTCGTACTCGCCGCCTTCGGGCACTTCGAAGAAGAGCACCGGATCGGGGTGGAAGCGGTAGTCGTCGACAAAGGCGAGCTGGTCTCCCGCGGAGTCGTAGATCGCCAGGGTGGCCTGGAACCAGCCGGGCACGGCGTCCGCCAGGTACGGAATCAGCTCCCGGGCGCTGACGGCGGCCACCAGCCGTTGGCCCTTCTCGGCCGTGAACCGGAACCGGTCGACGTCACCGGGAAGGATCTGGCCGTTCAGGATCACCGGGAGCGACCTCGCCGGGCCGGCTTCGTGGCTGTCGTTCGGCTCCCGCTCGGACACCTCCGGCATGTGATTGACCTGGAAGCGCAGCGGGTTGGAGAGTCCAGACGGCGTTTTCAGCCGCAACTCGTGGTTCCCCGCGGGCACACCGGGGTCAAGGGTGACCCGCAGGCGGACGGTCTCGGCAAGCTGGCTGTTCTTCTGCTTCTTCTTGTCGCCGAGACTCTTGCGGAGTTCGGCGAGCTCGCTGCGGGACAGTTCCGAAAGAGGCACGCCCCGCCACATGAGCGGTTCCCGTTCCATCTCCTCGTCGGACCCCTCCTTTTCATCGGCGTCCGGTTTCCGCTTCTTGGCGCCCGACTCCCGCTTCTTGGGGCCACCATCCAGGTACGGATTCCGCCGCCCCTTCGTCTCTCTCAGTTGCCGGAGTCCTTCCCTCAGCTCGTTCCGCTCCTTGTTGGTCAGCGGCTTGTTGTGCTCGAGCACCTCCACGTGCGCCCCACGGCCGGAGATGAGCGCCCCGTCCACGCCATCGAGGTGCTGTCCTCCGATCTCGATCTCGAAGGTTGTGCCCTGCTGTCCCCCCGCGGGATGGGCGTAGCCGACATGCGGGTCCTTCAGTTGCGCGAGGGCGGCCTGGGCCGGGAAGAACAGCGTCACGGACAGAAGGGCGGCGCGCCCGAGGAAGCGCGGGTTCATGCTCCGCCCCCCTTCATGATCTCCTTGAGCCGGCCGCCCGCGGCGGCGACCTCGTTCTTGGAGGGGAGAAGACGCACCTGCTTTCCGTGGGGATGGGGCAGGGGGCCGTCGGGGTCGATGCCGAGCCGGTCGTAGATGCTTCCGACCAGATCCCACGGGTAGACCGGGCGACTGGCCACCTCCTCGCCTCGCGCATCGGAGGCGCCGACCACATGGCCGCCCTCGAAGCCGCCGCCCGCGAGAACCGCGGAGAAGACCGGGCCGAAGTGGCCGCGCCCGCCGTTCCACGGCGGCTCCCACTTGACCTTGGGCGTGCGCCCGAATTCGCCGCCCCACCAGACGATCGTGCTGTCCAGCAGGCCCCGGTCGGAGAGGTCCTGCAGCAACGTGGCCATGCCCCGGTCGAGTTCCGGCAACTGGCGGCGCATGAGCTGGAAGTGCTGCTTGTGGGTGTCCCACCCCATGTAGTTGATGGTGACGTACGGCACGCCCTGTTCGACCAGCCGCCTTGCCATCAGGCAGGACTGGCCGAAGGTGTTCTGGCCGTACCGCTCCCGCAGCTCGTCCTTTTCCTGGGTAAGATCGAACACCTTGCCGGCGTCGCCCAGGATCAGGTCGTAGGCGCGCTCCTCGCAGTGGGCCACGGCTGCGAGGCGCGGGTCGCCGTCCAGCGCGCGCCCGAACGAGTCGAGTTCGTGCAGCAGTTTCCGGCGGGCCTCCTGCCGCTCATCCGAGACGCCCTCCGCGACGACACCCTCCACCACGAACCGCTTCTGCCCCGGGTTGCCGCCGGTGGCGAACGGCTTGTAGCGCGAACCGAGGAAGCCGGCCTCCGAGAAGCGGCCCTGCGGCTTCGTCAGCACGATGTAGGGCGGGATCAGACCCGTGAACCCGGCGTCGTACCCCTTGAACAGGGAGACCACCGAGCCGACGCAGGGATAGACCAGCCCGTCGCCCGAAGGGTGCCCGGTCTGCACCATGTAGGACGCGGTCTCGTGCGCGTTCACTCCGTGCGTCATGCTGCGGATGATCGAGTACTTGTCGGCGATCTTCGCCAGCTCGGGCAGAAGCTCGCCAATCTGGATTCCCGGCACGTTGGTTTGGAGCGTCTTGGTGAGCGGGCCGGTGTAGTCGCTGCCCGCCTGCGGCTTCGGATCGAAGGTGTCGAGGTGGCTCGGTCCGCCCCACATCCAGATCTGGATCACCGCCTTCGCTCGCGCCGGCCGCGGCTTCAAGGAGGCGCCGAGCCCCAGCCGGTCGAAGCAGAGCAGTCCGGCCCCGCCCAGTCCCGTCGCAAGCAGTGCGCGCCGGGTCAGCCGTGCGCCCGCAGGGTCTCTGTTGACTCGTCTTGCCTTACTCATTCTCGGACTCCACATCTCTAGTGCCGGTGGAGGAACTCGGCGCTGTTCATCAGGGCCCAGACCAGGTCGACGCTGCTCTCGTACCGCGTTGAGACTCCGGAAGCGACATACGCGTTGAACTTCTTCAGCTCCGCCGGAGAGGGATGGCG
>JAZDLC010000353.1:0-6855 GCA_043802345.1 Planctomycetota bacterium | reverse complement strand
CGGATCGCTGCGCGCCCTGCCGGACGGAGTGGCCGCGGGTCTGGCCGCTTTCTCCCTGCTCGCCCTGCTGAAGGCGGTTCCCGGCGGAAGGAGGGCCCGCTGGCTCTGGCTGGCGGGAGCATGCGCCGCGCTCTCAGCCCTCCTCGATCCGGTTCACCTGATCCTGCTTCTGCCTGGACTGCTATTCTTCTGTACCCGGCACCAGTTCGCGCCCGCACGGGCCGGCCTCTCCGCCGCGCGGATCCTGCTCCCCGCCGTTCTCGGCGTGGCCGGGCTGCTGCTCCTGCGGAACGCGCTCTACGGATCGCCCTTTCTGACCGGCGAGCGCTTCTGGGCTCCCGCCGGATCGGCGGGAGCCGCGCTTGCGAACGCCCCTTCGAACCTGCGACAGGTGGGCCGGCTCCTGCTGAATCTCGAGGGAGGTCTGCTCTCCTGGCCGGTGACCCTCCTGGTTCTTCTGGGAGTGGCGCACGCCGTGCGCGGCCGCAACGACGACCCGCGCGCGCGCTGCCTGCTGCTCGCCGGCGGCATTCTGCTCCCCGTCTACCTGGCATCCCAGGTGGTTCAGCGCGCCATGGAGCCCCTGGCCCTGCTCCCGGTGCTCTCCCTGCTCGGCCTCTTCGCCGCCCTGGGGGTCCGCTGCCTGAAGTTCCGCTGGATCTCCGCCGCCGCCGCCCTCCTGGCGCTCGCGATCCTCGGGTCGGAGAGCGTGCCCGCGCTTTTCGAGGACCGCCGGCCGGAACCGCGCGCGATGATGCGCGCGCTCGCGACGCTGGACCGGGACATTGATCCGCACGCCCTGGTGATCGTGAACTTCCCGCTGGCCCTTGCCGAGACCGCTCTGGGTCCGGACCGTCAGGTGCTCTTGAACGATCTGGAAGCCGCCGACCCGGACATGGCGGTGCCGATTCGCCGCCACCGGTTAAAGGGACCGGATGGCGAGGAACCGAAGCTCCCGGCCCTGGTGGAGGAGGGTTTCATCCGGGATGACGTCGTGCGCCTGGTGAAGCTGTACGTGGCCGAGCGCAGGCCGGTCTGCTACCTCTACGCCGCCGGGGAATCGGCGGGGGGAGACGGCATCTTGCGGCTGAGGAACCTCGTCGAGATCGAGGAGTCGGTCGCCCGGCCGCCCCTCACTCTGTTCCGTCTCCGACCCCGCTGAGGGTGTTCCCGACCGCCATCACCAGTTCATCCTCCACCAGGAAGACCAACCGCTGCTCCGGCTTCTGATCCGTGTCGTGGTCGAACAGGTGCAGGTTGAAACCGAACATCCCCACGCCAATCCCGAACCAGTGCCGGTTCCTCGACCGCCGGTTGTACGTCAGAATCAGGGATTCCCGGTGCCGCTCGATCTTGCTGGGCGGCCCCAGCAGGGAGAGCAGTTCAGGAAGAGGGGTCTCGCCCGCGCGGATTCCGGCCTCCGCCCGGGCCGCCAGCTCCGGCACTTGAGGACCGATGCTGACCTCGTAGATATCGTAGAAGGGACCCAGATGGCAGGCCTGCAGGGGCAGGCCCAGCAAGATCCAGAGCAATGCCCGCTTCATGAGTTGTCCGGAAAGGCAGGGGAGAACGAGTACGCCTTGAGCTTCCCCTCCAGGTCGAAGAAAATCGTCAAGTTGTCGGTATCCCTCCGCTCCGTCTCCGTGCGGAACAGAGACAGGGAGATCAGACCGAACAGCACCGACAGTCCAATATCCACGCCATCCGCGATCTGACGCACGTAGAGGTACCGGAACGCCTCTCCGTCCTGGGTGGACTGGATGTTGGTGGGAGCGCCGAACAGCTGCAGCACCTCTCCCCTCGAGGTCCGGCCGATCTGGAGCAGGGCCTCGCAGTCTTCACCGTAGCGCACCGGCGCGCCCGAAGTGCGGTACGAGGTGAAGCAGCCGGGCAGCAGAAGGCCAGCCAGCAGAATGCACGTCACGGTTCGCCGCGCCCTCACCGCTTGGTGTCCTCGCGGTAGGAGAAGTACTTGACGCGGTCGTTCCCGTCAAAAAACACCACGAGGTCATCGCTCTTGATATCGACTCCCATCCAGGTGAACACGATCACGGTGAGGATGCGGACCTGGCCGTGGGTGTAGCGGTAGGAGAACACGTCATTGAAGATCGCCGCCGAAGGATCGATCATTTCGGGTGGCGCCGAGTCGCTGAAGATCACATCCAGCAGCTCGGGCCGGTGGAACTCCTCGGGCGGACCGAGCAGCCGCAGGACCTCCGCCTTGTCCATGCCGTTCTTCAGCAACTGGACCGTCTCCGGCAGCAGCTTCGAGCCCTCCTCGATGCTGCTGAGCGCGCAACCGGTCGTGAGCAGGCCGAGCAGGAGCAGCGCCCCCGCCGCCCTTCTCCATCGGCAGACCGCCCGGGGCAGCGCCGCCGCCCGGACATTGCTTGACGTTCCTTGGTGTCGTGTCATTCAGACCCATCCTCTTCGTTGGTCGGACCGGCACCGTTACTCTAGTACCACACCTCGGGAGTTGCGACACGCCACTCCGCCAAGGAATCCAGGAATCCAGGAGCGATGTCGCTCACGAGCAGGAGAAGATGGAGTCGAACCTTGCTGCCGTCTCGGTGCGGCGCACGAACAACAACCCCGGCCACTGAACTGATGGCGGGATCCAGGAGGCTGGATCTGTACGATGAGCTGATCGAGGATGGATTCTTCCCGGCCGCGGCCACGGCCGCCATCGGAAGGATGGACTGAGGACCTACAGAAAATGCTGATTCGATTGACCTGTCTGCTGCTTCTGACCGCGCCTCTCTCCCGGGCCGCCGACCGGATCACCCCGGAGATGCTGTTCGACCTGGGCCGCGTGGGGGCGCCCGTGATCTCTCCCGACGGGAAGTGGCTGGTGCACGCGGTCACCCGGTACGACCTTGAGGAGGACCGCGGAAACAGCGACCTGTGGCTGCTGTCGCTCGAAGACGGCAAGTCCCGGCAGCTCACCACGGACCCGAAATCGGACTCGTCTCCCCTCTTTGCGCCTGATGGCAGCAGCATCGCCTTCCTCTCCTCCCGGAGCGGGCAGTCGCAGGTGCATCTGATCGATCCTTTCGGCGGGGAGGCGCGCGCCGTCACCAGCGTGAAGGAAGGAGTCGCCAACTTCCACTGGTCGCCCGACGGACGGAGCCTCTCGTTCACGAGCGCGGTGAAGCTGGATCCGGAGTTGACGGAGCAGTACCCCGACCTGAAGAAGGCGAATACCCGGATCATCGATTCGTTGCTCTACCGCCACTGGAACGTCTGGTCTGACGGCACCTACTCCCATCTCTTCACCATGCGGCTGGACGACAAGGCACCACACGACCTGATGGGGAAGGAGAAGGTCGACACGCCGTTGGTTCCGTTCGGCGGCGCCGAGCAGATCGCCTGGTCGCCGGACGGTCAGGAAATCTGCTACACCGCCAAGAGGGTCGAGCACCCCGAGGCGAGCACCGACAGCGATCTGTACTTGATTCCCGCAACCGGCGGCGAGCCGAAGTGCATCACCGACGGCATGGACGGATTCGATCGCAACCCGCTCTACTCGCCGGACGGCCGGTGGATCGCCTTCCACAGCATGAAGCGCGCGACCTTCGAGGCGGACCGGGAACGTCTGATGCTGTACGACCGTGAATCGGAGGAAACGAGGGATCTGACCGACCGGGTCGAACACTGGGTGGGAGACATGGTCTGGACACCCGACTCCAGCTCCCTCTACTTCTGCTCCCCGGTCACCGGGACCGAGCAGATCTTCCGCGTCGACCTGGAAGGAAACGTGCATCAACTGACGCACGGCCGCCATGACCTGGCCGGCCTCGCGATCAGTCCGGACGGCAAGAGCCTCTTCGCGCAGCAGTCGACCATGGAGCGCCCGCCGGAACTGGTGCGCGTCAGCGCGTCGAACGGCGAGATCGAGATCCTCACCCATGTGAACGATGAAATTTTCAAGAAGCTCGCGATGCCGACCGTCAGGGAGCGTTGGGTCAAGACCGCCGACGACCGTGACATGCACTGCTGGGTGATCTATCCGCCCGACTTCGACCCGAAACGGCGGTATCCGCTCATCACCTATCTCCAGGGGGGGCCGCAAGCTCCGATCACACAGCGCTTCAGCTATCGCTGGAACTTCCACCTGATGGCGGCCCGGGAGTACATCGTGATCGCCCCGAGCCGCCGAGGCATGCCCGGGTTCGGCCAGGAGTGGAACGACGCCATCAGCAAGGACTGGGGTGGCAGGGCGATGCAGGATTACCTGGACGCCACCGACTCGATGTTCGTCGAGCCGTACGTCGACCGGGAGCATGCCGCCGCCATCGGTGCCAGCTTCGGAGGGTATTCGGTCTACTGGATGATGGGTCACAACCAGAAGCACCGCTTCGCGTGCATGGTGGCCCATGCCGGGCTGTTCAACCTGGAGAGTTGGAGTACCTCGACCGGGGAACTCTGGTTCGCCAACTGGGACCTGGGCCCTCCCTTCTGGACCGGCCCGGAGGCGCAGGCTTCCTTCGACCGGGATTCTCCGCACCGCTTCGTTGCCGAATGGGACACCCCGCTGCTGGTGATCCATGGTGAGAAGGACTTCCGGGTGCCGGTCGCAGAGGCAATGCAAGCCTTTACCGCAGCACAGGTAAAAGGCGTTCCGAGCCGCTTCCTGTACTTCCCGGAGGAGGGGCATTGGGTGCTCGGACCGCAGAACGGCGTGCTCTGGCATCGGGTCTTCTTCGACTGGCTGGACCGCTTCTGCAAGTAGCCGCGGGGGGAACCGGCTTCCGTCTCGAGAATCCAGATTCAGGATTTTCAGCTCAACACCCGACAAGGGTCTGAGCAACTGTGAATCCACACCCGTGTAGGAGAATCTGGTGACATCGCTTCGGAACCGTGCCGCCCGCACGGACACGGAGACCCGACCGCCCAGCGGAGGCTCCCTCATCGCTCGCCCTCCCACCCTGAACGCTGTCCCCCGTATCCCGGGGTACGAGATTCGGGACTCTCTCGGGCAGGGCGGAATGGGGATCGTCTACCTGGCCAGGGAAGAGGCCCTGGACCGGCTGGTGGCGCTGAAGGTTCTGCCCCAACGACTCCTGAACGACCCGCAAGCGCTCGAGCGTTTCCGCAGGGAAGCGAAGGCGCTGGCGCGCATCGAACACCCCAACATCGTCCCGATCTACTCCACCGGTGAGCAGGACGACCTTCCCTACTTCACCATGGCGTACATCGAAGGGGAATCGCTGGCCGACGTGCTGAGCGCCGCCTCCGGCGCCGGGGACAGCCGCTTCTCCGCCTTCTTCCTCCGCCGGGGGAGCAACGATCACCGCCCCGATCTCGCGTCCGGGCTGGTCGCGCAGGCGGTCACCGCCGCCCTCTCCGAGATGCACTCACAGGGGATCGTCCACCGGGACATCAAGCCCGGCAACATCCTGATCGACGCGAAGGGACGCCCCGTCGTGGTCGACTTCGGCGTGGCCTGCGACCCAAGAGCCCATCGGCTTACCGCCGAGGCCACTTCGCCCGGAACGCTGCGCTTCATGCCCCCAGAGCAGCTGAACGCCGGAGGGGCGGCGGACATCGATGTACGTTCCGACCTCTATTCCCTGGGCGTCACGCTGTTCGAAATGCTGACGTTGCTGCCGGCCTTCCCCCAGGAGGAGATGGGGTCGCTGATCGACGCGATCCGTCTGGGTGACCGCCCCCGTCCGCGGGACGTGGACCGGTCGATCCCGAAGGCCCTGGATCAGATCGTCCAGCGCGCCACCGCCCTGCGCCCGGACGACCGGTACCAGTCGGCGGAGGAGATGGAGGAAGCGCTGAAGAGAGCGGTCAACTCCCTGGCGGACACGTCCCAACTGTCCGGAGCACTGCACGCGTCGAACATCGACAGTGCGCTGAAGGACGGGAGCTTCGGCGTGAGCCGGCCGTTCTCCGGCCGCGTGGGATTCCACAGCAGACCGCGATTCTGGACGCGCTCAGCCGTTGTCGCAGGCACCTGTTTGCTGGCGGGAGCGGCCTGGTTGGTCCTGTCCGAAAACCCCGGGATCCTGCCGGCCGGAGCTGACGGTCCTACCGAGGTCATCAGGGCCGTCGATGTCGCCGAAACAGCGGACCCGGACCCAGGCTCCGGGGAGGTTCGGGCGGGACTGTCCGACGATTCACTGATTCCCCAGCTCGGGTCGCTGCTCGACAGGAATGGGGCCCGCAAGAAGATCGCCCTGGAGGCACTGCGCCGCCTGCAGAAGTTCGCCACGGAAGGCGCGCCGTCCCCCCTGCTTTCCGCCACCACCGCCTTCCTGGAAGGCCGCAACGGCGACGCCCGGTCGCTCCTGATCGCGATCGAGGAACCGGCGGAACCCGTGGCCCGCATGGTCTACTGGCAGCTCCTGATGGAGCTGGGCAGTCCAGAGGAGCGCCGGCTGGCCAAGGAGATCCTCACAGCCTCCGAGAGAGGGAACCAGCCGGGCCCCTCGAGACTTCCCAGTCCCCGCAGGCGCAGGGGATTGCCCGCCAAACAAGGAGGCAGGCAGCTCCCAGACTGAGAGCTGCCTGCCCTATCGAAAGCACCGACGCAGGCGGCCGCTGCCAACGCCCGCGCCGGCGGGGCCCGGACATCCAGGCCCTCTGAATGTGATTTCGCGGGCCTACGTACGAGGCGCCTCCCCTTCCGTTCCGACCAGGTGGAGAGTTTCTTGAAGAAACTCCGGGAGATATTTCGCAGCTCTGTGCCTGCCACTTACCGCTCGGAAGGGCGTGGGAGTTGAAACGAGGCTATGAACTTGGTAAACGTATGTACTCGGAGTGAGTGCGCACGCGCACCGTGAAAGCAGGGGCCAAGACCATGCTCCGAGTTCCTGTCCTCGATTCAAAGCCTCAAGAGAGAAG
>JAZDLC010000352.1:0-11717 GCA_043802345.1 Planctomycetota bacterium | reverse complement strand
CTGCCGGACGGAATGTACTCTTCGGGGAGTGACGGGTTCAATCCGGCCGCTCTCGTGGAAAGGCTGTGCGCGATCGACATGAGGGTCGATGTGGTGGTGCACACCGTCCTGCGGCTTGCCATGCAGATCGTATCGTCGCTGGCCGGCCGCCCGTGCGGTCCGGTCAAGTTGGTGCAGAACCCGGTGTCACGGCTGATCCTGTTCGCCGGCATGGTCGCTGCCGGGGTGGTCATCCCCGACCTGGCGGAAGAGGGGCTCGCGCAAGAACTCGGGGACGAGAGAGCCCGCCTGGCCGGCTGATCACGCCGGGCTGAGGTCAAACGACTTTCAGTACCCGACCTGAGCGCCCATCGCGAGAAGGGCGGAACGCACGGCCGTCGCATCGCCTCCTGATTTGAGAAGTCCTGGCAGGTCCTCCATCCAGGGTCCGAAGACGTGGGCGAAGCCGGGCAGGTCGTCGCCGGTCTGACGGAGCAACCGCTCCAGCAGGGTGAGGGCTCCTGGACGACCGCGGTCGGCGGAGTCGATCAACTCCCGGGCCTTTGCCTCGGACTTCGACCAGAGGCAGGCGGCCACCTCCAGGTGCGTCGCGATCCGGATGGTCGCGAGCAGCGGCTGCCTGGTGGGATTGTCTTCCGGGTAGAGCGCGCGCAGCTGGCCGAGGATCGAGAGTGCGCCATTGACGTCTCCCGTGGCGGCGGCGGCGACGGCCGCGTAGCGGCGGATTCCGTGGGCCGGGTACTCCTGGGGAGGCGGAGTGACGATTTCCGGCAGGCACTCGAGCCGTGCCCTGGCGATGACCCCTTGCGCCTCCTTCCGCTCGCCGGCGCTGCCGTGCAGGAGAGCGCGGGACGCGAGGCGCAGGTAGTGGAGGAGGAACCAGGGTCTTGCCGGTCCGTCCCCCTGGGCGCCGGACCAGAGCGCGCCGTAGGCAGGCTCCTCGACCCCGACGGCTTGCGCGAGGTAGCGGCGAGCCTCTTCGAACTGGCCGGCCAGCATCTCGAGCTGGCAGCGGTACTGGAGCTGACGGTTGCGGTCCTCCTCCCGGCTGAACTGATCCAGCGCGCGGTCGCTGAGGCTGCGCAGGCTTTCCAGCCGGGCTGCGTCGTCGAGGCCGCCCGCGTACATCTCCGCCTGGAGTTCGGTTCCCAGGGCCTCACCGAGGACCTGCGAGCGGACGGTCTCGGGGAAGACATCGCCCAGCGCATCGTGGCACAGGTCCGCGAGGCTCCCGTAAAAGCCGGCGACGAGGCGGGAGCGATCCCTCGCCTCGGTGTGTTCGTAACAATCGGTGCGGTGAACCGCCTCGACGACCAGGCCCCTCAGGAGCACGTCGCCGTGCTCCCACCTTTCCGCGAGGTGCGGAGTGAGCGGGACCATGGCATGCATCGCCTCGCGGGCCGCGGTCAGATCGCCGCGGTGATTGGAGGCGGAGAGGATGGCCCGGTGCATCTGGTACTGGAACCAGGAGATGCTCGCTGCCTGGTCGTCCAGCATGTGGGCCAGCGGCCTGGCGACCTGTTCGACCAGCCAGCGTGCAGCCGCCGGCCCGCGGATGAGATCGCGGGCATGATCGATCAGTTGATCGACCCAGGCGGCCAGCGTGGCGAGGTGATTGTCGCGCGCGGGCGCGCCGGCGCGGACCAGATCGTCCAAGAGGTCGCGGCGGATCTTGTCGAGGGTGGCGGCGTGCTGATCCTCATCATTGTTCCGGATGGCGTGCTCGGCCAGCTCGCGGAGAGCGAGGCCCTGGAAGCCTTGCTGCCGCAGGTCGGTGACGCGGTTCGGGATCTCCGGGATGGAGAGGGTGAAGTCGCAATCACCGAACGCTGCATTGAGCGCCTGGCGTGCGTCCCTGTTGCGGGCGCTGTAGTCGTCGTGGCTGGCGTTGCTGAGAAGGTCGCAGATCCAGAATCGCTGGTCCTTCTTTCCCGAAGGCGTGCCACCGAAGGTGAGGCGCCATCTTGCGGACTGCTCGGCCCATCCCATGCGCACGGCGAGGAGGGCCATCTGCTCCTGGATCCTCAGGATGTACTCGTCGGGCAGGATCGTCCGCTTCCACAAGGGGATGTCCGGATCGCTGCTGGTGATCACGATGGCGGGCCAGAGCTTCAGCTCGAGAGGCCCGTCCTCAGCGCGGCCGAGTTTCTCGAGGATCCGGACCGCCAGCTCGGTCACGATGTTGCTGTAGTTCTGCCGCCGATCGCCATAGCTCACCCCCTCCTTGTTGACCATCCGGACGGCCTGCCACCCGGGTTTCTGGATCTGCCTTGCGACCTCGACCACCAGGTCGTTGTAGGCGGGGTCTCTCACCAGGTCGGTGCCGTGGAACTCGTCGGTCGCCTCCATCCCGACCTGGCGGCGCGCCATGTTGACGAGGCTTTCGATCCGCGATCCGGTCTCCTCACCGTCGGGGACGACGATTCCGGCGAGCTGGCTCGGGAATGGGCGCTTGCTGCGGGCGAGCGCCTGGTCACCGGGGTTGGTCGAGGTCTCGCAGAAGAGGCCGCTTTCGTCGAGCAGCAGGTGAAACAGCTTGCGGTCGGACATCGAGGTCTCCCGTTCTTCTGACCCTCGTGCGATCCTGGCGGCTTTCGAAGGCAATGGGGGATCTTCCGGGCGAGCTGTCAGATTCTCCAGGGCCACGAACGTTGCAGGTCCAGGAGATCACATGCAGACCGCCCCGGCCATCTTCCCAGCCGAGACCGCATCACTGCTGATTCCTTGCGGACCACCTGAGCGGAGACTCTACAATGCTCCGATGCGGGACCGGGATGAATTCGTGGCCGAGGTGGCGCGGTTGCTGCCGGCTCTTCGAGCTGGTCGCCCGGATCAAGAGGCGTTCGCGGCAATGAACAGCTTGCTCGCCCCGCTGATCATGGCGCGAGCGACACAGCTCTTCTCGGGTGGTTCTCTCTCCCTGGCCGCGACCATCACGCAGGCCGATGTGCCCATGTCGAACAGCCCCCTTGATGTGGGGGCGGTCGCGAGTGATGCGTGGCTCTACTGGCTGGGCGGTGATGGAAGGAGACTCGTGCTCATGGCCAGGGCGGCCGACAATGCCGAGCACTTCCTGAACGGCGTTCTCACCAAGGTGAAGCGCTCACGTCTCGACGCCCTCCGTCGCCAGCGACGCGAGACCAGGTTTCGCGAGGAGATCGACTTCGAGGGAGAGGGGAACCTGCACGTGGTTCGGCCGGATGCGGCGGGGGGATCGTCGCAGATCACGGCAGTCATTCTGGACTTCATGGAGAGGACGCGGCTCGGGGGCGGCCCCTTGCTCTCCTTCCGGTATCGGCAGTCGCGCTGTCCGCTGGATCGGCTCAGCAATCAAGAGATCACCTTCCTCCGCCAGCACCGGAAGCTCGATCCGGATACCTTCCTCGCGCGCTCCTGGAGCGCCTTCCCGCCACCGGTCGAGGAGCTGTCGGGCGCCCTGGGGTACGCCAACCGGAACACCGTGGATCAGCATCTGAAGCGCGCTCAGGATCACCTGCAACGGCATTCCGATGTCGTCAGGGGACTGATCGGAGAGTCGAGATGAACTCCCACGAATGGCAGATTCCGACCCCTGTTCTCGACCCGACCGGCAAGGCCTCTGACGAGATCGATCAGATGTCTGTCGATGCGACACATTTCTTTGAAGTGGGTTGGAGGCATGTCGCGAGAGACCATTTCGATCACCCCGCGTGGAAGGAAGTGCTGTCCGGAGAGAATGTGTGCGAGGCGCTTCAGGCTGCAGCCATGGGCGAGGACCCACCCGACCGGGAAGTGGTGGAGCATCTGCTGGAGAAACTCCGCGACGCGCTTTCGAGTGCGTTGGGCCGGCCGCAGTTCGTGACCAGTCAGGAGCAGGGATACGCAGTTCTCTGGACCGACCCGGGACAGCGCCGCAGCGTGTTCGACCGCGATCCGGTGGAGGAGCGCAAAGGTTCGACCGCCGTGGCCGACTCGGGGCTGATCGTGATCGTGAGCAACGCGCGGCTCGCGACGGCGTACTTTCCAGATGGAACGGAACAGATGAAGGCAAAGGAGCGGTTCCGGGAGGCGGCCACGCTGGTTCGACGGAAGGCGAACCTGGGCGGTTATCACGATCACAAGCTGGAACGCTACTGGTGTCGCCTGGGGCCGGCGACGTTCCATGACAGGCAGACGTGGGCGTGGCCATCCCGCCGACCTCGGAGGCTCGGACATGGCGCGTACTGAATACGCCGAACTGGAGATCCGCACGTGGGAGGAGGCGCTGGCCGACGCCCTGGAGGATCTGGAGTCACCCCCCTCGGCGCTCCGGGCCTGGTCCGCAGTGGGAATGATCCGCTGCTTCAAGGAGCTCCGGACCCCCGGGGAGCTTCGCCGGAAGGAGCCGGTCCTCCGGGGATGCGGAGAGCTGGCGACACGGAACCCCGAGGTCATCGTTTCACGGGCGGTCGAGTCAGAGGGCGAGGCTGCTGAGGAGCGGAGGCGCGACCTGTGGTTCCGCTGGAGTGCCGATGCGGCCGGGTTGTCGGCGATGAAGCAGGCGGTCACGGAACTCGGGTTTCCCCTGGAGCTCGCGAATCCGCTGGAGAAGGCAAGAGAGACGCTGCACCAGTGGGAGCGCGCGATTCGTTGCCGGTGGCACGAGCTCGCGCCGTATGGTCTGGATCTGGCGGCGTCGCAGGTCGGTTCCTGGCGGGAGGCCGGGGGGTTCGCCGACGCCTCCCTCTTCCTCGAACTGCTCGACTACTCGCGGGCCGATGCGACCGCCCCTGGAACCTATCGGGTCTGCCCGTGGGGCTTTGGCGAGGGAGATGCATCGGATCACGCATTCCTGGCCGAGCCGGAGTCGGAGTTCGCCAACCATCTCGGTGCGTGCGTTCTCTGCCGGGAGCGCGTCCGGGCGTGCCGGGCCGGAGAGAGTGAGGCCGGCGTGGAAGGCGGACGGATCATCCCGTTGCGGCGTGTAGTCCGTCTGGCCGCAGGCAGCGGTGACAAGCCCTGGCGCGTCGAGGTCGTGGTTGCAGACCTGGGTTGGATCAAGGTCTGGCTGAACCCGGACGGCGTGCTCGGGTTGACCGCAGGGCAGTTCGACCGGATCGGGTCGGTGCATGCCAGAGGCGTCGAGATGCAGCGACTGGAGGAGCAGAAGGCCTTCGTGTTGGAGCTTCCGGGTGTCTCCCGGGAAGAGATCTGGCAGACCGACATCCGCGTTCTCCTCACCGATGGAGGAGAGCCGATCGTCCTCCGGAACATGTGAAGCTCGTGATACCGTCGCTTCCGGAACACCCGACCCACGCCGTGAACCTCGCGGAGCTCTCGATCTTCTCCTGGCAGGACCTGGAGCGGGCCAGCCGGGGATCCCTGGCGGTGGCCGTGGCGGGCGAACAGGAGTTCCGTTGCATGGTCGCCTGGCGCGCGCAGCGCCTGGGCCGGGAGGCTGCGGACCCTCCGAGCGCCACTCCCTCCGGCGTGGCGTTTCCCGTCGCGGCCGGAGGGCGGGAATCGCGGTGCGGCGTGGGCTGGGCGGACGCGATCCCAGTGTCCGAGGCCGTGGCGGGGGGATCGTCCATCGACCCCGATGTCCTGGTCGGTTTCGATCTGGCGCGCCGCTGGCTCTCGTTCCGCTCGATCGGGGCCGGCGGCCTGGCCGCACATGTCATGGCGCCGTCTGACGTGGAGGGGGGCTCGGCAGGGCTCGCATCCCTGATCGCCTGCCTGGCCCGCAGCATCGGCCTGGAGATCCCGGGCGATCTCGCTGCCACGGGCTGCCTTGCCATTGATGGGAACGAGGTACGGATCCTCCCGGTCCACGAGGAGACGATCGCGGGCAAGGTCGAGGCGCTCCGCCGGCACGGCTACCGCCGCATCATGATCCCGTCGGGCCAGCAGTCGCAATTCGACGCGCAGATGCGAGCAGGCGATGACATCGTGCTGATACCGTTGGCTGAGACGGTGTCGGAGGCATTGCCCGTGATCCTGGGTGTTCTCGTCGAAGGAGTGTCGGCCACGCAGCCACTGATGAAGACCCTGTTGTTGCTGGACAGGGTGTGCGTCAGGTCGCCCCACGGCGTGGACCGGGGATTTCCCAGGAACCTGGTGCGCGCGATCCGGCGCGGCGGAGAGCCGATCCTCCGCATCCTGGCGGCCGACCTTGGCGCGCGGTGGGCAACGCACGTCGGACGTCCAGGAGCCGCCCGTCTGGACGCGTATGTCGAGCGGGTGATGGAGAGCCAATCGATTCCGATTGGAGATCCGTGGCTCGCCGAGTACTTCGATTCTCACCAACTGGCGGCGCGAGCCATCCGGGCGCTCGATGCGGGGGACTGGAACCTCGGCAGGAAAAGCCGCGCGTGGGACGAACTGGACGCGGAGATCGAGGAGCTGAGCCGCCGCCACGAACGGCGCTCGCGGCGCTTCATCAATGTCCGTGACCGCTTCGCCTTGTTCGTGTGCCTGAACACCAGGGCCTTCCTGAAGCTGTTCCGCGGAAGGTTGGAGCGCGACCAGGGGCTGGTGCTGGAGGGTCTGGAAGATCGCGTGGCCCTCTTCGGCGAGTGGGATGAACTGGTCCGGTACGGAACGGATCTCGGTCATGCCGACTGCACGCTCGGGCGCCAGCAGAACTACGTCATCGATGCGCTGGCGTCCGCATCGGAGCTGGGCGCGCTTCCTCCCGGTGCCTTCCAGGTCATGTCCCGTCTGCAGGAGACGTTGCCGGCTGAACCGGCCCTGTCCGAGGATCTGGAAAGCCGTGACACCTTCTTCCGTGTCTCCAGTCTCTGGAAGTGGTCCCGGCTTCCGGGCAACGCACGGAGGGATCAGGCCTTCGCAGACTGGTTGCTGGTCGTGCGCGCTGCGAAACTGCGGCTCGACTTCCCGCGTCACCTACCAATCGAGCTGCTGGCTGTGTTCCATCCCGATCCGGCGGTGCGGGAAGACGCGGCCGAGCTGCTCGAATCGCAGCCCTGGTTCTCAGAGGGCGAGGATCCCCGCTCCATCCTGTGGGTGCTCCGACTGCGGACCGAGGCGGCGGTTCTGCTGGCGCGTGGCGAGAGCGGGCAATCAGAGAAGCTGGTCGAACTCGTGAATGCGGCGCCCGACGGGCCACTGCGGGAGATCGGCGAGCGAGTCATTGCCGAGGGTGTCGAAGAAGTTATGTTGCGCTGCCCGTATTGATCAATGCGCGCTGTCTGGTCAGCTATTCGCATGGCTTGTTCAACCAGGGGCTAGACAGTGGCTGATCATGTGTTATAGTACGCATCACTGAACGAGGAGAAAGCCGGCTGCAGACCGCAAGGTGAGCAGCCGCTGTTCTTGCAGGAAGCTCCGATCTCGCACAACTGTTGACGTCGGGGCTTTTTTTCTGCCCACGCCTGGCGCGTACGGTGAGCGACCGGACTTCCGTTCGGGCTCGGTCATGATCGCGAAGCCGGTGGCAGGCGAAGCAGTAGCGAACAAACGGTGGGATATGGACACGCGACAGAAATAGAGACGTGAAGAGCGTCCGAAGATTCCACCAGGGAGGAAGTGAACGTCGGTTTGCTTCCTCCCGTGTACTTCTGGGCCGCCTTGAGCGACCTGGGCGACGATCGAAAGTGGTCACTTTCAAACAACGCGACTGCCGGCCCGCGAGCGGGCCGGCAGTCGCGTGGAGAGGAGGATGCATAGACGAGACTTCGTGTTCTGGTAGACGGTGATCGGGTGCAGGCAAGAGAGGCTCGGAGGGCTGTTAAGATGATGATTCCGCATGAGTTACAACTGGTTGCGCAGAAGGTTGGCGACGGGGACTCGGTCTCCGTGACGGTCCGCAGGTTGCTCAGTTGGTTCGGACACGCGAGACGCGGACGCCTCGTCGTGAGGAGCGTGCGGCGCGCGCTCACCCGGGTCGGCCTGCAAACCCTGCCGCGACTCGACGCGCTGTCCCTGGACGAACCGATCGTCCTGGTACCGACGTCGCCGTCGAAGCCTCCGGGTGTCGTCGCAGCAGGCGCTCACCGGGAGACCAAGAAGGCGGTCGAGAAGAAGATCGATTCGACGCTGCACGATCCTGCCTACCGCATCGGCCGGTTGGCGGCTGCGAGCAGGCCTCCCCAGTCGATCGGTCCTGATGAGCCCTTGTCCAAAGCCATGACGATCATGATGCAGGAGGGGTTCTCGCAGCTCCCGGTCATGACGGGAAAGAGGACTGTCATCGGTGTCATCACCTTCAAGTCGATCGCCTCCCGGTGGGCGTTCGACAAGACCGCGGACAGGGTCAAGGACTGTCTTGATCGGGACGTGCCGATCGTGGCGGAGAGCCTTCCTCTCTTTCGGGCGATCGATCTCGTCGGGCGGGACGGCTTCGTTCTCGTGCGCGGGAAGGACAATACGATCCAGGGTATCGTCACTTCTTCGGATGTGACCGAAACGGTGTTGGAGGTTGCCCGGCCGTACATGCTGCTGCGAGAGATCGAAGAGCAGATCCGGATCCTGATCGCGGGAGGTCGGTTCACGGCGGCTGAACTGGCCGCGATGCGGACCGACGCCGACCAGTGGCGAGCGGTAGAGAAGGTCGAACACCTCACTCTTGGCCAGTGTGTTCGACTCCTGGAGAACCGTGATAACTGGCAACGAATCGGTCTGGCGATCGATCGGTCCGAATTCGTCAAGAAGTTGCACGTCGTGGTGAGGATCCGCAATCGTGTCATGCACTTTGCGGCGGATGGTCTGAGCGCCGCCGAGCTGGATCTCCTGAAGAAGACGGCCCGATTCTTCCGGGACCTCGGGAACATGCGGGGCGGCCGGGGGACGATCGCCAAACGCGGACCCGGACCGGACGTGCCTCCTGCCCTGTCCGCGTGACGTCCGGGCAATCAAGCGATTGAGAGCGGCCCTGGCCCATCGGGTATCAGGAGGAGCCGCCCGGCCCGTCACGGCCTCGACCGAGGTCGTGACGGGCCGGGACCGATCCCTCCGTTGTCGCTTGACCGACGCCCGGCTAGGCTTGCCGTGCGCTGCGGGCGAGGGTTCCGGTGCCGTCCGGGTCCGGCTGACCGGTGAATCATGAGGAGCGATTCGATGTCGACAAGGAACACGAAGCAATCAGTGCCCTGTCTCGCTGTGTTCTTGAGGCTCCTTCCGCTCGGTTTCAGCCTGATGGCCACGGAGGCCTTCCCCCAGGAAGCTCAGCCGGAGGCCGGCGGCGACGAGAAGAGTGCGCTGCCTGACGCGGAGGACGTGGCAGACGTGCCGGCGGAGGAGTGCTTCGCGGGGGGCGATGAGATGAGGCGGTATGTCCTCATCGGTCATGACGCGCAGCGGCAGGCGCCGCAGGAGGGGTACGGCCTGCTGCTCGTCCTGCCGGGCGGGAGCGGCGACATCGACTTCCATCCGTTCGTGAAGCGGATCCACAAGAACGCCGTGCCGGAGGGGTTTCTGACCGTGCAGCTCGTGGCTCCGGTCTGGTCCGAGAGCCAGGCCAAGGACCTGGTCTGGCCGACCGAACGGCAGCAGCCGAAGGAGGCGAAGTTCACGACTGAGGAGTTCGTCAGCGATGTCGGGAAGGAGGTCGAGGAGAAGCTGAAGGTCGACCGGGAGAGGGTCTTCACCCTGACCTGGTCGTCGAGCGGCCCCGCGGCCTACGCCCTGTCGCTCCACAAGAAGTCGCCGGTCACGGGATCGTTCGTGGCCATGTCGGTGTTCAAGCCGGAGAACCTGCCGTCACTGTCCGCCGCGAAGGGGCATGCGTACTACATCCTCCACTCACCGGAGGACTTCATCCCGATCTCGATGGCGGAGAAGGCGCGCGACGAGCTGAAGAAGAAGCAGGCGAAGGTGGAGTACAGGACCTACGAGGGCGGACACGGCTGGCACGGCGACGTCTTCGGCACCATCCGGGATGGCGTGACCTGGCTGGAGCAGAACCACGCCAAGGTGCGGAAGTAGACCCGGTTCGGCTCAGATCCGCAACGATTCGAGGATGCGAAGGTAGGACCGGTACCGTGCCGCGCTGATCTCGCCGTTCTCCATCGCTTCGCGAACACCGCATTCCGGTTCGTCTTCGTGGCGGCAATCGCTGAACCGACAGAGGTGATGCCGGAACTCCGGGAAGAGGCGTGGCAGCTCCTCTTCTTCGATCCGCCACAGTCCGAAGGCCCGCACGCCCGGCGTATCGATGAGACGCGTACCGTCGGCGAGCAGGCGGAGTTCGGAACCGCTGGTCGCGTGGCGGCCCTTGTGATCCCCCTTCCGCACCTCCCGGGTCGCTCGCCGGCGTTCCGGATCGAGGCAGTTCAGAAGGGTCGACTTGCCCGCGCCGCTCTTGCCGATGAGGACCGCGGTCCGACCCCGCAGGCGCGCGGCAAACGGGTCGAGGCCGGTGCCCTGCGCCGCCGACACGAGCAGCAGCTCCGTACCGGCTTCTCGATACGGCCGGAGTTGGTCGACCAGAGCCCGCTCGCCGGCCGGGTCGAGCAGGTCGACCTTGTTCACCACCAGCAGGAGGTCCACGCCGCCGTCGTGCAGGGCGAGCTGGACCCGATCGACGAGGCCGGTCTGGATCGGCTGGGGAATCGCGGGCAGAACCAGCACGCCGATGTCGACATTGGCGGCCAGCACCCGCTGCCGCTCCGGCAGATGCGGGTCGCGGCGCGCGAGGAAGGTGCGGCGCGGCAGGACCGTGACCGCCCGGTACGTGTGGCCGACCTTCACCAGACCGACCTCGTCGCCGATCGCAATGCTGCTCTGCTGGCGACGCGCGAGCGACGCGTCAAGGTCGACCCGGGTCGGTGTGCCGTCGAGCAGCACGTCGACCCGGCCCGGGAAGATCGCGCAGACGGTGGCGGCATACTCCACGCCGGAACGGTTCTCGCCCCCGCGGTCCTTCGGATCCAGGCGGCGCGACCGGCTGATCCGTTCGAAGCTCGCCGGGTCGTCGTCTCTATTCCGTCGTCCTTCCTTCTTCCTTGTCTTCGCGCGCCGGCCGGCCCGCGGGTTCCGCAGCTCGTCTTCCTCCTGCCGCTTCAGCTTCTTCAACATCTTGCGGTACTTGTGCCGCATCTCTTCCTTGGGATCCTCGAACATCTGTCTTCAAGCCTTCATCAATGAATCCTGGGGGGGCTGGCCGGCCGGAAAGGGACCGATCCAGATGCGCGCTGGCGGGCATGTCGGACTCAATGTGGACAGACCGGGAGCGCGCTCAGCAGATTCAGCTCCGCCCGCGAAGTCATCAGAGTCCGCGTACGGACAGGACCTCAGGTCAGGGCGGAGAAGCTCACAACGGTTGTCGCAAGGCGGTTCAGAAAGGCACTCCGGTTCAAGGAGGTGAGCCACGGATGATAGCGCAGAATCCGAACCGGGTCAAAGGTCGGATCTCGTGGCCGAAGTGGGTGTGCTTTGTCCTATCATCAACTCCATTCTCGCACTGATCGCGTTCCACGAGATAGGTGACGACCCATGAAGCGACTCTTCCTCCTGTTGGCCGGACTGCTCCTTTCCCTCCCGGCGCTCGCCGGGGACTTCGACGCCGACTTCACCGATGCCACGCTGCGCCTCGATCTCTTCCACACGGGCCACGCCGAACTGGAACTGATCAGCGTCGACCGCGCGCGGATCGAGGGGGCGTGGCCCGGCAGCCGGACGCAACTGCTGGACGGCACCAACACCGGGAGGTACTTCTTCGAGGTTCTCGACGAGGAGTCCGGCCGGACGCTCTACTCGCGCTGCTTCGCGAGCATCTACGGCGAGTGGGAGACGACCGG
>JAZDLC010000351.1:0-6238 GCA_043802345.1 Planctomycetota bacterium | reverse complement strand
CTTTTCACCACAGAGGGCACAGAGGGTCAGAGCTTGAAGCGGACTCCGTCTCCTTCCTTTCCTCTGTGCCCTCTGTGGTGAGTTTCCCCCTTCTCGATCACCTGGCGACGATCCTCCCCGGGCGTGAGACTCGCGACCCGGCGCACGGATTCCAGAAAATCGACACCGTCAAAACCAGGAACTCGCGGGAGTACTCCAGGTCTACTCCCTACCTGCTCTTATGCTTTTCCTTAGATCCAACCAGGCCGTGCGCCGTTGGAGAGGGGGGTTCGCCGCCCTTCTCTCGCGGTGGACGTGGACCGGGCCGCCGACCCGAAAGGATACTGCCATGCGCGCCACCCAACTCCATCTCGCCATCGGAACCGCCCTTCTCGCCACGCTGGTTCTCGCCAGGCCAGCGCCCGCACAGGGCACACCGATCGGTTTCGAGGAGGAATTCGCCCTCTCGCCCGACCGGGAGTCGATGCTCGAACAACTGATCCCCGGCACGGAGGAGTACTACTACTACCGTTGCCTGCAACTGCAGCACGAGGGGAAGCTCGAGGATGTCGGCCCTGTGCTCAAGCTCTGGATCGAGCGGCACGGGCGCGGCTCGCGGGTCGACGAGATCGAGAACAGGCAAGCGCTGCTCGGCTTCGAGCGCGATCCGGCAGCGGCCTTTGCCTTTCTACGTCAGCGGCTGGGGCTTCGGTTCGACCACCAGCGGCAGATCTCCGGCGAGAAGCCTGACCTGCCCACGAGACTCGACCCGGAGTTCCTCTCGCCCGACACTCTGAGCAGGCGCGCACTGTCGGCGCACCCGCAGTCGCTTGACGGCTTCTCCGAGTCCGCCTTGGAGTCCCTGGTGGGCACCCAGTTGAGCGATGCGCTGTTGATGAGTCTGCTTCAGCGGCTCAGTCGGCCGGACCTGCCCAACCTCCCGGCGTTGGTGGTGCGCAACCTGCAAGACAAGCAGAGCCGCGGCTTCGGGTCGCTCGACGTCCACCGCTCTCTGCTCCTCGAGCAGCTGGAGGAGTGCGCCCGCCTCATGCCCGCCCTGCTGCGGCAGGACGCCTTCATCAATGCCTATCTGCTGAAGCTGCATCCCGGCGCCGATGTCGACTGGCGACGGAGCGCCGGCGATCGCGAGGCGTACCTGGAGCGTCTTCAGCAGTTCACGGCCCGCCTGGGTCCGGCCCACAACTCGCTCAAGGCGCATGTGCTGTACCACCGGCTTCTTCACGACCTGGGACAGGGCCGTCCGGACCGGGACCGCTTCCTGGCCTACCTGCGCCTGCCGCGGCAGGCTTCGTACGTCAACCCGGACTACCTGAAGAGCAGAAGTCGCTCCGATGAGCTGGTCGAATTCGGGAAAGCCTGCCCGACCGACCTCGAGGCGGTCGGGAATGACGAGGCGCTCGTGCGCGCGTACCTCTCGCACTTCCTGGTGAACGAGGACTCCTACGAGCCGTACGCCGAGACCGTTCGAGAGGACTACCTGTCGCGGCTGTTCGCCGAGACGAAGATCCTCGCCGGCAGCGAGGACATGGAGCGATGGTACTCGCTCCTGAACGATCCCGGCTACTACGAGCAGCTCAAGGAAAGGGTGGAAATCGAGTTTCCGCCCACTCAGCGCACCGAGTTCGGGCTGGACGATCCGGTCTCGATCGAGGTCGACCTGAAGAACGTGGACACGCTGCTGGTGAAGGTCTTCCGGATCAACACCCTCAACTACCACATCGAGCAAGGGAAGGAAGTTGACGCGTCGATCAGCCTCGACGGTCTGGTCGCGAACCAGGAAACGACCTACACCTACGACGAGGGACCGCTGCGCCGGGTGCGCCGCAAGTTCGAGTTCGGGAACCTCGAGGGACCGGGCGTGTTCCTGGTCGACTTCATCGGCAACGGGCTTTCGAGCCGCGCCGTGATCCGCAAGGGGCGGCTGCAGTATCTGGAGCGCCAGGGATCGGCAGGCCACGTGCTGCAGGTGCTGGACGGAGACGGCCGGCAGTTGAAGCACGCCTCGGCGCTTCTCGGAGGGCACGAGTACCTGGCCGACGAGGCGGGGGAGATCCTCATTCCGTATTCCAGCAAGCCGGGCCAGAAGACCCTCATCCTGAGGGACGGCGGATTCTCGACCCTGGAGCAGTTTGAACACGCGGAAGAGGTGTACCAGCTCGCGGCGGGAATCTTCGTCGAGCGCGAGTCGCTGCTGCCGGGCCAGTTGGCGAAGATCATGGTCCGCCCGACGCTGCTCCTGAACGGGAATGCCGTGAGCCTCGATCTGCTCGAGCAGGCGAGCCTGTCGATCGTGTCGAGCGACTGGCACGGCGTCTCCTCCAGCCTGGACGTGCGCGACCTCGAGTTCAAGAAGGGGCGCGAGTTCATTCACGAGATCCGGGTTCCGGAAAGGCTCTCCTCGCTGACGGTCCGCCTCCAGGCTCGGGTCAAGAGCCTCAGCCTCGGCAAGAGCGTCGACCTCGACTCCGGTTCGCGCCAGTTCCAGGTCAGCTCCATCGAGGGCACGGCTCTCACCTCGTGCCCCCTGCTCGGCTTGACCGATGCCGGGTACGTCCTGGATGTGCTCGGCAAGAACGGCGAGCCGAAGCAGGATGTCGCCGTCGACCTGATGCTGACGCACCGGCACTACACCGACCCGATCCACGTGACCCTGAAGACCGACGCCAAGGGACGGATCGCGCTCGGGCCGCTCGAGGGAATCGAGACGGTCACCGCGGCCGGAATCGCGGACGGCTTCGGTAGCTGGAATCTCCTGCAGGCTACGCGAACGTACCCGAGCCTCGTCCAGGGCCGGTCCGGTCAGGTCCTCAAGCTGCCGTATCAGGGGCATTCCGCGGCGCTCACCCGCGGTGTGGCCTCGCTCCTGGAACTGAGGGCGGGAACGTACGCGCATGACCGCTGCGACCACCTGCACCTCCTGGACGGCTATCTCGAGCTGCGAGACCTGGCGCCCGGCGACTACTCCCTGGTGTTGAAGGAGGCGGAGCAGACGGTGAAGGTTCGCATCACGTCCGGAGCGGAACATGGCGACTGGGCCGTGGGCAGCGGACGTCTGCTCCAGTTGGGCGGGTCTGCCCCGCTGCACATTCTCGGGTGCCTGGTGGAAGGGGACGAACTGGTGGTGAAGCTGGGTCATGCCGGCGCGGGCGCCCGGGTGCATCTGGCGAGCACGCGCTATCTGCCCGCATTCGACGCCTTCTGGAGCCTGCTCATCCCCTCCGGACCGGGCCTGATGGAACGGCCCGCTCCCTTTGCCGAGTCCAGCTACCACTCGGGCCGGGAGATCGGTGACGAGTATCGTTACATCCTCGAGCGGCGCTACGCAAAGAAGTTCCCGGGCAACATGCTGGGGCGGCCGAGCCTGCTGCTCAACCCGTTCGCGCTGGAAGAGACCACCTCGGCCATCGGCGTGGGTGGCGGCGCCGGCGGCAAGTTCGGCGGCAAGTACGGCGGCAGAGGACGGGCCCAGGCAGAGGGTGAACCCGGGTGGGGAGGGCCCTCGACAACGCCCGGGACCTTCCCCAACCTCGAGTTCCTGGCCGACCCCGCCAGGGTCCTGGTCAACCTCGAGCCGGACGCGGACGGTGTCGTGCGCGTGCCGCTCGCCGACCTCGGGCCCGGCCAGTTGATCCATTGCGTCGCCGTGGATGGAGAAAGCTCCGTCTACACCTCGCTCGCCCTCGGGGAGAAGGAGCGCAAGCTCAAGGACCGGCGGCTCAAGCGGGCGCTCGACTCCAGCCGCCATCTCGCGGTGCGCAAGCGGATCGACTTCGTGGACGCCGGGACGCAGGCCGTGATCGACGACGTTGCCAACGCGGAAGTGGAGACGTACGACTCGCTCGCCTCGATCCACCAGGTGTTCCAGACCCTGAGCGGCAATCCGGACCTGGCGACCTTCGAGTTCCTGCTGCGCTGGCCGGAGCTTGGCGAGGAAGAGAAGCGCGAGCTCTACTCTCGTCACGCCTGCCACGAGTTGCACTTCTTCCTGCAGAAGAAGGATCCCGTCTTCTTCTCCGAGGTGGTGCGGCCATACCTTGCGAACAAGGTCCACAAGACCTTCCTCGATCGCTGGCTGCTGGGGGAGGATCTGCGCCGCTATCTCGACCCATGGGCCTTCTCCCGGCTGAACGTGGTCGAGCAGATCCTGCTCGGCCGGAGTCTCGAGGGGCAGGCCGACGGCGTGGCGCGACACGTCGGGGAACTGCTGGAGCTGAAACCGGTCAATCCGGAGCAACTCGATTCTCTCTTCGAGACCGCGCTCAGGACGGGCGCCCTGGAGACGGACAAGGGCCTCGCGGAGACGGTGGAGCTCGCGCGCAAGGCCCTCAAGGACGCCGCCCAGGGGGAGCCGGCGGCAGCCCCCGCCGCGCGACCGGTCAGGTCGAAGAAAGCCGCTTCCAAGGAGGAGTTTGATGAGGAGGCCGAAGTCGAGGCCGAGGCCGCGGAGGTCATGGACCGCCTCGAGGGGAAGGTCGACGAGAAGAGCAAGGCCAACGAAGACCTCCGCCGGCGAGCGGAGGTGCGCCAGCTCTACCGTGCCCCCGACAGAACCCGGCGGTTCGTGGAGCACAACTACTGGCACCGGCCGATCGAGGAACAGGACAGCCAGTTGATCACCGTGAACGCGTTCTGGAGCGACTACGCGCTCGCGCGCGGGAACGAACCGTTCTTCTCGACGCACTTCCCGGAGGCGGCCGGGAGCTTCGCCGAGATGATGCTGGCCCTGGCGGTGATCGATCTACCGTTCAAGGCGGGTGAGCATGCCGTCAAGACCGGGGAGGGGCGCGTGACGGTCACCGCCCAGAGTCCGTTGCTCATGGTGCGGAAGGAGATTCGAGAGGCGGAGAGCGCCGGCGAGAGGGTGCCGATCCTGATCCACCAGAACTTCTTCCGTCCGGACGACCGGTACCGGTACGAGGGGAGCGAGCGGCGCGACAAGTTCGTCACGGATGAGTTCCTGGAAGGAGTTGTCTACGGCTGCCAGGTCGTGCTGACCAATCCCGTTTCCTTGCCCCTGAAGGTCGCACTGCTCCTGCAGGTTCCCCAGGGGGCGATTCCGGTCCTGAGCGGCTACGAGACGCGCGGCGTCCCGGTGCAGATCGGCCCGTACGGCACCACGAACGTCGAGTACTCCTTCTACTTCCCGAAAGCCGGAGACTACCCGCACTATCCGGTCCACGCCAGCCGCAGCGAGGAGCTGGTGGCGTCCGCCGAACCGGTTTCCCTGAAGGTGGTCCGGGAGCTCAAGAGCGTGGACACCGGCTCCTGGGAGCATATCTCCCAGAGCGGCACGCCCGCGCAGGTGCAGGAGTACCTGGACTCCGCGAATCTCCTGCGAACCGACCTGACCCGGGTCGCCTGGAGGATGAGGGACCCGGTTTTCTTCGAGGCGGCGACCTCGCTCCTGCGGCGGCGGCATGTCTTTGACCAGACGCTCTGGTCGTACGGCCTCTATCACAAGGACGCGCCGGCCTCCCGGGAGTTCCTGCGTCACCAGGACGGCTTCCTCGCCCGGTGCGGGAGCTATCTCGACTCGCCCCTGGTCGCCATCGACCCGATCGAGCGGCTGGCCTACCAGCATGTGGAGTACGCTCCCCTGTTCAACGGCCGGGCCCACCGGTTCGGGAGGCGCCACGAGATCCTGAATCCGGATCTGGCCCGGCAGTACCAGTCCCTGCTCGGGATTCTCGGCCATCGGCCAAGGCTCGATGACACCGACTGGATGAGCGTGACCTACTACCTGCTGCTGCAAGATCGCGTGGAAGAAGCGCTCTTGAGCTTCGGCAGGGTGAACGCGGCAAGGCGAGAGATGGCCCTGCAGTACGACTACATGCGAGCCTACATGGACTTCTTCACGGATGATTACGCGCAGGCTCGCGGCATCGCCGAGACGTACCGGAACTACCCCGTGGAGCGCTGGCGCCTGCTGTTCCAGGATGTCCTGAACCAGCTCGACGAGGCGGCCGGCAAGGGTGTGGCGGCCGGCGATTCCGAGGACCGCACGCAACGTCAGACCGAGCTCGCGGCCAAGGAGCCGTCGCTCGAGCTGAAGGTGGAGTCGCAGAACGTGACTCTCGCCTACCGGAACATCGAGAGCTGCGAGATCAGCTACTACGTGATGGACATCGAGTTCCTGTTCTCGACCAGCGCCTTCGTGCGGCAGGGAGCGGGCTCGTTCGCGTACATCCAGCCGAACCGGAGCGATACCCTGGCCCTGCCGCCGGGAGAACGCGAGTTC
>JAZDLC010000350.1:0-17404 GCA_043802345.1 Planctomycetota bacterium | reverse complement strand
CGAAGAGGTTGCCGAGTGCCATCGACACGAAGTAGTACCCCATGTAGGTGGCGACCTTCTCCTTGGGGGCGATGCGGCCGACGTACTCCTGGCTGGTGGGGCTGGCCATCATCTCGCCGATGGCGAAGATGATGATTCCGCCGATGACAACGATCAACAGGCCGCCGACCGGCCCGAGCATCGTGCCTCCAGCCAACATGGACAGGCCGACTCCGACGGCCGCGATGAACATGCCCACGATCATGGTGGTGAAGCGGTGGAACTTCGCCATGAGGAATGAGATCAGCACCTGCAGGAGGACGATGGCGCCGGCGTCGAAGTTGACGATGTGCTCCGGCTGGACCTGGCGGCCTCGATCCACGCGCTCCCAGATGGCCGGGCGGTAGGCGAGGTCGCGCACGCCCTCTGCCAGCACCTTCGGTTCGACCTCCCGCTCCGGAGTGGAAAGGCTTTCGCAGGCCGCCGACACCTCCTCGGCGGACGGCCAGACGCCGCCACTCATGAGTCCTCGGAGCGTCGTCTTCAGGGCATCCTCGTCCTTCTCCTCGAAGATGTCCTTTCCCTTCGATTCCAACCGCTTGTTCACCGTCAGCACGGCGCGATCGAGTAGTTCTTCTCCGACATCCTGCGGGCCGGACGGGACCGCGAGCAGCAGCGCACCCAACTCGGTCGGCTGCATTCGCACCTTGTACTGGAGTATGGCGCGCGCACCCTCGACCAGGTCGACGGGTGTCAGAGGCTTCGTCGCTTCCGGCGCGTTCAGCCGCGCGACCAGCGTCTCCAGCTCGGCGCGATAGTCATCACTCAGGCTGGGATCGTCCGGAAGCTCCTTGGCCAGGCGCTCCTGTTCGATCTCCCTGAGGAACAGATTTCCCTTTTCCACGGCGTCGTGAAGGGTGGCGACAGCCTGTGGGTCGGGTCCGCTGCCGGCGCCATCACCCTTGTTCGGGTCCGGCTTCTTCTTCAGCTCCTTCAGGGCGTCCTCGTCGATCGGCGCGAGCAACCGTTCGGCCGTCGCGCGGCGCTCCTTCGACAGCTCCTCATCCTTGCCGCACTCCTCGAGCTTTCCCCTGACATCTTCTCCAAGCTCGGCGAACTCCTCGTCGCTCAGGGTCACCATCGAGTCCAGCCCGCGGGCTTGGCGCGAAAGCTCATCGAACTTGTTGAGCAGCTCGGTCTCCTCGATGGCGGCGAGATTGTCGATCCAATCCGGTTTGCCGAACCACCCGAAAGTGGTTCGGCCAAGGTCGACCATCCTGGATGTGTCGACGTAGTCGCGGATGTAATTCGGCATGGTCACAAAGATCTGGTTGAAGCTGGTCCAGAAGCCCGACATGATCAGCAGGAAGAGGGCGAAGCGCCAGTTGCTGCAGTGCATGCGCTTCAGCAGAGGATTGCGTTCATGGCCGCCATTGTAGTCGGGGCGGCCACTCCCCTTCGGCATGGTCAGGTCCCAGATTACGCTCAGTGCCAGCCAGCAGCCGATGAAGATCCAGCACTCCTTCCAGCCGAACCAGTCGGCGCCGAAGCCGGGAATCATCCGCGCGATGAGGATGACGAAGACGGTCATGAAGAGCCGCAGGTTCCCCAGTACCTCCACGGCGTCATCCATGACCTTGCGGAAGGAACGCGCCCCCACTGAACCGGACTCTGTCGACGGGTCCTTGTAGAACAGCAGCACGATGATGAGGTTGATGGCGGCCCAGCAGCTGCAGGCAACGAAGACGTAGTCCCAGCTCGCTCCGCGGACGATGCCGGCGACGATCGGCCCGAGGAAGCCGCCGACGTTGACCATCATGTAGAAGACGCCGAAACCGGTGCTCGAGTTGCTTTCGTCGGTGACCCTGGCGACCGTTCCCACGACCACCGGCTTGAAGATTGCCGCGGCCACCGCCACCATCATGAAGGCGAGCAGGAAGGTGGGCACCGTGGTTGCCTGGCCCAGCAAGTAATAGGAGATGACCATCCCGCAATAGGCGATGATGAACATCTTCTTGTAGCCGTACCGGTCCGCAAGCGCGCCGGTGATGACCGGGAAGATGTAGAGGAAAAAAGGCACGATCGCGACGATGTTGCCGCGCTCAACCTCCGTGAATCCAAGCCCCCCTGTCTCAACCGGTCCCGTCATGTACAGCCCGGCGATGGCGTAGAAACCGTACCACGCCATCCGTTCGAAAATCTCCATCGTGTTGGCCACCCAGAAGGTGGCCGGGTAGCTCTTGACCTGAGCCAGGAGGCCGGGTTTGGTCTCGGTCACGGGTTGTTTCTCCTACTTCGCACCGTTGATAGGTCGACGAACGTCCAGCGCCTGCTGTGGGACGAAACGCGCGGTGCAGTACACCCACGCCCGCGGAGAACATCAAGGGATAAGGGGTAGCGCTGTGCCGTGGGTTCACTGCGCTTGATGGGATTGCCGGGCGAGCAGCAGGGCGCCCCTGCTCACCACATCCTCCCCGAGCGCCGAAAGGCGGACCTTCGGGCCGGGCTTGTACGCCTCGGTGATGAATCCGGGCAGCTTCCCTGCGAGAGCGGCCCGCAGCGGTTCGCCGAGCAGCGAGAGGCCGCCGCCGATGATGATGACTTCTGGACTGAGGAGGTGCGCCGCGGCGGACAGCGCGTACGCCAGGTCGGTGGTCAGCTCGTCCAGCATCGTCTCGGCGGCCGGGTCGCGCCGGGCAAGTGCCGGGCCGAGAGCCCGCGCCTCGCCGGAGGTTGCGTCGCCGACCAGTTCCGCGAGCAGGCCGTCCGGGTGGGCGGCGACATGGTCGCGCACGCGGGCGTCGATCGCCCAGCCGCTGCAGCGGCTCTCCACGGTCTTGCCGCTCAGGTCGTACCGCATCAGGCCGAGCTCGCACTCGCCAGGCCGCGCGCCGTGGTAGATCCGGCGGTCGATCACGAAGCCGCCGCCCATGCCGCTGCCGAGGTTGGTGTACAACACGAGCCGGAATTCACGGCCGGCTCCCAGGACGGCCTCGGCCAACGCTCCGGCGTTCGTGTCGTTGTCGACCGCCACCTCAAGCCCGGTCAGCCCGGCGAGCCAGGTGCGGAGTTCGAATCCGTGCCATCCGTCGACGTGGTACGACATGGCGATGCGTCCGGTGTCGATGTCGATCGGTCCGCCGAAACCGACGCCGACGGCGTCCGCCTTGGCGCGCGAGGTCAGATCCGCGACCGCGCCCTTGATCTGCTCGCGAATGCCGTCGACGCCACGCGCGAGGTCGACGCCCATGCGTCGCCGCTCCAGTATTTGCGCATACCCGTCGCCGAGCACGACCTGCAGCTTCGTGGCCCCGATCTCGATGCCGATGAAATGTGACATGGTCGTGCTGTCCACCAGCCAGGGACTGGTTCACCGCTCCATGTCGAAGGTGATCGGCCAGCCCGGGAACATCTGCTCCGGATGCGCCGGATCCGCCCAGCGGGGCCAGGCTTCCAGGGTGTATTGCCGCGCCTGCGGATCGAAGCGCACGATGGCATATCCGGGCGAGCGGTCGAGCAGCCTCGCCGGCTGCCGGCCGGTGACCAGCGGGTTGGCCACCGCCAGCACCGTGATCCGGTTCATGAAGCCGTCCAGGTAGTCGCCGGTGTAGCGGGGCGCTCCCGGTTCCTGGTTCGCGCCCGGCTTCGCCGGCATCCAGCGCCTTGGCCAGGTGTTGCCGACCGCCGGGCTGGTGAAGACGATGGTGCCGTCGCCCCACTTGTCGATGCCGTACCGCACCACCGTGGAGAGGTGCTGGTCTCCGGCGAGGTGCAGCGCACGTGCGGTCCGGAGCGCTTGCAGCGCGCGGTTGCGGGCGGATTGGGGCCAGCCGTTGGAGTCGGCGTCGAGCACCGGCACGTCGCTCTCCGGGTATTCGCCAGGGTGCGGAACCTTCAGACTCGGCACCACCTGATCAGTTCGGGCCGGCGCCGGCAGGGTGTGCACGCAGGTGAACGGCGACTGGGACAGCACCAGCTTCATCCAACTCCGTTCGTCCCGGTCAGCGGCCCAGTCGCCCAGAAACGCCTCCTGCTGCGGGCCGAGGAGTTCGGCGCCTGTCACGTCCGCCTTGCGGGGGTCGAAGCCGTCCTCCTGGAAGAAACCGTTGACCACCCGGCCGTCCTTGACGAGGACGCTGGCGGAGTCTTTCCACATGCGATCCGACAGGATCGCGCAATCGAGGCCGCCGTACAGCAGGCGGGTCGTGTACGGGTAGATCCCCTGGCCGATCGGTCCGGCAATGACCGGATCGGGAAGGTGTCCCGTCTGGGTCTCATGGATGGCGTTGACGAGCCAGGCCGGGAGCTTGTACCCGCCCGCGTCCTGGGCCGAGAGTCCGTCCCTGGCGATGGCCCGCACGCCGCCCGCGCCCCAGAGATTGCCGTGAAAGACGTCGTGGTCGTCCGGCACGGTTACCGCGGGACGGTCACGGGTCAGCTCGCCGAAGGCCCACAGGAAGCGCTGCCACTTGGTGTGGTAGTCGAGCAGCGTGTTCCGGTCGGAAGAGAAGTCGGGCGGACTGACATCCCCCTCATAGATCTGGTCGCCGGAGAAGAAGAGCAGGTCCGGGTCGTGCTTTCGGATGTGCGCCATCACATCCTGATGGGGAAACCAGAGTCCGTCATGGGTCCACTTCAGGCCGCCGGTGTAGTTCTTGATCCCGCCCAGGCTGGCCAGCACCAGGGGGCGATCCGGTTCGGGTTCGGCGCGGATCACGCCCGGGTATTCGCTGCCGGCGAGCACGACCCGGAAGTCGGTGCGCCGGCCGGCGTCCCACTCCTCGATCCGGAAGCGGGCCACGCAACTGTCGTCCATCACCCTTGACGTCTGCACCCGACGCCAGGAACCGCCCCGCGGCCTCAACTCCAGATGTGCGTCCCGGTCGCCGTCTCCACCCAGCACGGCAGCCTGGGCGTTCAGCTTCAGCAGGTGACTGCCGTCCGGCCGGCGCGTCACGGTGTACTGGACGCCGAGGATGGGCCCGAAGGCCCGCTCCGGATAGGCGTCCGCGCCGGTCAGGGATACGTCGGAGAAGGCGAAGCCGTGGGGGCTCCCCTCCGGTCCGAGATCGGAGACCAGCGCCAGGCCTCCTGAAAGCCGTTCTCTTTCGAAATCGCCCAGCGTCAGCCGGCTGATCGGCTTGCCGCCGGAACTGGCGACCAGCTCCAGGAGACCTCTGTCGGCTCCGGTGAAGTCCAGACAGAGTCGAATCGGGCCGGACTGAGCCTCTTGCGGAGGCTCGCCCGCGGCGAGTGTCGGCAAGGCGGAGCGGTCCAGCTTGCCGCCGAGCGACCAGTGGCCCTGTTCCCCCTGCGGCTTCGAGAAGTCGAGCAACAGGACCCGGCCCGACCCGTCGACCACCGCCAGCAGACCGCCCCCTTCGGCCGGGGCCTGCTGGATGAGCGCCGTCAGGCGGTAGTCGATCTCGTTGCTGCCGGCGCCGATCAGGAATCCGGCCAGGCCGGGCCCGCTGAAGGCGCTGCCTGGCTCGGTGGTCGCGACCAGGACCTCGAGATGCACTGGTGCGTCCCCCGCGGCCCGGGGACGCCGCGTGAGTAGATGCACCGTGCGCAGGCCCAGACGATCCTGATTGGTCAGGCACTCCAGACGTCCGTCCTGGAGGCGCCAGTCCTGCACCCGGTTGGCGTACCACTCGGGCCCGGGCCAGGAGCGGTTCGGCTGCTCACGGAAGCGATCGTGGTAGGCGGCCGGCTCCGAGGCGCAAGCCGCGATGAGCGGAGCAAGCGCCGCCAGCAGAGTGAGGAGAGTCATCGTTTTCATGGCACCTTCAGGAGGGGTCCTTCGATGCGACCCAGGCTTCCCATTCGTCGACCACCTGGGCTCGCCGCACGGCGGGCAGGTCCCAGGCGTAACCGAAATCCTCGCCGAAACAACTGCGCGCCTTGCGGTGCGCGTCGATCCGGGTGTTCAGATCGCCGCTGCGCAGGCCTGCGAACAGCACCGGCACGCCGGCCCGATCACCGAGCTTCCAGAGCGCCGCCGCGGCGCTGTGCGCCACGTAGAAGCTGGTGTCCTTCAGCGTCCTTGTCAGCGGGCCGACCGCGCCGGCCTCCTGCCGGTCGGCGAGCGCGGCGCAGGCCGCCGCGCGGACCTCGGAAGCCTGGTCCTTGAGAGCCGAGATGAGCAACATCCCGCCGTTCGCATGCTGGATCTTCCTCAGAACCTCCACGGCCGCCAGCCTCGAGGCGGCCTCCTCGGCCTTGAGCTGCTCCGCCAGATCACCCAGCACGGCTTCCTCGCCCAGCAGGTCGAGCTTCTCCAGCAGCAGCGCCTCGGCGGTGACCCAGCGATCGCCGCTCTTCACGTGCCCCAGCAGCAGGTGGGCCTTGCGATGGTCCGGCTCGAGGGCGACGACCTCTTCCAGGAGCTGCCGCGCCTCGTCCGCAAGATCATGTTTCTGGCAGTAGCGCGCCAGCAGATAGCGGGTATCCGCGTCGCCGGTCTGGAGGGTCTTTGCCCGCGCCAGGTAGGTCAGGCGCGGATCATCCCGCTTGCTCTTGCCGCGCAACGAATTGGCCGAGCCGGCCAGCATGGTCCACTGCCGGCCGCGACCGCCGGAAGCGGTCACCGCATGGGACGTTCCGAGTTGCGTGACCCCGGAAGAGACCAGTCCGCGGTGGTGGCCGGAGGAGTTGTACCACCCGTCGAAGGCATCCTGCGCATCTCCCGAGATGGCGCAGTTCTCCAGCACGCCGCCGCCGTACCCTTCCTGCTGGGCCCGCGTGGCCGGCGTGCGGTTCTTGCTGACCGGCGAGATGTGGGCGAAGTAGTCCAGCTCGAGCATCTCCTGGCTGTGCTTGCGCGCCGCCTGCAGCAACCGGTCGTCCAGTTCCAGGCAGCAGAGGCCCAGCATGATCCGGTAATCGTTCAGGATGCGGCAGAACCGGCGCTCCTCGTCGGTCGCCGAGCAGGCGCATGTCACGTTGTACTCGCGCAGCTCTTCGATCTGCTTCTGCTCGCTGGGAGAGTACATGATCGGCAGACCACAGAAGGCCTCGTTCAGCTCCTTGTAGGCCGCGTCGAGATCCTCGTCGTACACGTGGGGCTGGAGGCCCGCGCGCTTCAGGTACTGCGCCGCTTCCTTGATGTAGTAGAGCGTCTCGTTCAGCTCCGGCATGCGCTCGAGAAACAGCCGGCCGGGGCTGTTCCAGAGCATGCGGAGCTGGGCGACCTTGGAGTCGACCGCCGCCTGCCCCACGGCGCCATGGGCGTCGTCGGGGTACAGCTTCCGATCGGCGATGATCTCCAGCGCCTCCCTGCGCGCCTCCTGGAGCTGCTTCTTCAGTGACTTTCGAAAGGCGCTGGCGCGCGGGGAACTCAATGCCGAGCGGAACTCCTTCCTGGCCCGAACCTCCGCGTCGCGGAGGATCGGCTCGAGCAGGCGGATTCCCTCCGGTCCCAGCTCGATCAACGCGGTGAAGGTCGGAAGCCGCACGGACGAATCCTTGGACCGGGCGTCCCGGACGAGTTGCTTCAGATCGGCATCCTGCCCGGCCGGGAATAGCAGGAGACCCAGTGCCAGGAGTATCCGAATCATGGCTGGTCCCGGGCAAGCGGCAAGTCGTACGAGTCCATCATACAGGCCCGCTGTGAATGGCAAGCTCGTGGAGCCGGCGATACGATCGTCGCATGGCTGAATGCTGGCAGGCGCTCCATCTCTGCGCGCGTTTCGAACATCCGTTCTCCAGGCCGGCCCTGACCATCGGGGTGGTCGCGGGCGTCCTGCTGCTCGTGGCCTGGGCCCTGCTGGCCTTCGCCCGCAGGAAGGACCACGAGAACTGGATCCGGCAGAAGGCCCCGCTCCTGCCGCTGGCCCTGGTCAACGTCCGCGACGACGCATGGCTTCGCGGCGAGACTCGCAGCGATACCCCGCTCTCGGTGCCGCATTTCGGGGATACCTGCCTGGCGTACGACTACCGCCTCGAGGAGGAGGTCACCGAGTCGTATACCGACTCCAACGGGGATCGGAAGACGCGCAAGCGTTGGGTCACGCGGGAGCACCTGACTGATACGGTCGAGTTCGAGCTGGTTCAGGGCGAACTGTCGATTCGGATTCACGCGGGGGAGGCGGAGCTTCACGATCTGCCGCGCCTCGGCCCGGACCGGGAGTTCCTCTCCTCGTATCGTCACTCGGCCAGCTTCCTCCCGCACCCTTCGGTTGTGAGCGCTCTCGGAAGCGTGGGTGAAGGCAGGGCGCGGCTGGAGCAGTATCAGAGCATCCCGTTGCTGGTCACGCCCAGGACGCGCGAGCGGTTCCTCCTGTCCGCGGAGCGGTCCGAGAAGGCGCTCCGTATCGCGGGACTCGTGCTGGCGCTGCTCGGCTCGGCGGGCTTGTTCTACGCGGGCGCGCTGCGTCTCGAACTGCCGTCTCCGGCCCGGGAAGTCTGGAGCGTGCCGCAGGCCCTGCTCGCGGGCGGACTCGGACTGCTGCTGTTCCTCCTGTTGTGGACGCTCCACACCTTCAACACGATGGTGTTGTACCGCAACCGCACCCGTGCCGCCTGGAAGCAGATCGATGTCGACCTGAAGAACCGGCATGATCTGATTCCGCGCCTGGTGGAGGTGATCAGAGGCGCGGCCGATCACGAGCGCGGTCTGTTCCAGCGCCTGGCCGAGCTTCGCGGCGGGCTGGCGCGGGCCGACGAGAGGCGGCAAATCATGGCCGAGGGTGAGCTCTCGGGTGAAGTGCGGCGGCTGATCGCCGTGCGCGAGGAGTATCCGGAGCTCTCGAGCAACCAGGTCTTCCTCAAGCTTCACCGGGAACTGACCGCCCTGGAGGAGAAGATCGCCCACGCCCGCGGGTTCTTCAACGACTGCGCCAACGAGTACAACACCTTCGTCTCCCAGATGCCCAGGGCCCTGCTGGCGCGGCCGTGCGGTTTCTCCGAGTGGCCTCTGTTTCAGGTTCAGGCTGGCGAGAGCGGGGTGCCGGACATGCGAGGAGCCGAATGATCCATCAGGAGGAGCCACCGTGTCGGGCGACTGACAAGGGGGGGCGGCAGGATCCGCTTCGTGTTCTCGCCGGATTGTGTCCGTCCGCCGCCCGCCTTCTGGCTTGCGGGAAAGGCTGAAGAGGACTAAGAGTGCAAGTGACGAACGACCGACGGGAGCTGTGAAAGAGTCATGGACCTGACGACGCTGAAGGAAATGGAACCGTGGGAGTGGCCGGAGAACGCCTGCGATCTCTTGCTGGCAATCGCGCTTGACCGGCATGCTGATGAATCGGACCGTCTGCTGGCCACGCAGCTTGCCGGCGACTACTCGGTTGTGAATGACCAGATTGTCGAGGCCCTGCTGTCTCTTCTCCATGACAGCGAGGAGTCAGAGGAACTCCGCGGGAAGGCTGCAATCTCCCTGGGGCCGGTCCTCGAGCAGTGTGACACCGATGGGTTCGACGACCCGGATGACATGCTGATCAACGAATTCACCTTCCACAAGACCTGCGAATCTCTGAGGAAGCTCTTCTCGGATACCGATGTGCCGAAGGTCGTGCGACGGCGAATCCTGGAGGCGGCGGTCCGCGCCCCGCAGGACTGGCACCGGGAAGCCGTTCAGGTGGCCCACTCCAGCGACGATCCGGAATGGAATCTGACGGCGGTCTTCGCGATGCGCTGGATCGACGGCTTCGACGATGAGATCATCGATGCGCTGGAGAGTGAGGATGAGGATCTCCGCTATGAGGCGGTCTGCGCCGCCGGCAGCTGGGAGCTCGACGCGGCCTGGCCATACGTGGCTGATCTTGTCGAGTCATCCGACACGGACAAGGATATGTTGCTGGCCGCCATCGAGGCCGCGGCGAACATCCGGCCGGAGGAGGCCGGGGCAACCCTCGCACATCTGCTCGAGTCGGACGATGAGGAGATCGTGGAGGCGGTCCATGACGCGGTGGGCCTGGCCGACATGATGTCCGATCCTGACTTCGAGTGCGACGACGACTCCGATGATGAAGACGAGTTCGATGACGACGACGACCTCGAGGGCGATTCCGAGGGCGACTCCGAGGGCGATGACGACGCCGGCGAGGAGCAGGACGACTCTCCCGAGCGGTAGACCCGGTTCGCGTGTCCCTACTGCATGCCGAGCACGCAGGCCATCAGATCGATGCCGTACCAGAGATTGGCCAGGCGGAGGAGATCTCGGCGGGGCCGAGTTCGGCCGATCCGTCCGGGAGGGCGAGCCGCAGGGCGGGGTACATCATCACCATGCCCTCCTGCTCGAGCGGAGTGGAATCACGGTCTGACCGCAACAGTGTGGTCTTGAATCCCTGTTTCGCCTCCAGGAGGGTGGGACTCCCATCCTGCGCCAGGACCGTCCCCGTCAGCACGAGGAGGACCGCGCCACCGAGCGATGTGGTCCGTCTCATCCAAGGCCTCCATTCCACCTGGGGGTCCACGCAAGGGTAACTTCCAATTCTGAGCGAGCAATCGTCGTTCCTGGCAAGGCGCGGCGCCGTAGGTCATGGCAGGCGAGGAGGTGCTTCGTGGGCCCTGGCTTGCTCTCCGAGTCAAGAAACGCGCCTGTCCGCCTTTCTTCCGCACGCCGGAGGTGGCGAAGGCGCCCGCGTATCACGGCGATCTAGCCCCGATCCTGGCGGACCGCTGAAGGAGAGATCCAGGAGGAGGGTGCGGTCAGTCCATTTCGAGCAGCTCGATCCCTTCCGGGACCAGATGGCGGACGACGAATCTCGCCTTGCTCCTTCCCGGGCCGGCTCTGGGAACGCTGATCCGGTGCTTTCCGCTCGCGGGAAGAGGGATGCCGTACACGTAGGTTGGCGGCGGATCGAAGAAGGAGAAGTCGACGAATGGCGTCGTGTTGATCGGTGATCCCTCCGGTGAGAACAACGATATCTCGGGGCAGTCCGGCACATTCTCAATCGGCAGGGCAACGATTTCGAGCAGTGTTCCTCTCACAGCCCGGACGGTCATTGTGGGAGACTCGGCATCGTCTCTGGTCGCCCGGATCACGCCTCTGTTGTGGGACGAAGCAGGGAACTTCCGTTTCGTCTTGATGCCGTACTCTCCGAGAGTGCCGTTCACGCCGCGTACGCGCAGGGTGTAGGCGCCGTCCTTTCGCAGTCTGAGCCTCTTCTTGCGACCACGATCAGCCCCGGACCTCCACGACTTGACAATGGCTCCGTCAGGGTCGATGAGCTCCGTTCGCAGCTCGAGCGGACCTGATGAAACGAATGTTCTCAGGGTGATCCTGGTTCCCTTGACGGCGTCGAAAACGGCCTCGTCCTGGTCGTCTTGAGATTCAATCGACCCGGTGAGTCTGCTTCCGGGAAAGAAGCGAGCGGGCGCAAGCGGGCACTCGGCGACAGACAGCGCGGACACGACGCCGAGGCCTGAGCCGCCGCATGCGATGACAGGATCGGTGATGGCCAAGTCATCATATCCGTCGAGGTTGATGTCGGCGACTCCTGCCACCGACAGTCCGTAGAGGGCGCTCGCCTCAGTTCCTTCGAGCGAGGCGGCAAGTCTTCTCGATCCGCCTCTGACAAAGACGTGGACACGGCCGGACTCACTTCCGGTTGTCGTCGAGGCTCCCGGTTCTCCCACGACCAGGTCGATCTCACCGTCAGCATCGACATCCGCGCAACCGACAGCGTAGACGCCAAAATCCCCGTACGGAGTGCATCCTTGACGGGCCAGGATTGGCTCCGCGGTGAGCCCCGAGAGGACCACAACTGACGATCCGGAGGTGTCGATGCCCGGATACGAGTTCACGGCAATGTCTGCGTGACCGTCACCATCAAGGTCTCCTACAGAGCCAATGCACCGCCAGAGTCCTGGGAGTGTTTCTTCAGAGATCTCGTGGAGTAACGAACCATCCAGGCCGGAGAAGACCCTCACTCTCGTTGGAGTATTGACCAGAACATCAGGTACTCCATCCCCGTTGACATCACCGGCCGCGCGGACCGACGCCGACATGTAGGAAATGGATGGATCGTCGTTCGGCAGCTCGAGGAGGCTTGTCTGCCCGGTGAGGTCGGCCACCAGGAGGCTCAAGGCTGCGACACAAAACTGAGTGCTTTCATTTCCCTTCTCCGCGGGATCGAGCGTCGACGAAACAGCATGTTCCCAGGGAACCATGACGCACCTCTCTCTTCGGGCACGGGCAGGAGATTCTTGAGCGAATCCCACAAGAATCATGCTGTTCCTGTCCCCGTTCCCCCTTCTCGCGACAACCGAGGGGCCCAGCGGACCGCCTGCAGGCGGTCCGTCACCGCGAGTCGTTCAGCCCCTTGCCCCGTCAGGAGGATTCATGCGTTCCCGATTCCTTGGCCTCACTCCATGCATCGCCCTGTTCGCACTGGCCGCGTCCGCGGCCGCGCAGCCCATCCACCTCAACATGCTCGGAGGGGGCATCGGGGAGTCGTTCACCGTGGAAATCAGCGGCCCCCCCGGGGCGGACTACCTGGTGGTCGCCTCGACCACCACGGGGCCGACTCCCTTGCCCCCGCCGCATATCCCGTACATCGATGTGGGAGTGGAGCTGCTGACCTTCAGCATGTCGATCCCGGGCTTCTGGTCGAGCCTGCCTCCCTCCGGGTTCATCTCGCTGACCTACCCGATCGCGTACAACACCAATCTGGATGGCAAGAACTTCAACTTCCAGGTGGTGCGATTCTCCGGCAACGTGGTGGTGGAGAAATCGAACCTGTGGCGCCTGACCCTCGACCTGCCGGGCCAATACGCGAACACCCTGGAGCCGCTCAACGTGGCCCGGGCCTTCACCACCGCCAGCGTGCTGCCGGACGGGAACGTCCTGGTGGCCGGGGGGAACAGCGGCAGCCTCGTGAGCGCCGCGGGCCTCAGCTCGGCGGAGCTGTACCGCGTGAACCTGGAATCGTTCGAGTTGCTGCCATCGATGAACTCGGCTCGGACCTTGCATCGGGCGACCACCCTGGTGGACGGACGCGTGCTCTTGACCGGCGGAGTCAATAATACCGGCACGCCGATCGGCGTGTGTGAGGTGTACGATCCGGACGCCGGTGTCTTCTCTCCGGTGGGAGCGATGTCGGTGCCGAGAGTCGGACACACCGCCACGCTGCTCCCGGATGGACGGGTGCTGGTGGCCGGCGGCTCCTCCAGCTTCTCCTCGATCACGGCATTCGCGACCTCCAGCCGCGACACGACCGAGATCTTCGACCCGGCCACCAACACCTTTTCGGCCGGCCCCGTGCTCTCCGAGGTGAAGACCTTCCACGAGGCGGTGGCGCTCTCCGACGGGCGCGTCCTGATCTCCGGGGGGATCACCTTCACGATCATCCTGGGGGTGCCGGTGCCCAGTCTGAGCCACATCAATCAGGTGTACACGCCTGACATGGGCATCGGCACGCTGGGAGGCAACCTGGCCATGAACACCGCCCGGGCCGCGCACACGGCGATCCTGCTGGATGATGGCAGCGCGCTGCTGGTGGGAGGCGCGACCGGAAGCATCCTCTCGCCCAGCATGCTGGCGAGCGCCGAGCGATTCATCCCCTCGACCGGATCGTTCGTCCCGGCCGGTTCGATGAGCGGCGCGCGGGCCCTACCCTCTCTCCTGCGCCTGCCGAACGGGAAGATCATGGCCGCGGGCGGGATCCAGGGCGACATCATGAATCCCACGCCGGTGGCGTCGTGCGATGCCTTTGACCAGGGCGCTTTGAGCTGGAGCGCCTTGCAGAACCTGCTCGACACGCGCTCGGGCCACGGCCACCTGCTGCTGTCCGACGGAACGGTGGGGCTGTTCGGCGGCGGCGGCGGAGCGAGCAATGTGGCGCTGTCAACGGCGGAGATCTACCAGCCGTAGCCGCGTTCGGTCCGGGCCGGGCCGACGGCGATGGACAGGGGAGGCGAGATTCGATAGGACCGTTTTCCAGAGGTGACCTATGAATCTCGCAACTCTCCTCCTGTCCATCTCGTTGGCCCTCGCCGGAGCTGCCTCCGCGCAGTCCCAGGTAGACCCGGATGCGCTCGCGCACTGGCGCTCCCTGCGTTTCGGAATGTTCATCCACTGGGGTCCGGTCAGCCTGACCGGGCATGAGATCGGCTGGTCGCGGGGCCGGGAAACCCCGATCGACGAGTACGACGTCCTGCCTTCGCGGTTCAACCCGGTGGAGTTCGATCCGGACGCCTGGGCCGCCACGGCGAAGGCGGCCGGGATGAAGTACGTCGTGCTGACCACGAAGCACCATGACGGCTTCTGCCTCTGGCCCTCCGACGAGACCGAGTTCGACATCATGTCGACCCCGTTCCGCCGGGACGTGGTGGGGGAGCTGGCCGCGGCGTGCCGGAAGCAGGGACTGGAATTCGGAACGTACTACTCGGTGCCGGACTGGCACCATCCCGACTATCCGAAGGGGAGTCCGGCGGGAAGCACCGACAAAGAGGATCCGCACCCGGACAGGTATGCCCGCTACCTGCAGGCCCAGGTCACCGAGCTGGTCGAGAGGTATGGCCCGCTGTTCACGCTCTGGTTCGACATGCCACGGGAGTTCGGACCCGAGTATGGTGTGCCGGTGGTCGAGCTGCTGCGGCGCCTGCAACCGGACATCGTGATCAACAATCGGGCGTTCACTCGCGCCGGGGGCGGACCGCCGGTGGGGGATTACGACACTCCGGAACAGCGGATCGGAGGCTTCGAGCGCGAGCGGCCCTGGGAAACATGCATGACCCTCTGCAACCAGTGGTCGTTCAAGCCGGACGACCGGATGAAGTCCCTGACCGAATGCGTGAGGACGCTGCTGCAGACGATCGGGGGTGACGGCAATCTGCTGTTCAACGTGGGGCCGATGCCGGACGGCCGGATCGAGCCACGGCAGGTCGAGCGGCTCCTGGAGATGGGCGCCTGGATCAAGCAACACGAGGAGGCGATCTACGACACCCGGGGTGGGCCCTACCGGCCGGGAGACTGGGGCGCCTCCACCTGCAAGGGAAACCGCGTCTTCCTGTTCCTCTGCGAGTGGCCGGAAGAGGGGATGCTGCGCCTGCCGTTACCGGGAGCCGAGCCGTTGAAGGTGACGGGGCCGGCCGGCCTGCGAGCCACGTGGGACGAGGGCGAGCTCCTGATCTCTTTGGACGGGCAGGCTCGCGATCCGATCGCGACCCAGGTCGAACTGGTCTTCGAGCAGCCCGCGTTCCTACTGGCGCCGCTCGACGTGCCGCGGCCGCCGTCCGGTTCGCTCGCCTGCGGGCGCTCCGCGCGCGCTTCGAACGTCTTCCATGGCCAGGAGGAGTATGCGGCGAGCCGCGCCTTCGACGACGATTCCAAGACGCGCTGGGCCACCGACGCGGGGACGAAATCCGCCTGGATCGAGGTCGATCTGGAGCAGCCGACGGTCGTTTCGCGGATCGCGATCCAGGAGGCGGAGGAGTATCAGCGGGTCCGGGAGTTCGAGCTGCGGTACGAGGCTGAAGGCGCCTGGACCACCATTCACCGGGGGACCACCCTGGGTCCCGGCTGGTCGCTGGAGTTCAAGCCGGTCACCGTCAGGCGTTTCCGCCTGGAGATCCTCGATGCTTCCGAGGGTCCGACCCTCTGTGAGATCCGGTTGTTCGCCCCCGCCGAAAGCCACTAGGGAGAGGGCGCCTGTGTACAGCGATATCTTCCCCTGGCTTCTGGCGTCTCTCCTCGCAGTCTGGATGGCAGGTCCGGAGGCCCAGGCGGCGGATCGCTGGCTGCAGGGGTACGCCCGGAGTGTGACTGGCGAAGTGCTGCAGTATCACTCCGCCGATCCGACCGTGAACTCAGGCCTGCTGATCCGCTCCCTGGAGCAGGACCGGTTCATCGAATGGGAGACGGAACCGGCGCCGGGCGATCTCGGGGCGGATTCCGTGACCTTTGTCTGGCTCTTCGGCATGGCGGCCGGCACCGATCCGAGGCGATTCGAGCTATCGATCGATGGTGTGCACCGCCTGGAGTTCGTCACGCCGCGGGATGCCCGCCAGCTTGACTGGAGCGTGAACGGAAGCGATGGGTCCAGCCTGCGCTTTCGAGCAACGCTGGTCGACCGCTACCAGGATCTCTTCGGCTACGCCACGCTCACGCTGCCGGCCTCCCAGGTGACTCCGGGCGAACCGCTGCGGCTCCGGGTCGCGGGGGAATCGGCCGGCAGCCGGACCTGGTACATGACCTGCCTGGGAACGGTCGAGGCGGGGTTGAAGGTCAGCGGGGTGGGCGCGATCGTGAAGCAGGGAGAGCGCCGCGTCCGTCCGGTGATCGTCGATCTGGTGCATCTCGGGGAGCCGGCCGATGTGACTCTGGTCACATCGGCGGGAGAGCGGCAGGAGCAGCGGATCGTCTTTGGCGCCAACCGATTCGAACTGGCCCACCCGGTGAATACCATCCCCGAGGAAGTGCGCGTGTCCGTGATCGTCGGGGAAGCGGAGCTGTACGCCGGCCGCGCTCAGCTCCAACCGGTGCGCCCCTGTTCCATCTACATGGTCCAGCACACCCACACCGACATCGGCTACACGCGCCCCCAGACCGAGATTCTCCCCGAGCATCTGCGGTACATCGACCTGGCCCTCGACTTCTGTGACATGACCGACGACTGGCCCGAGGAGGCCCGGTTCCGCTGGACCTGCGAGACCTCCTGGGCGGTGAAGGAGTATCTCGACACCCGGCCGGCCCGGCAGATCGAACGCCTCCGCCAGCGGGTCGCGGAGGGACGTATCGAGGTGACCGGCATGTTCCTGAATATGTCGGAGGTGACCGACGAGGCGGGGTACCAGGCGTTTCTCCAGCCGGTGCGCCGGTTTCAGGAGGCCGGCCTGCGCGTGACCACCGCCATGCAGAACGATGTCAACGGCGTGGCCTGGTGCCTGGCCGACGCCCTGGGCGATGCCGGCATCCGCTACGTGACCATGGGCCAGCATGGCCACCGGGCGCTGGTTCCGTTCGATCGGCCGACCGTGTTCTGGTGGGAATCGCCCTCCGGCCGCAGGCTGCTGGCGTACCGGGCGGACCACTACAACACCGGCAACTTCTGGGCGGTCCATGGAGGCCATCTGGAGACGGTCGAGGGGGAGCTCTTCCGCTACCTGCAGAATCTCGAGTCGAAGGAGTATCCGTTCGACCGGGTGGCGGTGCAGTACTCGGGCACCTTCACCGACAACTCTCCGCCCTCCCTGGCGGGATGCGATCTGATCCGGCGCTGGAACGAGAAGTACGAGTGGCCCCGGCTGAAGAGTTCCATCGCCCGCGAGTTCCTCGAATTCGTCGAGCGAGAGCATGGCGACCGGCTGCCAGTCCATCGGGCCGCCTGGCCCGACTGGTGGACGGACGGTTTCGGCTCGGCCCCGCGGGAACTGGCGGCAGTGCGGGCGACCCAGGCGGAGCTGGTGGCGACAGAAGGGTTGCTGGCGCTGGAGCGACTGCTCGGCGCGGAACTCCCCGCACGGTCTGGCCGGCGGCTCG
>JAZDLC010000349.1:0-11518 GCA_043802345.1 Planctomycetota bacterium | reverse complement strand
GATCCTGGCCCTGGGCGGCGGTGGCATCGTGATCGGACTGGCGACGCTCGGCTACCGTGTCATGCGAACAATCGGCAAGCGGATCACCGAACTGACTCCCAGCAGGGGGTTCTGTGCCGAACTCGCGGCCGCGACCACGGTGGTGCTTGCCTCCCGTCTGGGCCTGCCCGTCTCGACCACGCACATCATCGTCGGTGCCGTGTTGGGAGTCGGCTTCGCCCGCGGCATCGCCGCCATCGATATGCGCGTGGTGATCGGCATTGTGTCCTCCTGGTTGGTGACGCTCCCGGTTGGTGGACTGCTTTCGGCGTTCTTCTTTTTCTTCTTCAAGGGCCTGTTCGGATAACAGGCGACGTCTTCCCCGCTCAGGTCCAGTCCGAGGAGATGAGGAGGATCTGCAGGCCGTTGAACAGTGCGTGGGCCCAGGCGGATGCCAGGGCGGAGCGGGTCTTCTCGAAGATCAGTCCCAGGGCGAGGCCGACGACGAAGACCGGCAGGGACGACTGGAGGTCGTGCAGGAGCGCGAAGAGGAGCGACGCGCCGAGGATGGCGGCGAAGGGGCCAACAGCGACCCGTAGCGCATTCTGGATCAGCCCCCGGAACAGGATCTCCTCCAGCAGGGGCACGATGAGGATGATCGCGGCCAGGACCGCCGGTCTGTCTCTCCAGGCCGGGTCCTCGAGCAAGGCCTTGACCAGGGCCTGATGTGTTTCCCAGTCGAGCCACCGCACCAGCTCCGCGTTGAGAAGGGAGGCGCCGTAGAAGGCAGGGGCCGCGGCCAGGAGGAGCATCGTGGCGAGCAGCAGGCCGTGGAACGAGGGGAGGGCGAGCCCCATCTGGCGGAGCGCCAGGCCCGACCGGATCCGTCCGCAGGGGAGCACGATCAGAATGACCGTCAGGTTGGCGGTGATGGTGGCGGCGATGCTGAGGTCGATTCCCGCCCGCCCGGAGCCGCCGGCGCGGGAGTCGAAAGCCGAGAGCAGGGCGGGCATGAGCAGCATCATGACGAGCTGCAGGCCCAGGGTCAGCAGGCCCAGTTTCGCCAGGCTCGGAGGAGAGGGGGCCTGGCCGGGCCGAGTTCCAGTCATCCAGCGCAGCACGAGGCGCACCAGGATCCACGAGATCGAGACGCCGAGCCCAGCCGAGAGCAGGGCCAGTGGCCAGCCCACACTCGCGTCGGCCTGGAGTTCCGATGGTGCAACATCCATTCGACATCAGCCCTGTCTATCCGCGACGCCTGCAACCTAGCAATATGTTGTATCTCCCTGAAATCAACCTACAATCCCCTGTGGCGTTGGAAGATTTCGGCTCACACGCGCAGCGACACCTTTCGATTGGACAACCTGGATCGGCGCCCAGCAGCGGAGAGGCCTTCCCATGATCTCTGTCCGATCCTTGGAGAGAGGGCTGGCCCCCGATCTCCCCTCCATGGTGATTGCCGAGATCGAGATGATCGATCACGGTCTCACGGTCATCGCCAGTTCCGTTCCATTGGGGGAGGAAGCTCAGGTCGAGGTCCTGGCCAAGGGCGTTGATGGCCAGATCGTCCTGGTCATGGTGGAGGACGGACCGGCCGAGCCGCTTTTTCTGCGCGCCACCCAGGCTGTGCTGGAGTACCGGAGGACGGCCGGCCTTCTGGCCCGTCTTCAGCCGAGCGGCAGGTTCGACTCCCGGGAGACGCCCCGGTTCATCCTGGTCAGTAGGAGGTTCCCGGAGGGCCTTCAGGAACGGCTCGCCCTGCTGCGCATTCCCGGTTTGCAGCTCGTGGAATGCGCGGTGGCGGAGGGTGTGGGAGGGTTCCGCCTCCTGGTGACCGGAAGGGTCAATGTGGGCCAGGCAGGGGTGCGACAGGAGCTGTTGCCGCGAATCGGCGTCGGCCAGCCCGGAGGGAGCGGAGAGGAGGCGGCCGCTGAGAGGTCCACGCGCGACCCGGAACTGTCCGATCGGGCAGGATCGAACGGGAACGGCCGGGCCGAGAAGGCGGCGACTTCTGAAGTGGTCCCTCCCCGGTACTCCCTGGTCGATATCATGAAGCAGAGACTGCTTCGCCTCAGCCCGGAGGTCGTGCAGGAGGAGGATGGCGATCTGGTTTCTTTCAGGATATCGGGCCATCTGCTGGCGACAGTCAGGAGCGCCGGCGATCAGTTGCTGGTTGCGGCCGGCGAGGAAGGGTCGGATCCGATCTCGGTTGTTGACGATGATGGGGTGAACATCGCCATGGACGCAGTGTTTGAGCGCTTTTTCGGGATGTCTCCCACGCGCAGGCGGATCGCCGCCGCCGATCGGCGCGCCAGTGGTCTCGGTCGCGCCCGGAGATTGGCTTCCGTGGAAGAGCATGCCGCGCCGCTGGAAAGCTGACCCTCTTGGGCGCCGGAGAACAGGGCAAGCTGGGGAAACCTGAACGCCGCTCGTTCGTCGTGGGGGCGCTGGCTCTCCTGTTCGTCGTCGTTCTGCTGGCCCGCTACCATGTCACCAGCGTTGACCATCAGTACGCTCCCTCGGACATCCCGGGAGTCAGGATCAACGTCAATACCGCGGACGAGACCACCCTGGCCCTGCTGCACCAGATCGGTCCGGAGCGCGCGCGGCAGATCGTGCTCCACCGGGAGCGGTACGGACCCTTCAAGACCTTCCCCGATCTGATGCGGGTGCAGGGAATCGGACTCAAGACGGTGGAGGGCCTGGTTGATCAGGTCTGCTTCAGCGATCCCGAGTAGTGCCGAACCAGCACTGGTGATCTCTGGCCGCGGCCGGTATGGTTCCCGCCGACGATCCATATCGGGGCGGTGAGCGATGGCCGAGGCAATCCAGTTCGATCTTGATCAGTTCCTCCTACGTGGCCTGGAAGAGGACGTGGGCGGTGGTGACGTCACGTCCTGCGCCCTGCTGGCTCCGACGCTCCGCGCGAGGGGGCAACTGAGGCTAAGGGAGCAGGGAGTCGTGGCAGGACTGGAGGCCGCGCTCCGGGTGTTCCAGTTGCTCGATGACAGCGCGGAGGTCAGGAGGCTCGCGGAAGAGGGGGAAGAGGTCGGGGCGAACGGACTGGTGGGCGAGATTCGCGGATCCGCGCGAGCGGTGCTGACAGGGGAGCGGCTCGCGCTCAACCTGCTGGCGCGGCTGTCTGGAATCGCGACGTTGACCCAGACCTATGTCATGGCCGTCGAAGGCACCGGCGTGGAGATCGTGGACACCCGCAAGACGACGCCGCACCTGCGCTTCCTGGAAAAGCACGCGGTGCTCATGGGTGGCGGCGTCAACCATCGCTTCGGCCTGTTTGATGCCGTCCTGGTGAAGGACAATCATCTGGATCTGATCGGCGCTTCCGGATCGGCGGCGGGGATGAGCCGGGCGACCCGCCAGGCACGCGAAAACGCGCCCGAGGGGATGTTCATTCAAGTGGAGGCCCAGACCGTCGAAGAGGCGGAGGCTGTGGTCGCCGCCGGAGCCGACTCCGTCCTGTTCGACAACTTCTCTCCGGCGGCTCTGAAGGCGGCGGTGATCCGGGTCCGGGCCGCCGCGGGAGGCAGGCCGGTGATGCTGGAGGCCTCCGGCGGAATCAACTTGAAGAGCGTCCGGGCCTTTGCCGAGACAGGAGTGGACCGGCTCTCCATCGGGGCGCTGACCCACGCGGCCCGTTCGCTCGATGTGACCCTGGAGATCGAGGCAGACCCATCCGTGTAGGGATTTGACGCGGACGCAGAGGCGTTGGTTATTACACTTGGCGGATAATGACCCCGTTCAGGCGTGCATGGGAGTTCGCATCTTGAACCATGGCGGCCCGGACAATGCGGATCGATCATCCGAGCGTACCCGGCGTTCATTCCGGGTCTTGATGGATGCCGAGTCGATGCGGTCGATTCGCAGGAAGGTGGAGTCATTTGCCGGCGACCGTGGCTTCAGCGAAGTGCAGGTCGGCGATCTCTCGCTGGCCGTGGCCGAGGCCCTGTTCAACGCCATGGAACACGGGAGCACCGGCACGGGAACCCTCCTGTTGGAGATCGACTACTGCGCTGACCATCTCGAGGTGGCGGTGGAGGACGGCGGCGGAGCCGAGGAGGTGGAACATCGGCTCGCCCGCTTGAGGCGCGCGTTGAACGCCGACCCGACCGACGACGTGCCGGAGGCCGATCTGGAGCGCGGGCGCGGGCTGTACCTGATCCGGGCGAAGACGGACGGCGTTCGGGTGGAGCGCACGGGGAACGGCGTGCGGATGGTGATGGTGAAGCGCAAGGAGTGAGTGCAGCCCGCCCGGAGCGCATTCCACAACGAGGAGCCCGCACATGAGTGCCGCCGGTACTTACGAGAGTCCCCTTGGTTCACGCTACGCAAGCGCCGCGATGAGAGCGGTGTTCTCTCCAGGAAGGCGCATCCTGGAGTGGCGGCGGCTCTGGATCGCCCTCGCGCGGGCTCAGCGGGAGCTGGGCCTCCCGATCAGCGAGTCGCAGATTCAGGAACTGGAGCAGCACGCCGCGGAGATCGACTTCGACCTGGCGGCGGAGTATGAACGGAAGCTGCGCCATGACGTGATGGCGCACATCCATGCCTTCGGGGACGCCGCGCCGGGGGCGCGGGGGATCCTCCATCTGGGAGCCACATCCTGCTTCGTCACCGACAACGCCGACCTGGTGCTGATGCGTGAAGCCCTGGACCTGCTGTTGACTCCGCTCGCGAGCACGCTGGACAATCTGGCTCGCTTCGCTCGCGAGTGGAAGGCCCTGCCGTGCGTCTCGTATACGCACTTTCAGCCGGCGCAGCTCTCCACAGTGGGCAAGCGCGCGTGCCTCTGGATCCAGGACCTCGCGGATGATCTGCGCTGCCTGGCGGCGCTCCGGGACAGCCTGCGCTTCCGAGGCGCCAAGGGAACCACCGGCACGCAGGCCTCCTACCTGGCCCTGTTCGACGGCGACCACGACAAGGTGCGCGCGCTGGACGAGAAGGTGGCCGCCGCCATGGGGTTCGAGCGGCGCTACGGGGTCACTGGCCAGACCTATCCCCGCAAGCTCGACTATGAGGTGCTTTCCGGACTCGCTGGGCTGGCGATTTCCGCGGGCAAGATGGCGACCGACCTGCGCCTGCTGGCGCACGAGCGCGAGGTGGAGGAACCGTTCGAGAAGCACCAGGTCGGATCATCCGCCATGGCGTACAAGCGCAACCCGATGCGCTCCGAACGGGTCTGCTCCCTGGCCCGCTTCATCTGCGCCCAGGTCGATTGTGCCGCGCAAACGGCCATGAACCAGTGGCTGGAGCGAACGCTGGATGATTCCGCGGCCCGCCGATTGGTGATTCCGGAATCGTTCCTGGCCGCGGACGGCATGCTCCAGACCCTGCTGAACGTCTCGAACGGACTGGTGGTCCAGGAGGTCCAGATCGGACAGCATGTGGAGCGGGAGCTGCCGTTCATGGCCACCGAGGAGATCCTGATGGCCGCCACGAAAGCGGGGGGGGACCGTCAGATCCTGCACGAAGCCATACGGCAGCATTCTCTCGCCGCCGCAGAAAGGGTCAAGGCGGGCGGGGAGAACGACCTGTTCGACCGCATCCGGACCGACGCCACCTTCTCCGCGATCCACAACCAGCTCGACAGCCTCACGTTGGCCGAGAGGTTTGTCGGCCGCTCGCCGGAACAGGTCGACGAGTTCCTGGCGGGTGAGATCGATCCGCTGCTGAGCGTGCATCGCGAGCGGCTCGGACGTGTGGGTGACGTCCGGGTGTAGCTGCCCACCGAAGAATCGAAATCGAAATCGCTATAGGGATCGATTTGTTTCAGGCCACTCGAAAGGCGCATCCAATCGATCCCGATAGCGATTTCGATTTCGATTCCTGCGCGCGCCGCGAGGATCGATCACGAGTACGGGAAGGCGAATCAGTCCGAATCGACCTCTTCCTCGACCTCGATGATCTCGATCATCTTCTGTTCGCCGTTCACGTTACTCTTGCAGCAGCAGCCACAGCAGCAGCAACCCCCGCAACCCCTTCCACTGCCCTCCACGATGATGATGATGATGGTGGTGGTGGTGCCGCCGTCCTCCTCGATGGTGAAGACGCTCCCCGCTCCCAGGGGTTCGCGCAGGCGCAAGGCTCCGGAGTGCTGCGCCAGCAGTGCCTTCTTGTTCTTCGCGACAGCAAGGGACTTTGCCTTCCCGGCCCTGACCTTGGCCTTCTTGGCCTTGGCCTCCTGGGCTCTGGCTTTCTTCGCCTCGGCCGACTCGACCTTGGCCATCTTCGCCTTTGCCAGTTGGGCCTTCACCCTGGCTTCCTGCTTGCTCTTCTTCGCCTCCGGTGCCGGCCTCTTCTCCGGCAGCGGAACCGTCTCGACGACCGTCTCCGGCGCGTGGCCCAGCGTCACGTCGAACTCGAGCGGTCTGCCGTCCCGGATCACCATGACTGCGATCGTGCTCTTCGGCCCCGCCTTGTCCAGGCAGGCGAGCAGATCCTCGGAGCCCTCGATTTCGGCGCCGTCGACCGAGATGATCCTGTCTCCAGCCGCGAGGCCCGCGTTCTCGGCGGGGCCTCCGGGCACGGTGTTGTCCACCAGGACTCCCTCTTCAGCGTCGGCGTAGTAGATGCCGATCCAGCCCCGGCCGCCCTTCTTCTCCGCCTTCTGCGCGGGCGGTGCGGGCGGTTTCGGCGTTTGTGCCCGCTTCGGCGGGGCCGGAGGCCGGGGAGCCTCCGTCACCGTCTCGGGCCAGCTCAGTTCCTGGAAGGAAGCCAGCTTGACGATCCGCTTCATCTTCTCGCCGTCACGGATCACGACGACCTGAACCTCCTCGCCCGGCTCGCTCTTCCCGATCAGCAGCTTGAGATCCTCCGCGCTGCCGACACTCGCTCCGTCCAGGGCGACGATCAGATCTCCGGCCTTCAGCCGTCCCTTCTCAGCCGGGCTCCCCGGCCGCACGTCGGCGATCAGGACGCCTCCAGAACTGGAGCCGTCGATCAGCACGCCGAGGTAGCCGCCAGACCGATCAGGGGCCGGCGGTTCCGGCGCCTCGCGCATTTCACGCAGCTTGCGCGCCGGGGGAGCCGGCTTTTCCGCCGGCTCCGGGCTCTCGGTCTCGAGCGAAGCCGGACGCGAGCCAAGCTTGACGGTCTTGACCTTGACTTCGTCTCCGCGCTTGATGCCCAGCTCGACGGTGTCGCCCGCCTCGAGCTTCCCGAGGGCATTGACCAGGTCATCCACGCTGGCGACCGGGCTTCCCGAGATGGAGACAACCACGTCTCCTTCTTTCAGGCCGGCCTGCTCCGCCGCTGAATCGGGGCGGACCGACAGCAGTTCGGCGCCCGCCTTGTCCGGGCCGATCTGCACTCCGAGGTACCCTCTTTCCCCGGGGGGGGAGGCGAGCGCCGTGGCGCCCTGTGCCAGCGCTCCGAGGAGAGTGGCGGCGGTCAACAGTCCGTAGACTAGCCTTCTCATGGTTCTTGCTCCTGTGCGATCGTATTCATGGGCTGGGACGCTGCCCGTGGCAGGACCCGCCCTGTTCATTCGGTTGCTACCCACCAAGAGCATAAACGGAGATCCCGCCCTTCTGTTGGGTGCTGAATCGGTAGACTCCGCTTCTCATGACGCTTTCACTGTCGACACGCTGGATGGGGAGCCAACGGTTCGGGGCCGGCCAGCTCCTGTCGCGTCTCAAGCAGTCGGGACTGAGGCAGGCGGCGCTCCTGACCGGGAATCCCCATCCGGACGCGGACGAGTTGCTGCGGGTCCTGAAGCCGGCTGGGGCGCGCGTCCAGGCGGTGCTGACCAGGACGCCGGCGGCCGGCTCAGGTCTGGTCTCGCCGGATGCTGACGAGAGGGCGCGCGCGTTGGAGGTGGCGTTCGCAGCGATCCGGGTGGCCCGCACCCTCGGCACCAGGCATGTCGTACTCGACCCTGGTTGTCTGCAGATGGAACGGACCCGGGAGCGGCAGGACGAATTGTGGGCGGCCCTCCGGAAGGAGGGGCCGAGCGAGCGAGTGCTCAAGGAGGCGGCGAGCGTCTCCCGGGAAGTGGAACGTAGGATCGGCCCCTGCCTCGAGCCGGCCTGCCGGACGCTCTTCGAGCTGTGCCGGACGGAGCGCGAGATCTGCTTCTCGGTCAGAACGCCCGGGTCGCTCTTCGGCTTCCCCTCCTTTCGGGCCATGCCTCTGCTGCTTGACGAACTGCGGGAGCCGAACTTCGGCTACTGGCACGACGTGGGCGCGGCGCACCTGCAGGAGGTGCTCGGCGTGGCTCCTTTGAACGGCTGGGGAGGCGAGAACGCCGCCCGCTGCCGCGGAGCGAACCTGCACGACGTCGTGGGCACCGAGATTCACCTTCCGCCGGGCGCGGGCGAGGTCGACTTCGGTGCGGTTCGGGATGCGCTTCCTGGAGGAGCGGTCTGCGTCCTCGACATCGACAGCCGTTTCAATGCGAAGGAAGTGCTGCTCGCGGTTTCGTTCCTGGAGGGGAGGGGGTTCTGAGGGGCCGGAGCGTCGCGCTTGAAAGCGGGGGAATTCACCACAGAGGGCACAGAGAGCACAGAGGACGAGGGAATGAAGAGAATCCTACTCCATCATCCCCTCTGTGTTCTCTGTGCCCTCTGTGGTGAGAGAAACGACCCGACCCCCGATTCCGTCAACTGCCTGCCGCCCTGTCCGCCAGGAAGCCGAGCTGAAGCCGGCCCCCGCCCACTCTCCTCGCGCCCCGCAGCGCCTCGTGGACGTACCGTTTCGCCCTCCTCGCAGCCTCCTCGAGCGAGTGTCCGAGCAGCAGGTTCGAGAGGAGCGCGGCCGAGAGGGCGCAGCCGGTGCCATGGACCTTGCCCGCCCGGCCGCCGATTCGGGGCAGGCTCAGCTCGGTGATCCGCCTCCCGTCGTCCATCAGGTCAGTGGCCATGCCCCCCTGGAAGTGGCCCCCCTTGAGCAGCACCGCGCCGACTCCGGTTTCCAGCAGTTGCCGGGTGGCCTTCTCCGGCGCCCTGCGGACGCTTTGCTCGGTCCTTCCCAGGAGCAGCGCGGCCTCCCCCAGGTTGGGAGTCACCAGGGTGGCCAGCGGCAGCAGGCGGTCCAGTAGCAGACGGCGGCCGGCGCCGGAGAGAAACGGCTTGCCGCGAGTGGGCGCCAGCACCGGATCGATCACCAGCAGCCTGGGTCTGTCCCTCTCGAAATGTTCCGCCAACGCCCGCACGATTCCAGGTCCCGGCAGCAGGCCTGTCTTGATTCCCCCGGGCGATATGTCAGCCGCGAGCACCTCCAGGCGCCGGCGGAACAACCCGGGAGACATGCCACCGCAGTCATGGACGCGATGCGTGTCCTGCACGGTGAGCGCCGTGGCCAGGGCGGCTCCGGAGAGGCCGTGGGCCAAGAAAACCTTCAGGTCGGCTTCCAGTCCGGCGCCCCCGGTCGGATCGGAGCCGGCAATCGTGAGCGGCGGCTTCTCCATCATTCGGCGTACAGGCTGTCGATGACGTCGGCGTAGCGTGAGGTGATGATGTGGCGCCGCAGCTTGAGGGTTTCCGTCAGCTCGCCCGCGCTCACGGAGAAGGGCCGGTCCATCAGGTGGAAGCGCCGGATCTGCTCGTACGGCTTGAAACCGTTGGTCCGGCTCAGGAGGCGGTCCATCTCGTCACGGATCTTCCCGCGGATTCCCTCCAGCGCCGGTCCTCCGGGTGGCGAGCCCGCGTCCCCCTTCCCGGCCAGCCTCTTCGCGGAGGACGACTCGCTCAGGACGATCAGTGCGCCGAGCTGCTTGCGGTCCTGACCGACGACCAGCACCTGGTCGATGAGAAGCGACAGCCGCAAAGCGTTCTCGATCGGTTCCGGCTCGACGTTGTCGCCCCCTCTGAGAACGATCGTGTCCTTGGCGCGGCCGGTGATCTCCAGGTCGCCGGTGGGGTAGATCCGAGCGAGGTCACCCGTGTTGAAGTAGCCACGGGAGTCGAGGGCCGCCCGCGAGGCCTCCGGGTCCTTGTAGTAGCCGCCCATGACCTGCGGTCCCCGCACGTGGAGAATGCCGATCCCACCGGCCGGGAGGGTGTGCCCATCTTCGTGGTGGCGGATCTCGACATCAGTCCCCGGGATCGGAGGGCCCACGGTGCCCAGCTTGGGCGAGCTGCGCTGCCGCACCGAGATCAGAGGCGCTGTTTCTGTCAGGCCGTACCCATTCAGCAGGGTCATGCCGACCACGTCGAAGAACTGGTCCACATGCTTGGGAAGGGAACCGCCGCCCGACACCAGCACCTTGAGGCGACCTCCCAGCGCCGCCCGGATCTTCCGGAACAGCAACCGCTCGCCCAGAAAGTGAACCGGCCGCATGATCCACGCCCAGGAGTGGACCGGAGCGCCCGTGACCGGGTCCGTCAGGCGGGAGGTCTGGTACAGGGAGCTTCCACGGAGGAGGCTCGACACCAGCAGACGCCGCAGCGGGGCGCCCTCCGCGAGCCGCCTCCTCACTTCGTCATGGAGCAGCTCGTAGACCCTGGGCACGGCCGCCAGCACCGTGGGGCGCTCCCGCAGCAGGTCCTTCCTGAAGGTGCGCCGGGAGGTGTAGGTGGTCAGGCAGTTCTTGGAAATGGCGGCGTATTCGATCAGCCGCTCGAACATGTGCCATGCGGGGAGGATCGAGAGGAACGTGTCTGTCGAGACGAATTCGACCACGTCCGGCACCACGCGGATGTTGTGCAGGATGTTGTCGTGGGACAGCACCACTCCCTTCGGCTTGCCGGTGGTTCCAGAGGTGTAGACGATGGTGGCCATGTCGGCGGCCTGGATCTTCTCCAGGAGCGGCTCGATCCGTGCTCCGCGGGCGATCTGGCCGCGGCCTCGCTCCCGGACCTCCTCGAGAGAGAGCACCGGACGGGGATCTCCCTCCCTCTCGGACCCCTCTTGAAGCACGATGTACTGCAGTTCGGGGATCTCCGCGAGAACCCGGGACAGTTCCTCCAGGAGTCCGCGATTCCCGAGAATGACGACCCGGGCGCCGGAATGGCGGATCAGATAGTCGACTTCGCCGGGCGGGGTGTCGGTGCCGCGCGGCACGTCGGCGGCGCCCAGCGCCAGCACTGCCAGGTCGCACATGATCCAGTGGATGGAGTTGTCGGCGAGGAGCCCCACCCGGTCTCCCGAGCTCACACCCAGCGTGGCAAGCCCGAGCGCCGTCTCCCGCACGGCCTGAGCCAGCTCCCCGTAGGTCCAGACCCTGCCGTCGCCACCTTCCTTGAACGCGGGCAGATCCGGGTGGTTCCCGGCGGCGTGGAACAAGATCTGAGCAATGCTGCGGACCATGAAATACACCCTCCCCGGGTGGATCAGGGGCATTCTACGGCTGGCGCGGACGACCCGACAGGTTCGTTTTCCCAACTGGAACGGAATCGGCGGCGGTTCAAGATCCGGCGAACATCGGTCGATTTGGGGGGGCAGGCTGCTTGCGACCTCGAAGGGAAGCGCTAAACTTCCCCGTTCGCGGACAAGAGATACCTTGCGGGTGTAGCTCAGCGGTAGAGCACAACGTTGCCAATGTTGTTGTCGTGGGTTCGATCCCCATCACCCGCTCCAGACAACA
>JAZDLC010000348.1:0-3117 GCA_043802345.1 Planctomycetota bacterium | reverse complement strand
ATCTCTGAGGCGTTCGAGTGCGGTCCGATCGTGAATCCCGCGAACCTCGTCTCCCAGATCCAGGGATGCATCCTGATGGGCCTCGGCCCGGCGCTGCGCGAGGAGATGGTCTTCCAGGACGGCCGGATCCTGAACGCGAGCTTCGCCGGCTACCAGGTGCCGCGCTTCGCCGACGTGCCGAAGATCGACGTGCACCTCGTCCGGCGCGACGACCTCCCTTCCGCCGGTGGCGGCGAGACCCCGATCATCGCGGTGGCCCCGGCGATCGCGAACGCGGTGGCCCGCGCGTGCGGGGTGCGGCTGCGGGAGATGCCGATGCGGCTGGCATAGTGGCGGGTAGGGGACATCCGTTCTATGTCCGGAGCGTCAGAGATCGCGCAGGAAGCGGATCGCGCGCTCGGCGACCTGGGGCGCTGCGTGGGAGTGGCGGGAGAGTTCGACCGAGACCGGGCCGTCGTACTGGATGGTCTCGAGGGCGTCCCAGACGGCCGGGAAGTCGAGCTTGCCGTCGCCGAACTCGAGATGCTGGTGGATGCCGGGGAAGGCGTCGTCGAGGTGGAGGTTCCGGAGGGAAGCTCGTTCGCGAAGAAGGTGCTCGTGGTAGGGGGCCCTCTCGTTCACCACCAGATGGCCGGTGTCGACAGTCAGCCAGAGTTCGGCCCCCTCGAGGCGGGCGCGCAGTTCGTGGTACTGGGCGATCCTCTCGACCAGCATGCCCGGCTCCGGCTCGAAGCAGAGCATCACGCCGAGCTTGTCCGCCTGTTCGAGCAGCGGCTTCAGCCGCTCGGCCAGCAGGTCAAAGGCCTCCGCCCCCTCCGGCGTGTCCTGGTCCCGGGCTCCGGACCAGATCGAGACCAGCGGACTGCCGAGCTCTCGCGAGAGTTCCAGCAGCTTCACGAGAAACTGCTGGCGAGTCCCGCCGTTCTTGCCGAGAAGGGTCGGGAAGTGCTTCCTGCGGGGATCGAGCAGGAACCTCGCCCCGCTCTCCAGCGTGACTCCCAGGCCCCGCCGCTCCAGGTGTGCCCGGACCTGCTCGATCTCGGCAGCCGTCGACCGGAACGGATCGAGGTGCTGCACATCGGGCGTCAGCGCGACACCGTCGTACCCGAGGTCGGCCAGCAAGTCGATCAGGTCGGCGAGCCGGTGATGGGCGAAGCCGTTGGTGTTGTAGTAGATCCGAATGGTTCCACCTCGAACAGGGCCAGGAATCCGCCGTCAGGACCTCCCGGCGACGGGAGCGCTTCCTCGCTTCGAATGTGCCGGAGAGATGGGTTGGCCACCAGGGTCCGTGTGACCACGTCCTGGTTCTCTTCCGCCTCCAGGCTGCAGGTCGAATACAGCAGACGCCCCCCCGGTTTCACCATCTTCACGGCGCAGGCGAGCAGCTTCCGGCCCTGTTCGGCGAGGTCGCGAATCGCCTCGAGCGTCACCCGCCAACGAACCTCCGGCCTGCGGGCCAGCACGCCGGTGTTGGAGCAGGGCACATCGAGCAGCACCGCGTCGAACGGTTCTTTCAGCGGCTCCGGGATTGCCTCCCCATCCGACGGCTTCAGCGGATCCCACTGGATCACGGTCACGTTCTTCAGCCCGAGCCGTTCGCAGTTCTCCCTGACCAGGGCCAGCCGGCTTTCGTTCCGATCAACCGCCACGATCTCCGCCCGCCCGCCGGAGAGTTCGGCCAGATGCGAGGTCTTCCCTCCCGGCGCGGCGCAGAGATCAAGGATCCTCTCCTCCGGCAAAGGCCGTAGCGCCCGCGCGACCTTCATGGAGGCCTCATCCTGGACGTAGAACAGCCCTTCCTTGAAGGCGGCGGAGCCGATCACTTCGGTGGTCGACCCCTCGAACCGGACCGATTCGGGCAGAGCGCCCGGTCCGGCCACGAGATTCTCCGACATCAGGCGCCGGATCAGCCCTTCCCGATCGGCGCGCAACAGGTTGGCCCGCACGCTGACCTGCGGCTTCCGGTTGCACGCGACCAGCATGCTCTCCACCACTGCCCGATCGTGGCGCGCCAGCCAGCGCTCCACCAGAAAAGGCGGCACCGAGTGGAGCTGCGCCAGGTGGAGGGCACGGCTCTTCTCAGGGTCGGCGAACACATTGCGCGAGAAGAAGACGACCTTCTCGGACGGCAGCGGCAGGCGCTTCCGCTCACTCGCCCCGCCCCGGTCCATGCCGGCGTCCTGGAGGTTCGCCTCCCTTTCCACCGACCGGAGCAGCCCGTTGGCGAACGCGCGCACCCCGGCATGACGGTGCCTCAGCAGGTCGACCGACTCGGAGATCGCCGCGAACGGCGGGACCCCACCCATGAACAGCAACTGGTACAGCCCGAGGCGCAGCACCGCCAGACAGTCCGGCTCGACGCGCGAAATCGGCTCCTTCGCATAGGCGGCGATGATGCAGTCGAGCGTGAGCCGCCGGCGCAGGACCCCGTACACCAGCTCCCGCAGGAAGCGTCCTCCGCGTCCGTCGAGCCTCCGGTCAACGCCAACGTCGGAGAGCACATCGAAGACAAAGGCGGTGTTCGAGTGCTCGAGCCTGCGAAATGTCTCGAGCGCCAGCGACCTGGGCGAGTCCGGCAGGGGTTCGGGCCTCCGGTCATAGGTTCGCGGGCGGTCCCTGTCGGGTCCATTCCGGTCGTCGCGTCTCGGGCCTCCGGGTCCACTCCGATCGTCGCGCCTCGGGCCTCCGGGCCCGCTCCGGTCGTCGCGCCTGGGGCCTCCGGGTCCACTCCGATCATCCCGTCTTGGACCTCCGGGTCCCCGCCGGTCGTCGCGCCTCGGACCGCCAGGTCTCCCCGACGCCGGACGGCCCGGTCGCTGATTGCCCCGCCCCGGGCGCTTCCCCGGACGATTCTGCTCTGTCATTGCAGTCTTGATCCCACGGTCAGAGGAAACCCGCGCAGAAACGAGGCTGCGTCAGTTTCCTTCCGACCCTGGCGCAACAGGCGGTGAATGCGGAGCACATCATAACCGGTACTCACGTCCAGCCGGTCGTCCGCGCGCAGAATCGTTCCGGGCATGGTCGTCGGCGCTCCCGCCTGGATCACCTCGACAACCCGCAGAATCAGATTCTCATGCGTCTCCCCGCCCGTGGCGATCCTGGTCACGGCCGAGGGCC
>JAZDLC010000347.1:0-3480 GCA_043802345.1 Planctomycetota bacterium | reverse complement strand
TCGTCCGGGTTGAAGCAGATCTTCAGGGTCGGATGGCGAATCCCGGGCTGATCCCTCAAGACCTCGAGCGCCCCCAGGATGGCGGCGATGCCCGCCTTGTCGTCCGCGCCCAGGAGCGTGGTTCCGTCCGCAGTGATGATGGTGTCACCCTGGCACTGGAGCAGCTCCGGTGATTCGGCGGGGTCGATCACCACCCCTTCCTTCAGGCGGATGGGAGTGCAGTCGTAGTGCTCGTGCAACTGCGGCTTCACGCCGGTCCCGCTGAAGGCCGGCGCCGTGTCGAGGTGGGCGCAGAGGCCGATGGCGCCGTCGGCGTTGCCCGGAAGCTCCGCCAGCACATACCCATGCTCGGACATGGTCGCGTTGCCCAGCCCGAGTTCCTTCAACCTCCCGACGAGATGGCGCCCCAGCTCGAGTTGGTTGGATGTGCTGGGGCAGGTCTCGCTGGCCTCGTCCGACTGGGTGTCGAAACGAACGCAATCGAGAAACTGCTCCACGATCCGGGTCTGCTCGAGGATCTCGCCGGGGCGGTCGAAGTTCTGCATGGTCGTCAAGTCCCGAGGGAATGGGAAAGCGGCAAGCCCCCGAATGTAGCGGAGACTCGAGGGCAGGCGCAACCGTGTGGTTGTCGGGGCGATTGCGCGCGCCGGAATATTCTCTTCATGTCCTTCATGGTGCGAATATCCCCTCAGCGGGCTCCTACGACCGCCGGCCCTTGCCGGGGGAGGCGCGACCCTTCGTGGCGGGGCCGGGGAACTCCAGACGGAGGTGAATGGACCCGCCCTCCTGTTCCATGGTCATCGCCAGGCCGCTCTTCTGGAACACCGCGATCATCGGCCGGTTGCTGGCCAGCACGTCGGCGGTGAAACCGCGCAGGCCCTTGCTGATGGCGATTTCGCACATCCGGCTCATGAGCACGGTGGCGATGCCACGGTTGTGCCACTCATCCTTGACCACGAAGGCGATGTCCGCCAGATGAGTGGCCGGGTCGACGTCGTAGCGGGCCGTGGCCAGGAGCTGCTCGTCAGCTCCCTCCGAGGTCGTGACCACCAGCCCCATGGAGTGCTCGTAGTCGAGCGAGACGAGTTGCTGCATCTCCTCGTGAGGATGCTCCTTCTTGAACCCCATGAAGCGGCGATAGGTCGACTCGTCCGAAAGATGGTAGAGGAGGGTTTGAATCGGCTCCTCGTCCGACAGCCGGACGGGCCGCACGCGCGCCGTCTCGCCGGTCGGCAGTTGCCAGGTGCGCTCCTCCTCCCACGGGTAGCGTCCCCTGGGCGCCACCTGATCGGAGAAGACATAGCTGCGCTTCTTGGCGGCGGCGAGCAGCTCGCTCCGGAAGTCCGGATGCGCGATCTCGATCAGGCTCAGGGCGCGCTGGCGGATGTTCTTGCCCCACAGGTCGGCGATTCCGTATTCGGTGACGACGTACTGCACGTCGCCCCGGCTAGTGACCACTCCGGCCCCCTCCTCGAAGTAGGCCTGGATGCGGCTGATCTGACCTCCCTTGGCGGTGGCAGGGAGGGCCAGGATCGCCTTGCCGCCGCGGCTGAGGGCGGCGCCGCGCACGAAATCGACCTGGCCGCCGATGCCGGAATGGAAGCGCCCCCCGAGCGTGTCGGCGGCGACCTGTCCGGTCAGGTCGATGGCCAGGGCCGAGTTGATCGAGATCATCCGCTCATTGCGGCCGATGAGGACCGGGTCATTCGTGAAGTCGCTGGGGCGCATCTCAATCAGTGGATTGTCGTCCACCCACTCGTACAGCTTCCGGCTTCCCATCACGAACGAAGTGACCACCTTCCCTGCCAGCAGGGTCTTGCGGCGGCCGGTGATCACCCCGCCGTCGACCAGGTCCATGATGCCGTCCGAGATCATCTCCGTGTGAACACCCAGGTCGATGCGGTCTCCCAGCGAGGCCACGACGGCGCTCGAGATCTTCCCGAATCCGGTCTGCAAAGTGGCGCAGTGGGGGATCAGGCTCGCCACGTGACGGCCGATGGCCAACGAGATTTCGTCAGGCTCGCCGGTGAGCACTTCCGGAAGCTGGTTTTCGACCGGGATCAAGCGTGTGGTCCGGTCGGCGTGGATGAAGGAGTCGCCGAGCGTTCTCGGCATGTGGGGATTGACTTCGGCCAGGATGACCGCCGCCGTGTCCACCGCGGCTCTCACGATGTCGACGGAGACACCCAGGCTCATGTATCCGTGGGCATCCGGCGGACTGACCTGGATCATCGCCACGTCGATCGGACAGCGCCTCGAGCGGATCAGGTCGGGGATCTCGGACAGGAAGACCGGCATGAAGTCGGCGCGCCCCTCCTGGACCGCTTCGCGCACGTTGGCGCCGATGAAGAACGCGGTGTGCCGGAAGCTGGCCTCCATGCCAGGTTCGACGTAGGGCGCCGGACCGAGCGTCAGCAGGTGCACGATCTCCAGGTCGGAGAAGTGCCCGGCGTTGCCGACCATCGCCTTCACCAGCTCCGCCGGTTCCGCCGCTCCCGACCCGATGAGAATCCGGCGTCCGGGTTGGATGGTCCGAACAGCCTCCTCCGCCGGGCAGATCTTCCCGGCGTACTTCGTCTTCCAGCCGACCTGTTCCATCTCGCCTCCTCCGTCAAGCTCTACCCAGGCGAGCCCGCGGGCGGTCAATCCTCGCATCTGGAGGCGGGGTTGGGAAAGGCGAATCGGCGACTCGACCGCCATGACCGTCTCTCGGCTCCTCGGGGAATGGGGGATGAAATGTCGCCCCTTTTGGAGATGCGAGCGGGTCACCCGCGGCTATTACTGGGGGAAACCCCCAGAAAACTCAGCCCCGGAGAACGTCTCTCATGAAGACCTTCCACGTTCGTGCCGCCGCCCTGCTGTTGACCGGTCTCGCCGTTGCCGCCGGTGTCGTCCATGCCCACTGTGAGATTCCCTGTGGCATCTACGGCGACATGACCCGGATCATCCTCCTGAAGGAAGACATCACCACCATCGAGAAGTCGATGAATCAGATTCAGGAGCTGTCGGCGAAGTCAGACGCGCTCAGCTTGAACCAGGCGGTGCGCTGGATCGACAACAAGGACGAGCATTCCGGGAAGATCCAGGAGACCGTGACCCAGTACTTCCTCACCCAGAGGGTCAAGGCCGTGCCGGAGAAGGCTGCGGCCTACGGGAAGTACCTCACCCAGGTGACCACGCTGCATCAGATGCTGGTCGAGGCGATGAAGTGCAAGCAGACGCTGGATCTGGACCACGTGAAGCAGCTCCGCGCCCTGGTCGACTAGTTCGCGGACGCCTACTTCACGGAAGAGGATCTGAAGCACCTGGAAGAGCACAAGTAGGGCGCCTCTCACGGGTGCGGGCACGGGCACGTGATGCCTGGTCCCGGCCCCACATCCGATTGAATGAACCGGGGTGAGCGAGGTAGTTGACGGGATCGGCTCCGAAACCGCTATCCTACGCACACTGACTCCAGGCTCCCTGGTCAGGGAGAAAACG
>JAZDLC010000346.1:0-7865 GCA_043802345.1 Planctomycetota bacterium | reverse complement strand
GGGTTGTGGGTGGCTCTCGGGCGTGCTTCCTGGGCGGGCCGGGATCTGGGGAGGGGACGGGTGCGCTCCGGGCGCGACGAACCGGGGGTGTCCTGCTGGGGGGGAAGGCGAGTGGTGGGGGGCGGGTTTGGGGAATGATGGGTTCAGACTCCTGGTTGGGGCTTCTTCCCGGCCTGCCCAGCGTCCGAGAGCTACCGCATCGTTCTTTCGATGGCTGGAAGGCGGGGGGACCGCTTCGGTTCTTTTTGAATGGGGGGAGGTTACGGAAGGTGGGGACGACCGATGGATGCAATGAGGTGGTCCCTCCATGGATGCGAGGCGCAGGGCGCGGTCGCCGGCCTGTGAGGAGGTGCAGTCGTGCTCGTGCTCGGGACCACTTGGAACTTACGCTTTCGTACACGGGGCCAGTCTCGGACATGAAGATCGCCGAGGTCGAGGCGATCACATGGCGGATTGCCGAACGTCTTGCGGATATCTATCCGGGGACCATCGGTCCCATCTCCGGCGGCCCACTGTTCGAGGACAACCCGGTGTTGACAAGGCCTGACTTGCCCGATCCCGACACCGAAGGGGTGCACGATTGAGGAGACCGGCCAGCTGCGGCTCCTGGCGAGGATTGAGCGGTCCAGGCCGCACGGTGCCGGGAGAGAAGCCAACGGAATGACAACCTCCTCAGCGTCGTGAGGGAGTTGTGCCGACTCGAGCGCGAGGGGACCGGTGGGTGAGGGAGTCGCCGTCGGGCTGAGGCGGCGACTCATTCCATGGTTCATTGCCGGTATAAGTTGTTTGTAGATAAATAAGTATGTCATTCATGCGCAGCTGTTGACAGATTCACCACAGAATGGTGGATTTATCACCATGTTCCGGCGCAATAGTCACGAGTCTGTAGTCGATGCGCTCGCCGACAGTCCGGCCGTGTTGATCCACGGAGCCCGGCAGACCGGCAAGACGACTCTGGCACGAGCCATCGCGGAGGCTCCGACCGCGGGACGTGCAAGGAGAGATCTCTCGCTCGATGACGCGGCGACGTTGGCCGCGGCGCGCGAAGACCCGCAAGGCTTCATCACCGGCCTGCAAGGCCCGGTGTTGATTGATGAAGTGCAGCGGGCTCCCGGACTCTTCCAGGCCATGAAACTGGTCATCGATCGAAACCGGGTCCCTGGTCAGTTTCTGCTGACAGGTTCGGCCAACGTCCTCACGCTCCCCGAGCTCTCGGAATCGCTCGCGGGCCGTATGGACATCGTCACTCTCTGGCCGCTGTCCCAGGGCGAACTCCTGAGCCGAAAGGAGCGGTTCATCGACCGTGTCTTCGCCTCCGCGCCGCTCGACTTCGAGCCGGCTGGAGGCTCGGCCGACCTCTGGGGAAGGATGCTCACCGGCGGCTTTCCAGAGGTTCAGGAACGTACACGCACCGAACGCCGGGACGTCTGGTTCGGCTCCTATGTCACGACCATCCTGCAACGTGACGTCAGGGACATCGCCAACATCGAGGGACTGACAGGCCTGCCGCGGCTCCTGAAGCTCCTCGCTTCCCGCGCGTCGGGCCTGCTCAACCTGGCCGACGTGTCACGAAGCGTCTCCGTTCCCCACACGACCTTGAAGCGATACATGGCGCTGCTGGAGGCGACGTTTCTGCTTCGGCTCATCCCGGCCTGGTCGACCAATCTGGGCAAGCGTCTGGTCAAGGCACCCAAGGTGACGTTGATCGATTGCGGCCTGATGGCCAGCCTGCTGGGGCTGGACCAGGAGCGCCTGCAACGCGAGGGCGGCCTGCGCGGTTCGTTGCTCGAGAGTTTCGTGACCATGGAACTGACCAAGCAGGCAACCTGGTCCCATGTGCGGCCGGACCTGTACCACTACCGGACCAGCGCGGGCCAGGAGGTCGATCTGCTTCTGGAAGACCGCGGCGGGGATCTTGTCGGCATCGAGATCAAGGCCAACGCCACGGTCGGGCACCGCGACTTCAACGGTCTGCGGTCGCTGGCGGAGGCGACCGGCGCCCGGTTCAAGAGAGGCATCGTTCTCTACACCGGAACCGAGTCGCTCGGATTCGGCGAACCGTACTCCGCCCTGCCGGTCGCATCCGTCTGGGCCTGATGGGGGATGGAAGACGGGATCGTCCCTCTCCCCGACCGTCGGGCCGTCCGGTCATCAGACCTCGTTCTTGACATGAGGTATAACTCGGGTCATACTCGTTGGCATGAAGACTGCGATTTCCATTTCTGACGATCTCTTCCGAGCCGCGGAACGAGCCGCGAAGCGCCTGGGCCTGAGCCGCAGCGAACTCTACCGCCGTGCCTTGAGCGCCTTCCTGGAGCGCCATGCCGACAAGCTGGTCACTCAGGCCCTGGACGGGATCTATGCCGAGGGGTCGGGGAGTGGATCGGTCGATCCGGTCCTGGAACAGATGCAGATTGCCTCGCTCCCCGAGGACGAGTGGTGATGAAGCGCGGTGAGATCTGGTGGGCGGACTTGCCCGGACCGCGCGGATCAGAGCCGGGCTTTCGGCGGCCGGTTCTCGTGGTCCAGGCCGACTCCTTCAATGCCAGTCGCATCGGGACGGTCATCGTCGCCGCGATCTCCTCCAACATACGGCTTGCCGACGCGCCCGGTAACGTTCGCCTGACACGCCGCCAGAGCAAGTTGCCTCGGGAGTCGCTGGTCAACGTGTCCCAGCTCCTGACACTGGATCGGTCCTTTCTGGTGGAACGAGTGGGGAAGCTTGCGTCCTCGGTGGTCGAGACGGTCGAGTCGGGACTCCGGCTCGTTCTATCCCTGGCCAAGTAGCCGGATGGCCCACGACTTCACCACCAGCGGCTGAGGTGCAGCGCCGGCTGTCCGGTGCATGGACGTGTTCGAATCCGGATCTTCTCTCGCCAAGCCGCCAAGATCGCAGAAAATTGTTCTCCCCATCAATCTCTGCGTTCTCTGCGTCTCTGCGAGAGTCTTCTCCTCCGTTCTCGAACATCCACCGCAGTCGCGCCGCGGCCCGCGTGACCCTACGCCCCGCAGTCCGTCTCGGATCTTGGCAGCGAAACTTCGCGGCGTTACCATGACCGGCCCCAAGGAAGAGAGGAAACGTCATGCTCCCGACCCTGGCAGCGAATCTCCCCGGCGGCAAGGAGGTAGAGATTGTGAAGGTTGCGACTGTAGTCAGAGTAGCGGCAACGATCTGGTGGATCGCCCTTGGACTGCTCACCGGCGAATCGGCGTCGGCCCAGTTCGCGATCTTCCCCTTCGACAAGGACCTGACCGCTCATGTCCAGAGCTATCATCAGGATCCGAAGCCGGCGGACGCCATTGACTGGTTCTTCGAACTGGATCTCGAGGAGTTCAATCGCGGAGCCGAGGCGACCAGGAATCCGCACTCCAAGCTCATCCTGACGGCGTTCATGGCGCAGATCATCCATGATCATCCCGAACTGGAACTGCCGTTCGCGAAGCGGATGGTGGCGGAGACGTCGGGCGAGAAGGCGTCCCTCGGGGCGGAGATTCTCGCCTGCGGCGCCACGAAGCATCGCGCAGAGGCGTTCGAGACTGTGCGGAAGGGGTTTGGTTTCCCGGAGGAGGTTGTCGCGAAGTCGGTGGCGCCAAGGACCTTCTACTTTCCGGAGATGGAGGTCACCCACTGGCAGGTGTTGGACGTTCTCTGGGGTGGCTTCTACGCCTCGGGCGACGAGCTGTACATCAGGAAGATCGCCGGCATGCTCGAGACCTTTCAGGTCCCGGACGACGCCTTCAAGAGCCGGCTTCGCGAGCTGTACGGCAGCAAGCCGGAGCCCGGCAGTGCGGAGGGGAGCGAGCTGGTCAAGATGCTGAGCAGTCAGTCAGCGATGATGAGCCTGACGAGAAACGCGGCGATGTACCCGGCCGTACTGGACGTCCTGGAACGAGTCGCGAAGACGAGCGATGGCCGGGTCAAGGAGCTGGCGACCAGCATCGTGACTGAAGCCAGGGCCAGGAACGAGAAGGAAGCGGCGACGCAGGAGGCGGACAACGTCAAGTCAAAGGAGGATTTCAGCGCAGCACTCTGGCTGACGAAGGACTCAGAGGCCTTCTACGAGGCGATGAAGCGTCCGGAGCCGCCTGTGCTGCGGCCGACGAGACTGGCCGTCCGGGGGGAACCGATCGAGACCACCATTCTCTTCTGGAACCCGAAGGTGGGCGAGGACGGAAGAGCCAGGGTGACCTACGACGTACTGGTGAAGAAGCCCGATGGATCGGTGTATGCGGAGGTTCCAGACCTTGTTGGAATCGAAGGACCCTGCACGCAGCCGCCAGAGGCGGATCAGCTTGGCAGTGGCTTCGTGACGATCATCATCGAGCCGGACGACCCGAGCGGCAAGTACTGGGTTCACGCCACGGTCGTGGATCACAATCGCAACGTGACCCTGGAATTGAAGGAGTGGTTCGTGGTCGAGGAATGAAGACGGAAACGGTCCCCCGTTCTTCTGACTCCGGGCCACTGCTGACCGGCACGACGTCGAATCCGGATCTTCTCTCGCCAAGCCGCCAAGATCGCAGAGGATTGTCCTCCCCATCAATCTCTGCGCCCTCTGCGCCTCTGCGAGAGTTCTCTCTTTCTTCTCTTCTCCAACCCGCCGCTGCGCGGCCCGCCTACTCGATCTTCCAGTCCGGGACGCGGCCGGGCGTCCAGGGGGCGCCGGCGGCTTCGAGGTCGGCCTCGATCTGGACCAGGTCTTTCTCCATCAGCGTGCGCAGATCGCTCAGGACCTTCGCGAAGGCCTGGCCGGCCTGCTGGTAGGCGTCGCGCTGGGTTTTGGTCGGTGGCACCGTGCTGTTCCACTGGTCGCCGACCACGCCCATGACGCGTGAGGTGATCGAAATCGGGGTCGGAGCATTGCGGGAGCTGAGCGTGTCGTCGCCGTCCAGTTCCGTGCGCAGCTCCTTGAGCTGCTGCTCGAGGGCGTGGATCCGCCCGAGAATGGCCGGCTCCGCTCCGGGCGTGCTCTGGTACGCCGACCCGAGCAGCTTCAATCGGCTGTCCGCTTCGCCGGCCACCCGGGAGGCCCCGCTGACCGCGCGCCTGAGGCGCTGCATCTTCAGGCGGAAGTCGAGGACTTCCTTGCGATCGGCCTGCTTCAGCGTCGCCAGGTCGAGAGGAATGACTTCGAAGCTCTCCGGGCCGGCGAGCACGGTCGTCACGCCGTCCTTCATCTGAGCGAGCGCGACGAGGTAGGTTCCCGGCAGGGCCATCGGACCCGCGCTGCCCCTGCCGCGGCGTCCCTCTCCCTCTTCCTCGTCATCCTCCCCGCGCGAGGGGGCGGCGGGGCCCGCGCTCGGATACCGCAAATCCCAGTCGACCCGGTGGATCCCCTTGTTGCGGGAGGCCGGGACGCGGCGCACGATCTGGCCGCTCTCGTCCGAGATCGTCAAGAAGACCGAGGGAGGGGTCTCCCGATCCTCCGCCCGCAGCTCTTCGAAGGTCGGGTACGGTTCGGCGACCTTCTTCTTTCGGGCCTCCTTCTCCGCCTCCTTGCGCAGCTCCTTGAGGGTCTTCACCTTCTCCTTCAAATGATAGGTGAAGACGGCGCCGTACGGAGGATTCTCGGCCGTGTAGTAGGAAGCCCCCTGGGCGCCGCGGCCGGAACCTCCCAGGCGGCTCGTCTGGGCATACTGGAGTGCGTTCTTCACCTTGAACAACGTCGCCGGCTGCTCCAGCAGTTCCTTGGTGATGAGCCGGAGCGGCGAGTAGTCGTCGAGCACGTAGAAGCCGCGGCCGAACGTGGCCAGCACCAGGTCGTCTTCGCGGCGCTGCAGCTCGAGATCGCGGACGGCGATGGTCGGCAGCCCGCCTTTCAACTGGTGCCATTTCTCGCCGCCGTCCAGGGTGACGTGAAGGCCGAACTCCGTGCCCGCGAACAGCAGGTTCGGATTGACGTGGTCCTCGCCCACGCAGTAGACGACGTGGCGCTCGGGCAGGTTGCCGGCGATCGAGACCCAGGTCTCGCCGCGGTCCACGCTCTTCAGCAGGTACGGCCGGAAGTCGCCGTTCTTGTGGTTGTCGAAGGCGGCGAAGACCGTGTCCGGAGCGTTCACCGAGGCCACCAGTTGGCTCACGTAGGTTCTCTCCTCCACGCCGGGGAAGGTCGAGATCTTCCGCCAGTTCTTCCCGCCGTCCGCAGTGACGTGAACCAGACCGTCATCCGATCCAGTGTAGATCAGCCCCTCCACGAGCGGCGACTCGGTCAGGGCCACGAGGTTGCCGTAGACCGAGGTGGAGCCGCTCTTCGAGACCGCATCGACGTTCTGGATCTTGCCCATCACCTCGAGCTGGTCGCGGTCGATCTGGCGCGTCAGGTCGCCGCTGACAAGCCGCCAGGAATCGCCCCGGTCGTCCGACTGGAAGAGCTTGTTGGCGCCGAAATAGAGCCGCGTATGCAGGTGCGGGCTGATCAGGAGAGGCGAGTCCCAGTTCCAGCGCAGCGGCTCCTCGCCGGGAGCTTCCATCGGCTTGATGTCGATCGTCTCGCCGCTCCTCCTGTCGTAGCGGACCAGTCCGGCGTACTGCCACTGGCTGTAGACGATGTTCGGGTCGGTCGGGTCGACCTGCGGTTCGAAACCGTCTCCTCCCACGGTGATGAGCCAGTCCTCGTTGGCGATCCCCGCCGGGTTCAGGGTGCGGGAGGGGCCTCCCAGCGTGTTGTTGTCCTGCGTTCCGCCGTAGACGTTGTAGAAGGGCGAGGCGTTGTCGAGCGCCACCTTGTAGAACTGGGTCACCGGGAGATTCGGCCGGAAATCCCAGGCGGCGCCGCGGTCCCAAGTGGTGTAGACGCCGCCGTCGCAACCGACCATCAGATGGTCGGTGTCCTTCGGGTCGATCCAGAGCGCGTGGTCGTCCACATGCCGGTTCCGGCCCGGCACCCGGTTCCAGGTCTTGCCGCCATCCTCCGTCATCATCAGGAGGGTGCTGAGCGAGTAGACGCGGTCCACCTCGACCGGGTCAGAGAACAGCTCATTGTAATACTGGGGGCTGGTCGACATGTGGCCGCTCCGCTTCTCCCAGCTCTCCCCCCGGTCGGTGGAGCGGAAGACCCCGCCCTTCCCCTCGGCGGCCTCCACGATGGCGTAGAGCACATCCGGGTCCGCCGGCGAGAGATCGAGGCCGATCCGCCCCATGTCCGCGGAAGGAAGACCGCTCTTCAGCTTGCGCCAGGTCTCGCCGGCGTCGGTCGACTTGTACAGCGCCGATTCCGGCCCGCCGTCGATCAGGGTCCAGACGCGGCGGCGCCGCTGGTAGGCGGAAGCGTAGACGACCTGCGGATTCCTCGGATCGAGATGCACCTCGTTCACGCCGGTGTTCTCGCTGATCTCCAGGATCTTCTCCCAGGAAGTCCCGCCGTCCCTGCTCCGGTAGAGGCCCCGGTCGCCTCCGGGTCGCCAGAGCGGCCCTTGAGCCGCCACGTAGACCGTGTCCGGATCGTCCGGCGAGATGGCGATCATGCCGATATGCTCCGAGTCCTTGAGCCCCATGTTCTTGAAGCTCTTCCCCCCATCCACCGACTTGTAGATGCCGTCACCAAAGGAGACCGAGCGCTGGCTGTTGTTCTCCCCGGTGCCGACCCACAGCACGTTGGAATCAGTGGGATCAAGGGCCAGACAGCCGATGGAATACGAACCCTCGCCGTCGAAGATCGGCTTCCAGGTGGTCCCCGCGTTCTCCGTCTTCCACACTCCTCCCGAGCAGACCGCCACGAAGAACCGGGCCGGATTGTCCGGATCGACCGCGAAGTCGCCGATCCGCCCGGAAGTCAGGGCGGGTCCCAGGTTGCGCAGCTTCAGGGCTGACAGGGTGGCGGAGGAGAGGGCTTCTTCCGGCTTCTCGCCCTCCTTCTCCGCCGCCT
>JAZDLC010000345.1:0-7145 GCA_043802345.1 Planctomycetota bacterium | reverse complement strand
CGTCCCAGGAACTCCGCCCCGAAGAAGCAGTCCCCACCGGAGGCGGGCGATGTAGGATGACGGCCATGGACGACACCACACCCCGGCGCAGGCGCATCCTGACTTTGCTCTGGCGCGCATCGGTGGTGGCGCTGTTTCTCCTGCTGATCCTCAAGTGGGGAGTGGTGGATGGCTTCGAGGTGCGCGGGAACTCCATGCTCCCGTTGCTCCGGGATCGCGAGGGAGAGCCGGACAAGATCGTCGTGTTCAAACGGTACTTCGATCTGTTCGCTCCCGAGCGGTTTGGCCTGGTGGTGTTTGACCGGCCCGAGCGGGAGGCTGGATCGAGTTTCCCCGCGAACCTGCAAGGGGACCGGTTCGTGAAGCGGTTGGTGGCCTTTCCGGGCGAAAAGGTGCTGGTGCGGGACGGGGATCTGTTCGTGATCGCAAAGGACGGGTCCGGTTCGCTTGACCAGCCGGTGAAGCGTCCGTTGGCGGTGCTTCTGGAAATGATGCAGACCGTCAGCCGGCTCGATCCGGGCCACCCTTCGGGGACTCCCTGGAGCTTGCCGAAAGGCTGCCATCGCGAGGGGGAGTGGCTCGTTGTCGATGGGTCGAACGGCGAGGCGGGGCTGATCCGCTATGGTGAGCTGATTCGGGATGACTGGGTCGACGAGGCGGGGCGGCTCCAGCTCGGGGGGAGCCGGGTCAACGATGTGGCGGTTTCCTTCCGGGTCGTCCCGGAGGAAGGGGTACGGCTGGTGGCCGAACTGCGCGAGGCTGGAGACCACTTCACGGCGGTTCTTGCGTGCGGGGAGCCGTTCAGGATCTTCCGCCGCCGGGGCCCGTCGGACGCGGAGGAACTGGGCGCGGCAGGCACCGGTCTCGCGCCCGGGAAGGAGGCACAAGTCGTTTTCCTGAACGTGGATAACCGGTTGATCCTGCTGGTGGACGGCGTGCAGGTCCTGGATCTTCCGTACGAGTGGAACACGGAAGTGGTGGGGCTGGCCTCGAACGTGCCGGCGCTGGGTGTCTCCGGAGGCGTGGCGAGGTTGCGGGAGATCGAGATCCTGCGAGATATCCACTACACGGAAAACGACTGCAGGTTCGGTGTGCGGGAGCCGTTCGAGGTGCCCGAGGGAGAGTACTTCCTGCTCGGCGATAATAGCGTTAACAGCCGTGATAGCAGGCATTTCGGATCGATCCCGAAGGAGAGATTCGTGGGCCGCCCGTTCCTCATTCTGCATCCCTTTCATCGCTTTCGGGCGCTGTAGCCCGTCGAAGAATGGAGCATGGCACAGACTCCCCCGCGGATTGCCAGATGAGGAACGACAGCGCAACCTTCTGGCCGGATGACGGTTGATGAACCGGGTGAACCGATCGGCAAGCTCGAGATCCCCCGCCAGAGACGATCTGGGCGCAGCCCTGATGCGTCGGGTCCAGGCGGAGGAACCGGGTGCGTTCGCCCAGCTGGTAGAGAGGTACCAGGCGCCGGTGCTGAATACGGTGTTCAAGTATGTCGGCAACCGGGCCGTTTCGGAGGAGTTGGCGCAGGACGTCTTCGTGCGGATCTACCGGGCGCGAAAGACGTATGAACGAACGGCGAGATTCGACACATGGCTATACCGCATCGTCTTCAATCTGTGTGTCAACGCGACCGAATACGGGAAGCGCCGGCGGGCGCTGTCGCTCGACGCCGACGGCCGTTCGGAGGAGGACGATGGTTCCCGGATCGCGGTGGACGACCAGAATGCGGAGACGCCGCTCGAGCAGATGGAGAGAAGGGAGCTGCAGGAGCAGGTGCGCCTCGCGATCGCGCGTCTGCCCGGACAGCAGAGGGCGGCCCTGATCATGAGCCGCTATCAGGGCATGCCGTACCAGGAGATCGCAAAGAGCCTGGAGACCTCGGTGGAGGCGATCAAGTCGCTGCTCTTCCGGGCCCGGGAGAATCTGCGCCAGTCGCTGGCGGCGTATGTGCTGGAGGAATCGCCCGCTTCAGAGAGAGAGCCTCAGAGGGATGTCCAGACCGATGGACGATGACATGAACACGAAACAGTTTCAGATGGAGCTGGCGTTGCTGCCAGTGGTGGAGGGTTTCGGGAGCCTGCCGCCCGACCTCCTCGAGGCGGCCCGGAACTCGGACCCACTGCGTGCCCTGGTCGAGGAGCGAATCCGCGCCGACCGGCTGCTCTTGCTCTTTCCGGAGATCGAACCTCCCGCAGGGATGGCGGAGCGGATCGTGGAGCGGGCCCTGCAGCCGGCAAGCCGCGGCCTGATCCGGATCCTGCGCCCCGCGGCGGCCCTCGCGGCGGCGGCGCTGTTGCTGGTGCTCGGCATGTCGTTCTTCAGGAGCGGCGATCCGGGGACGACTCCCGAGGCGGTCGACCCCGAACTGATGGCCAGCCTGGACTTGCTGCTCGACTGGGAGACCATCGAGGAACATGGGGAGGAACTGGACCTGTTGGCTTGCGGCGAGCTTGCGGGAGCGTTGGACGAGTTCGATCGGGAAGGAGGCGACCTGCGATGACCGCCGGCCTGACCCGCATCCTGGTTCTCTCGGTTCTGCTGGTTCTTTTCGGCAGCGCCCAGGAGACGGCCGCCCAGCATGGCCGCGGAAGCGACCGCTGGAGCGAGCTGACCGAGGAGCAGCGGGCGGAGGTGAAGCGCCGTTTCGAGCAGTTCAAGCGGATGAGTCCGGAGGAGCAGGAGGCGATCCGGGAGCGGCACCGGGCTCTGGAGCAGGCCCGCGACAAGGCGCTGGCCGATCTTCAGGCGGAGGAAGCCAGGCGACTGGAGCAACTCCCGCCGAGGGAGCGCAAACGGGCGATGAATTCCCAGCTTCGCTCGTACCTCTCCCGCTCGAAGAAGTCGATCCTGGAAGGCGCGGGTCTGCCCGGACAGGAAGCGCAGCAGCCTGATTTCGATGAAGTGCGCCGGGCCATGAAGCAGCGGGCGGAGGCAACCTTGCAGGAATTCGAGGAGGACGGCTTCTTGGAGCCGGGCCAGGCCGAAGAACTGCTGCGGCTGTCTCCCTGGGAGCTGCGCCGGGAACTGAGGAAGCTCAAGCAGCGACAGGTTCTGCAGAATCCCCCGCCGGAGCTTTCGAACTTGTCCGAGCAGGAGCGGCGGGAACTGCAGGATCTGCCGCCCGACCAGTTCATGCGCAGGATGCATGAGCTGCACGGCCGGAAGCATCCGAGGACGGGCGAGCCTGGGATGCTGGAGGATGCGCTGTGTGGACGACCCCGGCACGTCCGGCCGGTGCCGGAGCAGGTGCTCCTGGAGGAGTTGAGCGAGGAGCAGCGGGCGGAACTCGCTCAGTTCTCGGGTTCCGAGCGGGACGAGAAGATCGTGTGGTTCCTGAGGGAGAAAGCCGCGAAAGCGCTCGAGTCGCACGGGCAGGACCCCTCGCGGCTCGGCCGGCTGAAGGAGCTCTCCCGGGACGAGCTGACCCGCGAGTTGATGAGGATCATTCACCCCCGCAAGCCGGGCGGAGGCAGGCCGGACGACCGCAGGCCAGAAGGACGCAGGCCGGACGGAGGGCGGCCGGAAGGAGGCAAGCCGGGCGGGCGCAACGGCCGGCACGGAAGAGGACCGGGATCCGATCAGCGACGGTAGACTGCGGCTGTCACTGGAGGTGATCCTTGGACCTGTTCCCCTTTCTCTGCTTCAGCGTGATCTTCTGCGCCCTGGCCATGGTGGTCACCAGCAAGGGCTCTCGCGGCAATCGGATCGTCCCGATCGTGCTCATCGGCGCCGAGGTCTACCTCCTGCTGCTCGTGCAGGACATCCTGGGCACTCCGGTCGGCTCGGAAGCGAACATGCGTTCCGCCCTGTGCGCGCTCGTCTCTGTCGCGGCCCTGGTCGACTTCTTCCGCCTTCCCGAGAAGTCGTTCCCCCTGCTGGCCGTCTACGCCAGTCTGACCCAGTTGCTGGTGTCGCTGGATGTACTGGACGGTGTGAGCATCTGAGGCTTGGGGGGGGGTCCGACTTCCTCGGCGGGCCACCGAACAATCGAAATCGCGACAAATCGATTGGTCTCATGCCTCCCGGAAGGCGCATCCAATCGATCCCGATTTCGATTCCTGGGCGCCGCACGAAGGACTCACAGCCGAACCGAACGAAGCGGTTTCCTCGCCCAGCCTCCTCCCTCCTTGATCCGCCGGCCGGATCAGGCTCAACTGGGATCCAGCTCGACAGCATCTTGGTGAGCCACTTGGGCAAGATCAGGAGAGGAGCCATGTCGCCAGCAGACGGCGGAAACGAGAACTCCCAGCAGCCCGGCAAGAGTCCTCATCACTATGTTCTGGGGCATCTTGCGCTGCGGCAGATCTGCCAGGAGAATCCGCTCGGCTTCTTCGGGATCATCGGTTCGGAGGAGCGAGACGAGTTCCTGAAAGACATCTGGGAACAGGTGCGCAAGAACTGCGATCCTGACGGGACTCCCTCCTTCGACATCAGCGACGTCGGCATCACCACCAGTCTCCTCAAGGGATTCCCTTGCATCATCATCAGCATGCCGCCCCCGCAGGTCCCTCCAGAAGCGCACTTCGCCGGGATCGTCCTCAGGATCGACATGAGCGCGGACAAGCCCCCCGAGAATCCGGAGATCTCCTACTTGACTCTGGAGAAGGGACTCAGCCGGGACGGCGAGGAACGGACCATGCTGGGTGGATGGACGGACCAGGACTCACACGTGACCTATGGAGCCGGACCTCCGGCCACGCAGGCGGACTTCGTGGCGGCGATGGAAGCTTTGCTCTAGTCCGGAGCGAGATGGAAACGCCGGAGGAGCGAGTTCAGCGGCTGGTGCGGGAGGAGGTGGAGATCGCGCCGCCGGATCCCGGTTGGCCGGAGTCGTTCCGCAAGGAGAAGGAGCACCTGCTTTCCTGTCTGCCGGAAGACCTCATCCGGCGGGTGGAGCACATCGGCAGCACGGCGGTGCCGGGGCTCTCGGCCAAGCCGATCGTGGACATGCTCGTCGAGGTGACCGACCTCCAGGCGACCCGGGTCCGGATCGCGCCAGTCCTGGAGGCGCAGGGGTACGAGTATCTCTGGCGGCCCACGCACGGGGACGACGGCCCGCCCTTCTACGCCTGGTTTATCAAGCGAGACCGGCGCACCGGGGCTCGCACGCACCACATTCACATGGTGGAGCGGCACTTCACCGAGCACTGGGAGCGACTGCTCTTCCGGGACTACCTGATCGAGCATCCGGAAGTGGCCAGGGAGTACGAATCCCTGAAGATCCGGCTGGCCACCGCCTCGCGCAACGACCGCGTGGCGTACACGGAAGGCAAGACCGAGTTCATCCTGCGGGTGACGGAAGAGGCGAAGTCGCCACCACGCCCGCATCCGTGTCCGGGGCGTGGAGCGGGAGCGTGCTGAGAGCCGTGCACGTCGAGAATATTGAGATACAACGGATGTCCCCCTTCCCACCGCGCGCGTACAATGTGGTCGACTGCGATCGCCTCTCAAAGCCGGCTCACGGCGCGAATTCGAACGGCTCGTGAGCAGTGCGTGCAGTCGGATCCGATGAAAGCGAGATCTTGAGGATGGAGCGGACGTCATGAAGAAACTACTGTTGTACCTGGTGATGTCTGTGCTGTTGCCCGGCAACCTGTTCGCCGGCATCAGCCTCCAGCCCGGGAAGTGGCTGATCGTCACCAAGGCAGTCGATGGCCCGAGCAACTACGATCTTGACTTCCTTGCCGCGGTCGCCGCGTCATCTGCCCTGACCGATGGAGAGCCTGCGGTGCTGGCCATCACGAATCCGATATACCTGTTCAGCGACGCGTGGCACGCCGATTATGTCAGTCGATACAATCCCGAAAGTGCACTGATCGTCGGGCAAAACATACCGGGCATACCGGGAGTTTCTCAACTCATCGTTCTCAACTCAGTTTCGGCGGGTGCGGAACAGGCGAAGGAGATTGCCACCACTGTCTGGGCAGGTTCGGACCAGGTTGTCATCTGCTCGCTGGACGGTAACTACTATGAGAACGCCCTGACTGCCGCATCGCTCGCTTCTCGATTGAAGGTCCCTCTGCTCTACTCGTCGCCTTCAACGCCCGGTGATCTGGATACGGTTCTCGCACAGTTGGGAGCACAATCGGCCCTGGTGGTCGGGTCACCCCTGACACTGCCGGTCCCGTCCTCGACTCTCCCGGGGGCGGTCGCTGTGGTGACCTGGTTGAGGAACAACGGTCACTCCGTCGACTATCTGGCCGCCGTCAATCCAGCGGATCGTGACGTGAACCCTGACGGGAGCAAGCTCTCCCTGGTTTCGACCATTCTGGCAGCTCGCCGGGGGGGAGTGGTGGTGCCTGTGCAGAATGCAGCGACGTACCTCACGGTGAGGGATGAACTCCGGCAGTGTTATGCCGCGATCGGCGCGGACTACTATCCGGAATTCCTCGCGATCGTTGCGACCACGCCGTTCATTCCTTTTGGCGAGGTCGATAATCCGTCAGGGTTTCCGGCCCCGGTTCTGATGACCGATGCCCTCTATGCCGAGATGGATGCGGATCCGTTCCTTGAAATCGCCGTGGGACGCGTGATCGCCAACAACTTCTCCGAAGGGAGCCTGATCGCCTCCCGGATCTCCACGTATGACTCCCTGAAAGACCGATATTGGGAAAACCGGGTTGTGGAAATGGGGCGATGGGGCATGTCAGAAGCCGTGCCCGTACTGAACAACTTCGGTTATGTCGAAGATGATCTCATGGGTGCCTATCATAATTCCGGCCCCCCGATCGAAGACGGCCTGATCCTGCATTATGATCATTCGGCGTGGTGGGAACTGGGATTCGCGTTCAACATGAACATGAACACGCTGCTGGCTCCGGCGTTCATCCTGTCGCGAGGATGTTCCACAGCCGCTCTCGACGAGGGACCTTCACAGATTACAAAGAGACTCCTCAGGCAGGGCGCCGTAGGTTTCATGGGAGGAACGCGAAGTGTGATCGGTATGAGCGGCCATCAGACGACTGAGGTGGTCAATTCGATCGTTGAAGGCGAGTCTCTGGGGCATGCCTTCAACAGGGCGTATGAGGCGCTCACGCTGAATGTTCTCGACCTGGACGATCACGGCTCGGATGTCTCCCGTCACAACTGGCTGCTGATCGGTGATCCTGGGTGGAACTCCCATTGAACGAGGCCATCAC
>JAZDLC010000344.1:0-4960 GCA_043802345.1 Planctomycetota bacterium | reverse complement strand
CCGGCCGAGAAGCAACATGTAGACCAGGAGCCCGCTCATGGCCACCCCGAGGAACAGCCCGAAGCTGCTTCTCAGGACGACTCTCCTCTTGTTCTTCCTGCGAGCCATCTGGGTTGAGGTCCGCTCCTCGCTCCGTGGGGGTGGCGGCGGCTTGTCGGTTCCCGACTGCATGCGACACTCGATCATTCTCACGGATTGGTCCCCAGATCTTCAACCCAAACCGTGTTCATGCGCTCAGAGATGTCGATCGAAGAACTCGACCATGCTCCCGTAGAGCGAGAGCACATCGGAATCCTCTTGCAGGCTCGCCACCCCGGAGGGGATCGTCCGGAACACGTCGCTGGTGGGTTCCCTTCTTCCCTCCGTGGTATCCAGCAGGAGCAGGGTCGGCGTGCGCAGCCCCGCGATTTGCGACGAGGCGTCGAGCTGAGCCCGGTCCACGTTCGCCAACACGCACATCCCGGTCACCGCGAGGTAGGTCTGCGCGACCAGCAGCGGCTCCGGCAGCAGGAACCAGGAGCGCAGTCTCGTGGCGACGAAATCGTCGGCCCGCAGGGCCGGATTCTGGGCCACGACCGCGTCGATTCTGGGGTCGGCGGCGGCGGCGATCAGACAGCTGGTTCCGGCGTCACCCATGCCAAACATGCCGATCCTCGACGTCCCGGACCAATCCGACGAGATCAGCTCGTTGACCACCATCGTCAGATCCTGCTCCTCGCCCCCAAACAGCGGCAGCATGTCGCCGTCGCTGCTGCCGTGAGCCCGCCGGTCAACCAGGAGAACGTCGAACCCGGCGCTCCAGAGCGCGTACGCCGCCGGCAGGCCGGACAACCGGTTCTTGCGCGACTCATGCAGGACGATCACGGTCGCGTACGAGTCGCCGCCAAACACGGTGGCCCTGAGCGAGACTCCCGGCCGGAGCTGGATCGCCACCTCCCTGAGGCCCGAGAGAAAGGTCCGATCCCAGGCAGGGTCGAGGGCGTCGGCCAGGTTGGCGATGCTGACCGGATCCTTGACGGGCCTTGCGAACAGGGCGCCGCCCAGGATGAACGAGAAGGGCAGGGAAAGGGCGTACAGCACCGCGGCCCAGAACAGGGCTTTTCGGATGAGCTTCGGCATTTTGCCCTCCTTCCCCGGTTCGTCCATTGGTAGGGGGGGACTTGAGGCAGAACCGGGGTGGGACGCGGGGCGGGGAAAGGGGGTGTTTCTCACCACGAAGGCCCTTCGTGCGCTGCGTGGCCTTCGTGGTGAGAAACACCCCCTTTCCCCGCAGTTGGTTCCAGGGGCTAGATCCCCGCCGCGTCCCTCAGCCCGAGCGGAATGCCGAGGCGGAACACGAGGCCGTCCTTCCCTTCCCGGCCGACGCTCAGGCTCCCTCCATGGGCCCGGGCGATGCCGAACACGCAGGCCAGGCTGCGCCGTTGGCTGGGATCCGTGGTTCGACCCGCGTAGAGCGGGACCAGCAGCTGTTCCGGGGAGACGGAGCTGGAACTGGAGCAGGCTCCGGCCGCGGAGATCATCAACTGATCTTCGGTTCGGTCGATGGCGACGCGAACGGCGGGCGGGGAGTCGGGGGAGCTGGAGGCCAGGTATCCGAAGAGGTGCTGCAGAGCGATGGTGAGCTGCTCGCGATCCGCGAGCACCGAGAGATCGGATGCGTTCAGGGAGGGCTCGATGTGTCCCAGGTTCTGGGACCTGAGCGCGTCCCTTACCAGGCTGGAGGCGTCCAGGATGGTCCGGGAAGGCCTCCGAATGCCGCTGAAATACTCGAGCTCCTGAATCACGTCGGCGATTCGGCGGGACTCGCTCTCCATTGTCTGGAACGCCTCCAATGCTTCCGGCTCCGCGGTTCCGGTTTCATCGTGGAGCAGGAGCTGCAGGAAACCCCGGATGGTGGTGAGCGGATTGTTCACCTCGTGGGCGAGCCCCCGAACGAAGATCGAGAGAGCGTCCAGGTCGGCGATCTCGGTGTGGCTGCCGTTCGTGCGAGCGCCGTCCGGGCCGGAGCGCGAACGCGTCTCGGCGGCGCCCTTCTCCACCGGGGCCGGCTTCGGTCTGTCCAGACCAACGGACCGGCGGCCCAGCATCCGGAGAATCAGCGCGGAGAACTCATCCAGGCTGAACGGGTCGGGGAGGATCGCGTCCGCCCCCGTTTTCAGGGCCGATCGGGCGGCGCCTCGGTGCCTTTGGTCAAAGATCGCCAGGATCGGGCAGTCCGGGTTGCGCCGCCGCACAGCGGTGATGAGAGCATCCGGCTGCCAGTCGCCTGCCCCCAGATCCAGCAAGAGGAGCGAGATGTCCGCTCCGGCCGCGAGCGCTGCGAAGGGATCCTCGGGCTCAAGAAGCAGCACGGTGTCCTGCGGGCACAGCGTTGCCAGCATCGACCCGAGCAGCGAATCAGGCTCTCCGAACAGGAGCAACCGACCCATCGTGGGCTCCTCAATATTGCCGGTCCCGTAAGCCGGCTCTCCTCTACCGCCCCCGGACGCTGTCCGGTGGCATTAGTGGTGGTCAAGGCGCGACCGACCCGTCGGATGTCAACACTTCGCTGGTGAAAGAAACAACGCCTCGACATGCGCCGGCGCTGGCGCCGGCTCCACCACCACGCAATCCGATCCAACAGGGGCCAGGGCCGACAAAAAACGGCAATTCGGCAGCCGGATGCGACCGGGCTAATCCCGGCGCCAAGCCGCCTCCGGCCAGTGGTTCAGGCTGTCCGGCAGGACCTGATGGAGCTCCTCGCGTAGGTCGATCAGGGCCCTATCTTGACCGGAGATTGCCCGCCTGGCAAGGGCCGCGGCAGTCCAGTTCAAGCTAGAATGGGTCCCGCGCCGAATCAGAAGGAGCGCGTCTCCTCGTTTGTGCGGTACAATGTTTGTGTTTCCAATGGGTTCTGTCCGTCGGGTCTGATGTCTCCCAAGCCTGTAGAAGTTACGGTCCTGGTTCCGGTCTTCAACGAGGAGGACAACGTCCTCCCGCTGACGTCCGCCATTGTGCGCGCCATGCGACCGGAAAAGCGGAGCTTCGAGGTGTTGTTCGTGGACGACGGCAGCGAGGATCGCACGCTGGAGCGGCTAAAGGGTGCCTGCCAGGCTGTGCCGGAGCTCCGGATCATTCGCCTACGCCGCAACTTCGGCCAGACCGCCGCGCTGGCCGCCGGCTTTGATCATGTGCAGGGGCGTTATGTGGTCACCCTGGATGGTGACCAGCAGAACGACCCGGCCGACATTCCGACCATCCTTCGCTTGTTGGATCAGGACTACGATCTCGTCTCTGGATGGCGCAAGAACCGCGAGGAGCCGTTCTTCTCCCGCAGGCTGCCCTCCCTGGTGGCCAACCGGATGCTCTCGAACTTGACCGGCGTCCGGATCCACGACTTCGGTTGCACTCTAAAAGGTTATCGGGCGACCCTCGTGAAGGCGCTGCCGATCTACTCTGAAATGCACCGCTACATTCCGGCCCTGGCCGGCTTGATGGGCGCCCGAGTCACCGAGGTGGTGGTGACCCACCATCCTCGGGTTCACGGCGTGTCGAAATATGGGATTGGTCGGACGTTCCGGGTCCTGTACGACCTGGTGGCCCTGCGCATGTTGACCAGGTTTTCCGTCCGGCCCTTGCACTGGTTCGGTCTCGGTTCGATTCCCTGCTTCCTGATGGCGGCAGTCTTCCTGTTCATCACCTTCGTAGATACATCCGCCGGAGCCATCGTGGAATACACACCGGTCGTCTTTCCAACGGTCGTGATCCTTCTGATCTACCTGGCGTTCCATTTTCTGGTGCTGGGTCTGCTGGCAGAACTGGCCGTGCACGTCTTCAGGAGCGGTCCGCGGCATCTGCTGAGCCTCGATCGGGCCAGGAGGAGGGCATGAGCGGACCGAACCCAGGCCGTCCTGCTCCGCTGCCAAGACCCGATGTCAGCGTGGTCATCCCGGTCGGCGACGACGTGTCCGAGCTGTCGGAGGTACTTCGCGCCTGCCACGGGGAATTGCAGCAGCGGGGCTCGGAGAGCGAGTTCGTCGTGGTCCTCGACGGGGTCAGCGACGCGGTCTTCGAGGAGGCGAAGAAGGCCCGTCCCAAAGGGATCAATGTGCTGCTGGTGCGGCTCAATCATCCGTTCGGCGAGTCGACGGCTCTCTCCGCCGGGTTCAGCATCGCCTCCGGAGCGGTGATCCTCACCATGCCGCCGTACCTGCAGGTGGAATCGGCCGACATCCACCGGGTTCTGAATGCCCTGGAAGACGGGCTGGACATGGTCGCGGGGCATCGGCTGAGGCGGGTCGACCCGGTCATCAACCGGCTGCAGTCCAAGCTGTTCAACGCGATCCTGCGGTTGCTCACCGGGGTCCAGCTTCACGACATGAACTGTCCGGTGCGCGCCATCCGCCGCAAGGTGCTGGACGACGTCACGGTCACCGGCGACATGGTGCGCTTCCTGCCGGTCATGGCCCAGCGGCATGGCTTCAGGGTCGGCGAGGTGAAGGTCCGCCATCTGAGGGAGGTGGGCAAGAGCGGGTTCTTCGGGATCGGCGTCTACATGCGCCGTTTCCTCGATGTCATCAACCTGCTCTTCCTGTCGAAGTTCACCCGGGCGCCTCTCCGCTTCTTCGGAGTGGCGGGGATTCTCTCCGTGACCCTGGGCACGCTGGTCTGCCTCGCCCTGGCGGTGGACTTCCTCTACCTGGACGGGGACCCGCTCCGAAACCGGGTGACGTTGATCATCGGGGTCATGATGATCGTGCTCGGCGTGCAGATCTTCTCGATCGGCCTCGTGGGAGAGATCATCATCTTCACGCAGGCCAAGAATTTCAAGGAGTACCGCCTGGTCGAGGACGCGGAGGAAATCGGCCCCGTCCGGCGCGCGGGCAAGGGGCGCAAGATGCGCGAGTCTCTCGAAGGGAACGGCAACGCCGACACGGACGACGGGCCGGCCGACACGGACGACGGGCCGGCCGACACGGAC
>JAZDLC010000343.1:0-13367 GCA_043802345.1 Planctomycetota bacterium | reverse complement strand
TGGCGGCGGCGACGCCGGCGGAGAGAAGCAGGAAACCCTTCAGCCGATCCATGGAGGAGTGGGCGTAGTACGCCAGGCTTCGCTCCTCCCGCACCTCGCGAAACAGCTTCGAGTAGCTGCTGCCGCTGCCCAGCACGGCGTTGTAGACACTGAGCGCGAAGTACTCACGATCATCCATCCCCCGGGTGTCGAGTCGGTAGCCGATCAGCAGCTTGCTCTGCGCCAGGGGCAGTTCCTCGGTGACCAGCTTCCTTGGAACGGGTTCGACCCAGCATTCCCGCTTGACGGCACGGTTTTCCTCCCGCCTGGAGAGGCCAGAGAGCGTCTCGCCGATCTGCTCGACCTGGCCCGCGTCCAGATCGCCCACCGCGTACGCCTCGATCGGCGCCTGCCGGAGACGGAGGAGATGCTCTGCCAGCACCACCCGCGCGTCGAGCGTCTTCGCCGTTTCCTCGGTCCCCCATTCAAAGAGCGCATACGGTTCGCCAGGGAACATCGCTTCCAGCAGTTGCCGGTGCGCGTACGCCATCTTGTCGTCCAGCAGACCGCGAATGGAGCGGATGAGATTGGTTCGCTCCTGCTCGAATTCGGCCTTCCGGAACCCACCGTCCTCGAGAACCGGGTCGGTCAGGATCTCCCTCATCAGGTCCAGCCCATGGCGAACCGCCGTGGATTTCTCCCCCACGAACCGGTCATTCACAACCCGAAGGCGGACGTTCAGATTCTGCCTTTCGCCCAGCCGGCTCACATCAATGGACAGGCCCGCCCCGTACAGCTCTTCCAGCCGCCTGCTCAGGGACATCATGTCCGGATACGAGGAGCACCCCCTGCGCAGCAGTCCGGACGTCAGGGCCCTGCTCCCCGCCTGATCATCCAGGTTCTCCAGGAGGGTGATCCGCAACGAGACGGTCTTGAACTTGCGCGTGTTCCAGACCAGCAGGCTGACTCCGCCAGGAAGCGAGTGATGCTCGAAGACGCCGGCCCGTTCTGCTGCCATCTTTTCCTCCTGTTCGCCTTGCGGGAGCCTGAGTGGGTCAGTCTACCGGATGATTCCACCATGAAGGACATGCAGAACCTGAAGGGGAAGCTCCTCCCCTCTTCATGTTCTGCATGTCCTTCATGGTGAAATCTGCCCCGTGTGCTTCCGGTGCCGATACCCAATCCCGGGGCCACCTGCTATCCTGACGTGCTCCCTCCACACCGTTCCGGGGCGGGCTGATGACACGGGTTGCGAGCTGGTTCACCAAACTCTTCGGAACACGCCTGCCGCTGATCGGCGTGGTTCACCTCGAACCCTTGCCCGGGAGCCCGGCGGGGCGCCTCTCGGTGCGGCGAATCCTGGAGAGGGCGCAGGAGGATGGCCGTGCCTATCTGCGGGCGGGATTCAACGGTCTCATCCTCGAGAACTTCGGCGACACCCCGTTTCTGTCCGGTCCGGCGGAACCACACACCATCGCCCTCCTGAGCAGGATCGGAGCGGCCCTCAAGGACCAGGCGGGCGACCGGCCGGTCGGTGTGAATCTGCTCAGGAACGACGGGGTGGGCGCGCTCGGAGCCGCCATCGGCGCCGGCCTTGACTTCATCCGGGTCAACGTGCTCTCTGGCGTCTTCGTGACCGACCAGGGCCTGATCGAAGGGCGGGCCGCGGAACTGCTGCGCTACCGGAAGCTGCTGGGATCGTCTGTCCGGGTTTTCGCCGACCACAGGGTCAAGCATGCCGCGCCGCTGCGCCGGGAAGACGTGGATGTCGAGGTGGACGAGCTGGTCAAGAGAGCCCACGCCGACGCTTTGCTGGTCACCGGATCCGCGACCGGAATCCCCCCCACGGCCGAGTCAGTGGCGGAGGTTCAGCGGGCGGCAGGGGCGGTTCCGGTCCTCGTGGCCAGCGGCACCAGCCTCAGGAACCTCGAATCGCTCGCCAGACACGCTGACGGATTCATCGTCGGCACCTCCGTCAAGGTCTCCTCGCGAACCGGGGGCAGGGTCGACCCGGCGCGGGCCCGCGCACTTTCCGGCCGTCTGGCCCGCCTCCGCAGTTAGGGTCCGCGTTTTCATTCCTCATGGTCCTGCCGGTACAATTCGGTTCTTTCGCAGGATTCCCAGTCCAGAATGAGCTCAGAACCCGATCGTATCGTCGAGCCCCTGATCGTGCCTTCGGCCCTCGATCCGGATGCGGTCAAGATCCTGAGGCGTCTTCACCACTACAACCACGACGCATACTTCGTGGGCGGCTGCGTGCGCGACCTCTCGCTTGGGCGCATTCCCAAGGACTTCGACATCGCCACCTCCGCGAGGCCGCGGCAAATCAAGCGGTTGTTTCGCAACAGCCGGATCATTGGCCGGCGCTTCAAGCTGGTTCATATCCAGTTTGGAGACAAGATCATCGAGGTCTCGACCTTTCGGCAGACTCCCAGGGACGACGACTCATTCAGCGAACCCGATCCACTCGAGGATACGGAGGACACCTCCGACGATGACGACAGCGATCTGCTGATTCGCCGTGACAATGTGTTCGGCACCGCCGAAGAGGATGCGCTGAGGCGGGATTTCTCCGTGAACGCGCTCTTCTATGACATCGAGTCGAACGAAGTGATCGACTTCGTCAACGGGACCCGTGATCTTGAGGATGGGCTGATCCGGACCATTGGCGATCCTTCGATTCGCTTCCAGGAAGATCCAGTCCGGATCCTGAGGGCGATCCGCTTCGCGGCCCGACTCGGCTTCTCGTTCGAGGAGGAGACCTATGATGCCATGGTCGACTATCAGGCCGACCTGGTGAAGTGCGCCTCGCCCCGGGTCACGGAGGAGTTGCTGCGGATGCTCTCCTGTGGCAACGCCTGTCGGAGCTGGCAGATTCTCGACCGCACCGGCGCCCTCGACTCCATCCTGCCCGACCTGGCGGAGTTCCTCGACCGGAACCCGCGTCTCAGAGGGTGGCGCGAGAACGTCTTCGATCAGATGCTCGACCACCTGGAAGTACTGGACGAGCTCGATCACGGACGCCGGATCGTCTCCAACCCGACGCTGCTGGCAGTAATGCTGGTCGGTCCGGTCCTCGAGCTGGCCATGGAGGAGGGGGACCAGGAGTCGGCCGACCTTTCTCGAGTCGCCGATCGCGTGATCCGTCCATTTGCGACTCGCATGTCGCTCTCCCGGCGAGAGGCCTTCCGGGTCAAGCAGATCCTGGTGGCGCAGGAGCGCCTCCGCCACGACGACGGCAGCAACCGCCGCAGGAAGATCCGCCCCACGGACTTCGTGCGCCGTGACTACTTCAGGGACGCCCTGCACTTCTTCCGCATCGAGAGCCTGGCCCTCAACCTGTTCGCGCCGGAACTTCAGCGCTGGACCCGGATCTACTACGACTTCCTGAAGAAGCATGACCGGGTCGAGTATCGGCGTGTCATCCAGGAGGCTCCGTTTGGCGCGGTCTCCGACCTGGACGACACTCCCGCGGACGAGCCGACAGAAGAACGGGAAGAGCAGAGGGAGACGGTGGGAAAGAAGCGTCGCCGCCGCAAGGGGGGAAGAGATTCCAGCGAGCGCGACGGGGCCAGAGAGCCCGATAGCGGGGCGTCCCGCAGGGAGGATGAGAGAAAGGGGGATAAGCGCACCTCCCAGAAGAAGCGAGGAGGCCAGAAGGACGAGCACAAGGGTGACTCGAGGAACCGCCCCGGCGAGCGGCGACCGACCGGAGGGGACGATGGTCAGCGGCTGGAGTTTGACGAAGTTCGTGCAGGACCGCTCCGGATTCCGGAGGCCGCCGCGGAAGCTGCCATCGACGAGGAAGACGAGCTGCCGGCAGATGTCAGTTGGGACGACAAGCTGCCCACCGTCGGCGATCCTGGTCCGATCAGCGTCATCCTCACGGGAATCGATCAGACGGAGAAGAAGGGGGGCCGCAGGAAGAAGCGCCGCAAGGTGGATGGAGCCGCACGGGAACTGTCCAAGGAAATCCGAAACCAACCTGCGCTCCAGGCGTTCAAGATGACCGAGGGTGACCCACGGGGTCATGAGGCGACTCGCCCGATGAAGAAGAGGCGGAACGATGCCGGCTCTGACTCCGGCAAGAAGGAAGACGAACGTCCCTTCCATCCGATCAACGACTTTGAGTCGGTCGAGGACCTGTACAGCTGGTAGGCGAAACTCGGCAGCAGACAGCTCGCATGAGACAGCCCAACGAGGAACAGCGGATCGCGGGATGGGGTCGGATCGCCGTGCCCGGGACCGAGCGTTTCGCCGCAGATCTGGAGAGGGCGAGCGAGCATTTCCATCTCTTTCGCGGCCTTGGCAGGTCATACGGGGACGCTTCTCTTCCGGCCCCCGGTCAGCTCGAGGTTCTGGCCACGCCATTCGCCGATCGAATCGTGTCGTTCGATTCCGTGAGCGGCCTGCTCAGGGCGGAGGCGGGTCTCTCCTTGCGCGAAATCAACAGGCTCTTCCTGCCGGAGGGGTGGTTCACGCCAGTCACGCCAGGGACCCATTTCGTCACCCTGGGCGGCATGGTCGCGGCCGACGTCCACGGCAAGAACCACCATCGCTCCGGGTGCTTTGGCGAGCATGTGACCAGGTTGCGGATGAGACTCGCCGACGGAAGAGTGGTCGAGTGCTCCCCCACCGGCGAGCCCGAGCTGTTCTGGGCGACGGTAGGCGGCATGGGACTGACCGGTCATATCCTCGAGGTGGAGGTGCCGCTGGTCCGGGTCGAGAGCCCGTGGATCGAAGCGGAGAGCGAGCGCATTCCGGGCATCGACCAGTTCATCCAGGCGCTCAAGAAAGCCGGCCCCGACTGGCCCTTCACCGTGGGCTGGATCGACTGCCTCTCGCGAGGGCGATCCAGGGGCCGCGGCATTCTGATGCGCGGCCGGTGGGCCGATCCATCCAGTGCTCCGCGGCAAGCGCCACGCCCTCGCCGCCGGCTGCGGGTTCCGTTCGTTTGCCCCTCGTGGTTCCTCTCACGTTGGTCGGCGAAGGCCTTCAATGCCCTCTACTACCGGTCCCATATCCCGGGCGTCCGCCGCCGTCAGATCTCGTATGAGTCGTTCTTCTACCCCCTGGACCGCATCGAGCACTGGAACCGGCTCTATGGCCGGCGCGGTTTCACCCAGTTTCAGTGCGTGCTTCCCGAGTCGGCGGATGTCGGCGCGGCTCGCAGCTTTCTCGAGCGGCTCACGTCACTCGGCGGCGCTTCGTTCCTGTGCGTCATCAAGGACTGCGGAGACGAGGGGCGCGGACTGCTCTCCTTCCCCATGCGGGGCATCTCCATCGCGCTCGACATCCCTGTCAAGCGAGACACCCAGACTCTGGTCGATGCACTCAACGAGAAGGTGCTCGAACTCGGGGGGCGGATCTACCTGGCCAAGGATTCCTTCACGCGACCCGACCACTTCGCCCGGATGGAACCGCGGCTCGCGAAGTTCCTCGAGATCAGGCGCAGGTTCGACCCGGAGGGCAGGTTCCGTTCCGCCCTTTCCGTGCGACTCTTCGGAGACTCCTCATGAGAGCTGTCATGTTGGGCGCAACCAGAGGGATGGGCCGCGCCCTGGCCCGGCGGATGGTGGAGCGTGGCGACCGGGTCTTCCTGCTCGGAAACGACGCCGATGATCTGGAGCGCAGCGCCGCTGATCTGGAAGCGCGCGGCCGGAACCGGAGCAAGGTCGAGTTCACCTACTGCGACCTGGAGAGCCCGGAGGGATTCGAGCCCGCCCTGGCCGCGGCTGACGCAGGCTTGATCGGGTTCGACACGGTGATTCTCTCGGCCGCCATCTTTGCCGGTGCGGAGCAGGTCGACGGGGATAGCGCCCTCGCCGAGCGGCTCCTGACCGTTGACTTCACGCACACCGTCCTCTTCTGCGAGATCGCCAGGAAGTGGCTTCTGGAACGGGGCGGCGGCACCCTCTGCGTGTTCAGTTCGGTCGCCGGGGACCGCGCCCGGAAGCCGACCTCCCTCTACGGCGCCGCGAAGGCCGGCCTGACCCACTACCTGGAGAACCTGGATCTCCGCTTTCGGGACCAGGGACTGGTCACGCTTTGCGTGAAACCGGGATTTGTGAAGACCGGCATGACGGAGGGGCTCAAGCCGCCGCCCTTCGCGGGAGAACCGGATGGCGTGGCGAAGGACGTGCTGAAGGCGATCGATCGGCAGCGAGCGGTGCTCTACACGCCGTTGGCCTGGCGCGCGGTCATGCTGGTGATCCGGAACCTGCCGAAGTTCGTGATGCGCCGGCTGAACTTCTAGCCGCGCTACCGGTCGCGCACGGGCCCCGGCGGCACCGCCGGCCGGGCCGGCGTGGGCTGCTTCTCCAGTTCGCCGAGAAGATACTTCACCGCGTCCTCGATCGAGGGGTCGCGTCCCGTGCGAATCACGGTCGGGTCATCGAACACCGGACGGTCAGGGGCCACGCCGAAATACTCGACGTCCCATTGCCCCTCGGTGTTGACAAAGGCGAATGACGGCACCGCCAGGCCGCCACCGTCCACCATGCGCGGGCTCCCGCTGTACCCCACCAGACCGCCCCATGTCTTGGCTCCGATCAACGGGCCGAGGCCGAGCTTGCGGAAGTAGTACGGGAAGCAGTCTCCACCCGACGACGAGTACCCGTTGATCAGCATCGCCATCGGTCCATCGAAGGCGAACTCCGGCGTGGTGTCCAACTCGGAGTGCCTTCTGGCCCAGTAGTTCAGCGTGGGCATTCCCAGGGAACGAACCATGTCGAATGGCACGTGCCCACCACCGTTGTAGCGGTCATCGATGATCATCGCTGCGCGCACCCGGACCTGGGGACGGTACTCCTTCCAGAGCTCCCGATGCCCGCTGTCGGCGGTATCGGGCACATGGACGTATCCGATCCGACCGCCGGAGAGGTTCTCGACCAGCTCGCGATTGTGCCGCACCCAGGCGAGATACCGCAGCTGCAATTCGGAGCTGGACGGACGCACCAGGACTTCCCGGGCGCCATCCGGATCGGGAGTGTCGCTGACAAGCAGGGTCACCTGGCGGCCCGCCTTGTTCTCCAGCAGCCGATACGGATTGTCGCCGGCAAGGAGCTGCTCCCCGTCGATCGCCAGAAGGAAATCACCTTCCGCGACATCGACTCCGGGTTCGGTCAACGGCGAGCGGGTTTCCTCGTTCCAGTTCTCACCCTTGAAGATCTTGCTGATCCGATAGCGTCCCTGATCTGCCTCGAACTCGCAACCCAGCACGCCGGCGGCAACGCGCGGGACGCGTTCGGCGTCTCCCGAGGTCACGTACGTGTGGCCGCAATTCAGCTCGCCGATCAGTTCGCCCAGAATGAAGTCCAGGTCATCGCGGTGGGCCACATGCAAAACCAGTGGCTGGTACTTCTCGCGCATGGCCAGCCAGTCGACCGCGTGCATTCCCGGGTCGTAGAACCAGTCACGCATCACTCTCCAGGCATCCTGGTAGATCTGGGCCCATTCCGTTCCGGGATCGATCCGGACACTGACCCTGTCCAGCGGAATCGGATCCGCTCCGGCTTTCTGGTCAGGGGCCAGCTTGGCCACGCAGAGATCCCGGCCGTTGCGGTAGACCAACTGCTTGCCGCTCCCTGACACCTGGTAGCCATGCACTCCCTCCAGGACCGTCTTCGACTCGCGATCCTCCAGGGAGTACTTCTTCAGGCCGCTCCCGTCGTCATACAGCAGCCCGCCCTCGATCCCCTCCAGATTGAAGTACCGGCCCGCAGGCAGGGGAAGCACCACCAGACGATCGCTCAGGCCTTCGAAGTCGATCCGAAAATCGGGTTCGACGACCGGCTCCTTCTCCTCATCCTTCTCATCCTTCTCATCACTCCCTTCGCCCGCCTCCGCCGAGGCGCTGTCCGGGTCGTCCCCCTCGGCCGCGTCCTGCGGCGCGCCCTTCGCCTTCGGCTCCTCCTCGACATCCTCCTCGAGCACCACAGGAGACGCGGCCTCCTTGGTCAGCAGGAACGCATAGATCCGCGACTCGAAGTCCAGATCCCCGTACACGAAGTCGCGGTCCGACACGAAGTAGAGGTAGTCTCCTCCAGGATCGAAGCACGCGCCGTAATCGTTGAAGCGATCCGAGGTCACCTGGACCGGTTCACTCCGATCAGTGGGACAGACCCAGACCGACCGGAATCCGTTCACTCCATCCTTCGAATACGTGAGATACGAACCGTCTCCGGACCACGAGGGGGAGTCGATCATTCCCTCCCGCGACCGATCCAGTTCCGTCAGCGTCTTGCTCTCCACCTCGAGGACCATCAATCGTTGGGCCCGGTCGGTGAACTGGATCCGCTGCGAATCGGGGGACCAGGAATGCCCCACAATCCAGGAGCCGGTCCCCTGCGTGGCCTGAGTCTCCTCCCCGGTCTTCGGATCGAGCAGGAACAGTTCGTAATCGTCCCCCACTTCCGCGAGGTACGAAATCGTCTTGCCGTCGGGAGACCAGCAGACGCCCCGTTCCCGCCGGCCGGGAGAGCGGGTCAGATTCTTCGGCTGCCCCTTGCTGGCGGGAACCGAGAAGACCTCTCCTCGGGCTTCCACCGCGACCCGCTTGGCGGAGGGGGAGGCAGCATACGACTGCGTATTCCCCGGGCCTTCAATCCAGCGGGCTCGCTTCCAGGGCCGGTCATCCGCGAGGTGGATGGTCAGCTTGCGGACCTTCTCGGTCCCGGCGTCCATGACGTACAGGAAGCCGCCGCGCTCGAAGATCAGGCCGCCCTGGCCCCGCGACGGAAAGAGGACGTCGAAGTCGGTGAAATCGGTGATGGCCCGAGTTTCTTTGGTTCCCAGGTCATAGGCGTACAGGTTGAGCGTGCCGGTGCGATCGGAGGTGAAGTAGATCCGGTCGCCCAGCCACATGGGGTGGTTGTCGGTCCCCTCGAAGTCAGTGATCTGCTCGATGGTGTGCACCTCGAGGTCGTAGATCCAGACATCCTGCGCGCGGCCGGCCTTGTACCGCTTCCAGGTACGCCATTCCCGGCTGATGATGTCGAATGCCAGCTTGGTGCCGTCGGGCGAGAAGCTCGCCGGCCCACCCTCCGGAATCCCGAGCGACCGCGGCAGGCCGCCCTTTTTCGGATCGACCAGGAAGTAGGTACCGATTCGCTCGCCGTACGGCGTGCGATTGCTGCGGAACAGGATCCTGCCGTCCCGCGTCCAGTCAAAGGTCAGGTTGTCGAAGCCGCCTCGGGGCGGCATGCGCCCGACGTCCGGATAGAAGGTGAGCTGCCGTGGTTGGCCGCCGGAGTACGGCACCACGAACACCTGGCGGGAACCGCTGTACTCGCCGGAGAAGGCGATCCACTCGCCGTCCCACGAAATGCGCGGGAAGATCTCGAGGCCCTGGTCGAAGCTCGTGACCCTCCGCGCGGCGCCACCGCTCGAGCTGTTCGTCCAGATGTCCCCTCCATACACGAAGGCGACCTTGTCTCCCTGGATATGCGGGAAGCGGAGCAGTCTGGCCTCCTCCGGAACCGACCCCTGAGCGGCGGACTCGGACGCCAGGAAACAGCCGATGAGGTTCCATGCGAGGATGAAGCTCAGCTTCATGGGGATCTCCTGCAATGAACAACGCCGGCCCGCTCCCGTCTTCTTGGAAGCTGGACCGGCGCCGGGATTTCGGGTGGCCACCGCCTCACGGGGCGGGGATCTTGGTCCTGGGTTTCGGCGGTTTGACGAGGCCCGCGTCCAGCAGCACCCGGTAGGCGCCCTTGAGGGCAACTGTCTTCATCACGCTGGCGCAGACGCGCACTCGCACGAAGCGATTCAGCTCGGGCACCCAGATCTTCTTCGACTGGAGATTCGGCTTGAACCGCCTGCGGGTGATGCCTGTCGTCTTGAGTCCGACGCCGCCCCTGTGCTTGGCAAGCCCTCGGCGGCAAACCTTGTTACCCACTCGGGTTTTACGACCGGTAACCTGGCACACGCGTGACATCGTATCCTCGTCTTCTGCGGAGAAGGTGCGAAACGGGGGAGTCTACAGGGGCACGGCCGGGCCGGTCAAGCCGCCACATCTAACGGCAGGCAAGGAAATGGCGGCACGGCCGCGCAGTTCCGCGGCCCCGCCGGCCCGTGGATCTTGCCTCCAGCGGGCCGGGCGACCCGCCCCGGCGCCCGGCGCCACCCCCCTTTTTCGAGGGCGGAAACCACCCGCGCTCCGGTCCTAACTCTTTTCCAGCAATGCGACAGCGCGCGCCTGGATCGCCTCGATCGAGCCGACGCCATCCACCTGCAGGAGGGTGCCCTGGGAGGCGTAGAACTTGCTGACCGGCGCGGTCAACTCCTCATACACCTCAAGCCGGTTGGCGATGACTTCTGCGGAATCGTCGCTTCGACCGCTGGTCTTGCCCCGATTCACCAGGCGCTTGGTCAGGAGATCGACCGGCACCACGAACTCCACCACGTGGGTCAGCGGCTTGCCGAGCGACTCGGTCAGGACACCGAGTGCTTCCGCCTGGGCCAGCGTCCTCGGGAATCCATCGAGCAGATAGCCCGGTTCGCAGTCCGGCTGGGACAGGCGAGCCTTCACGACTCCGATCATGACCTCATCTGGAACGAGTTGGCCCGAGTCCAGGAACTCCTTGGCCTTCTTGCCGATCTCGCTCCCGGACTGGCTCGCGGCGCGCATCATGTCGCCGGTCGAGATATGGGGAATCCGAAAACGCTTCGCCGCCAGCGCGGCCTGGGTCCCTTTTCCGGCTCCCGGAGCTCCCAGCAGAACGACTCTCATGGCGGATCCTGTTGTTGGTGTGGCTGATGCCGAAAGAAAGACCGGGCATTCTATCGGGTGGGGTCGGCCGAGAGTAGATCTTCCGATCCGAGTCGGGCAATAAGAGGGAGCGCTACAGGACCTGAAGACAGGCGTTCGCCATCTCGAAGAAGATGAACAGTGCCAGCAGGTCACTGATGGTGGTGATCAGGGGATTGGAGAAGAAGGCCGGGTCGAGTTTCAGCGCCCGCAACAGGACCGGGAACAGCACGCCGACCATGTTGCACGCCATCACCGCCAGCGCCAGCGCGGCACCGACGACCACGGCGTGCTCCCGGGTGACGTTGTCGAAGACATTGACCCCGATGAATGCGACGACCAGGCCGAGCGTGAGGCCCAGCAGGGCGCCCATGAAGATCTCTCGCTGCGCGATCTTCCGCACTTCCCGGGCCCGGATCTCCTCCGTGGCCAGGGCGCGAATCACCAGCGTTCCAGCCTGGATGCCGGTATTGCCGCTGGCCGCCATCAGCACGATGATGAAGTTGACCAGGCCCGGGAAGGCCTCCAACTTGGAGTGATAGTGATTCAGGATCGTGCCCATGAAGGTGGCTGTGATCGCCAGCGCAACCAGGGACAGAGCACGGTTCTTGAACAGGTCAAGGAAGCGGGCCTGCAGGTAGCCGCGCTCGGTCGGCACGACACCGGACATCAGCTGCATGTCCTCGGTCGCCTCTTCCTCCTGCACGTCCATCAGGTCGTCGACGGTCACGATGCCGACCAGACGGCCGCGGTTGTCCACCACCGGCAGGGCCATCAGGTCGTAGTGGCGTAGCAGTTGGACCGCCTCTTCCTGGTCCCGGTTGGCGGGGATCTTGACCAGCTCGTCCTCTACCTGCACGAGCTTTCCGAGCTGCTGCTCGGGGCGGGCGAAGACCAGCTCGGACAGCGAGACCACTCCCAGGGGGACGTTCGCCTCGTCGACCATGTAGACGTAGTAGATGGTCTCCTTCTCCTCCGCGACCTTTCGCAGGAGCTGGATGCAGTCGGCCACCGAGACGTTCCGCTTGACCTTGACGTAGTGCGGGGTCATCAAGCGGCCGACGGAATCTTCCGGGTAGGCCAGCAACGCCCTGGTGATGGCGTGCTCCTCCGGAGAGAGCAGGCGCATGACCCGACGGGCCACTCTGTCCGGCATTTCCTCCAGCAGCTCGGTGCGGTCGTCCGGCGACATGTCGTTCAGGATGCTCGCGGCCCGGGAGTCCTTCAGAGATGCCAGGAGAACCTGCTGCTGGGACGGATCGAGGCGCTCGAAGACATTCGTGGCGGCTTCCGTCGGCAGCAGCCGGAAGGCCAGGCCCTTGTCCTCCTCGGAGAATTCGGAAAAAGCCTCCGCCGCGTCCTGTACAGACAGCTCGACCAGAACCTCCCGGAGCGTCCGCCATTCGCGGTGCTCGATCAGTTCCCGGATCTCAGGCTGAATCAATCGTCCGAGCATAAGACCTCGATGGCCTCGCTGACAGGCCGTGGCACACCACGACGGCATCGGAAGTCGCACATGCAACCAAGTGTGTGGAAGGTTCGAAAGCGATTAAAGAGTGGCAAACCGCAGATCGGGGCCGCAGGGAGAGGTTCTTCTCAGCTCCTGCGCGTTCGGTCCTGGAAACGGAGGCCGTAGTCGGAAGGCTGCCGGTCGCTTCCCAGGTGCCGCAGCAACCTGTGCCAGGCCCTGGCGTCCCGGGTCTCCAGCGGAGCGCGACCGAAGATGCGGTCGATCGATGCTCTGAGATCGCGACGAGCAGCGTCGCTCCCCACGTGACGGCTCAGCACATCCCTCAGGTGAAGGCGGAGGAACTCCCGGGAATCCCCCACCAGAGGACGCCCCTTGCGAGTCCGGTACAGGTCGCGGCCATCTCCCATCAGGTCGGAGAGGACGATCCCGACCGTCATCGCCAGGTTGATCGAGGTGTGCTCCGAGCCGGTGGGGATCCAGGCCAGTTCGGCCACCTGATCGCTCTCCTCCGTGGAAAGCCCCATCCGCTCGTTGCCGAACACGAGCGCCACGACCCGGTCCGGGTCGGATGCATGGTCGCGGATCGCCGGCGCTGTCTCCTTCCAGTTCACCATGACGCGATGCTGGCGAAAGCGGGCCGTGAACCCGATGGAGTGGCTGCAATCCTCCAGCGCCTCCCCGAGAGTGGGGACTACCTGGATGCTCCTTTCGGGATGCTCCACGCCGTGGGACATTTCGTTGAATTCGGGGTGCCGGAGCAGGTCCGAGCGTTCCGGCGCGACGAACCAGAGCTCGCAAGGGGGGAAATTGGCCGCGGCGCGCGCGGCCAGGCCCGCGTTTCTCGGACCCAGCGTGCGAACCAGGATGACACGCTTCAAATCAGTGCTCCACGCTCTGGAGCACTCTACAGAGTCCGCCTCCGAACGCTACGCATCCGCAGGATCGGAAAACAGCCGTCCGCGTTCCGACTCGATGAATTCGTCCAGGCCGACGAGGACCTTGTCCACCGTGCTCGCGGCGTTCTCGGAATGTGTCAATGGGAATGAGACACTTCTTGTTCGAGATTACTGAGTGACGACCTGGCTCTCGCCAGGTCATCGGCCATCGTGTTCGTAGTGGTCCCCGCGTCCACCAGGATGGACGTCGAGGGGAGGCACTCTGCCT
>JAZDLC010000342.1:0-24346 GCA_043802345.1 Planctomycetota bacterium | reverse complement strand
GCAGGTCGAAGGCTTCGACCTCCCGACCCTGCGCCCCCGGCGATCGAGCGCGCCAGACCTCGACTTCTCCACCGGCCCAGGGGATGACGATTCGCTCCGCGCCCTGCTGCGGAAGCGGATGCGTGGTCGGGTGCAGCAGCAACGGACCGGCGCATCCAGCCGGTGTGAGCAAGATCGCGAGAACCAGTCCTCCGGCATGAGATCGCCGCGATTCCCCGCTGCTCCTTGGGCGGCCACGTCCTGGCATGTTTCTCAAGCGCTCCCGAAATCAGTCCTCAGGCCGCCGCACCGGGTCTATTTCAACAAACCCGGTTCCGATCCCTCATCGCATCAATGTCTCTCTCAGGAAGGAAGCGAGCGCCTTCCCGGCAATGTCGTTTCCAGCCACGTTCAGGTGCGTCTCCCGCAGCCTGTACAGCCTGCGGTCCGGCTGATCCTCTATCGCCGCTCGCAGCACAGGTAGAAGGTCCAGACAGGGAATCTCCTTCTCGGCAAGAGTCTCCACCAGCACCTTCTGGGCGTTGCTCCGCCTGAGCGAGGCGCCAAAATTCCTCTCCAGAATCAATCCCCACAGCTTGTCGTCGACCTGGAACTCGTCCGGGATCAGAACCACCAGGAGCGGCACGGATCCACATCTGCTCTTCGCCTCCAGCGTGTCCTCGATCAATCCTTCGAGACCGCTTTCGTCCCCGCATATCTTCAGTGCGCGTTCCTGCTCGATCGCCAGGAACGCTTCAGGAGTGAGGGACGCCCTCTCCAGGCCCTGATCGACCAGCCATGGATACAGGACTGGCAGTGTGTTCGCCAACTGATCGCGGGTGAACCGGTACTCCGCCGCCCCCTTGCGGATGACGATCTCGTTCCCTTCGAACTTCCCGGACTTGTCCAGCGTCTCCCCGAGGCCGTGCCTGATCTTCCCCCACCTTGACCAGAGAAGCGCGAGCAACACACGGTTCGGCGAAGTGAACTCTTCTGCCCAACCGACCTTCTCCCCTCCTCTCTGCGCAGACGTCGCATCATTGCCGAGAAACAGGCACCAGATCACCGCATCCGGGGAGAGAGGCAATGCCTCCGTGCTCAACAGATACAGGTATTCCCGGGGACCCGCGGCGTTCACCGCGATGTTGTGGATCCGCAGGTTCCCGCAGATTCGCTCCGCCACGGTTGTGAAGTTGTAGAAGTGCGGCACTGCTCCATTCACGAATGAGTCGCCTACCGCGACGGCTGTGATCGTTCCTGGATCTGCGTCACCGTTCAATGGATCGTCATAGTAGCCCCTCTCGTTGGTGGGGAAGCCCCACCGCACGGTGCCGGGGGAATACCTGTAGGCATCCAGTTGTCTCGTGACCGATGCGTCAGCCCGCACCAGGAGCGGCAGAGGGAACACCGACGCGAAGAGGCGTAGCATCAACTCGAGGCAGATGACGGAAGAGCAGATCGTCCAGAGCGCGAAGTCGAGAAAGGTGGAAGTCCTGGGGACCAATGAGTCCACGCGCGCGCGCAGGTGCATCATCAGCAGAGACGCGCACGTCATGATCGCCACCATCAGGGGAACCGAAAGCGATCCGCCCGATCCCCCGCCGAAGACGATGAGCAACCAGCCGATGACGGCACTGCAGAAGACGGCCCTGCACTGGACAGCGAGCCTCAAGCCGCGTGGCGAGAGCGTCCAGCACGCCGCCAGCAAGAGACCGATCCCGGTGAACGAGAACTGCACAACTGAGCCACTCCCCGAGATCTGCGCTGACACCAGGCACGCCACATGGCCAAGACTGATGACAGACCTTGATACGGAGATTCGTCCTTCCTTGACGCTCACCGCCGACGTTCCGCCTTCGTCATGCACCTGGCCACACTCTCTCCAGGAACACGAATGACCTCAAAAACCTCGTCAGCTCAATGTTCCTCAGTTCCCGGATCAAGATAGCCGATTTCCGCCAGTTCGCGCAGCCTCGCCTCGTCCAGCTCGAACTCCTGACGGAGACCGGAGTCGAGGTCGAAGCGCGCCGACTCCCGCAGGTGGCGGGCCAGCAGACCGCGCATGCTTTCCAGCAGATCGGGCCTCGTGCCGGAGAGATCGTGCTGTTCCCCTGGGTCGGCATCCGGATCGAACAGCAATTCGGTCAGTGACCGGCCACCCTCGTTGCACCACTCCAGCTTGTAGCGGCCCGCGCGATAGTAGCCCGTCGCCCACGGTTCTGGGGCTCGATCTCGATGAATGGGGCAGGTGGGTTCCCGATTCCGCCTGGTTCTGAAGGCACGGTCGAATCCGAGCTGGTGTCCTATCGGCGCAAATACACATGTGCTTGGAACATCCAGTGGCTGAAGATGAGGTCTGTTGCAGCCGTTCCGTGACACATGGCAGAACTCGCTCGCACCGTTTCTCTGCCTCCCGCTCACCATGGCAACACACGCCGGCCGGTTGCTGGATTCCGTGGCTCTCCATTGATCGGCCACATGAGTGGCGTCGTATTCGTGTCTCGACGACGATGGCGACAACGGTCCAGAGAGTGCATACCTCATCTCACGGGCATTCAGCCCTCGCCACCCTTGGATTCCCATGCTGGATCCTCCGGGTGAGGGGGTATCCTCTTTCCTTGCTCGTGTCGCGGGCTTCCCGGGAGTCCTGACAGGTTTTGATGTGTTCCAAAAGCTCGTCGCCTTCGTCGTACTGATCCTCGCGTTCAGCCTGTTTTCCGAAATGCGCGAGACACCGCGGAAACTGGCCGTGGCATCGTGGCGATTGGTGACCGGCGGGTACGGGGAGAAGTGGTCGGTGGCTCATGAGCCGCACGGCGGCGAGGAGGTCCTCGATCCGGGCGTGCGGATCATGCTGGAATTCGTCAGGGTTTACGACATCGAGACCGTGCTGATCCGGCTGGCACCTCAAGGCCTCCCACTGATGCAGGCCATCGAGGCTCTCTATCCCGTGCGCCTCTCCCGGTCCGCGCCTTTCATTCTGACAAGCGTCGAATCCGATCTTCCCGCCTCCTTCCGCACGGTCGCCGCGAAGGGGGGCATCCAACTTGCTCGCCGCGACTAGCCTGCTCGGCCTCTACTTTCTCATGCTGGGCACTGCGATGTCCTTTTTTTTCGGCCGTCTCGTGACCTCCGGCGAGCCGGACTTCCGAAGCCGGCTGCGGCTCCTGGCCTACCTGTGCCTTTCCGGCGTGCTGCTTCACTACTTGCTGGTGCTGCTGCTGCGCGATCTCGATCACGCCCTGCTGACCGGGGGTCTCATCGGGCTGGGTTCGCTTCTCTGGTGCGCCGTGCGGTATCGCTGGCGGGTTCTGTCGCCTTTCAGGCTGGCTCCATTCGCCTTGCTGCCGGTGACGTTGACGACGTTCCTCTACTGCCCGCTGGTCCTCTTGACACCCCTGCGCGGCTTCGACGCCCGTTTCATCTGGTCTCTGCAGGCCAAGATGATCTTCTACGGTAGCGGACTCCATCAATCATCGGGGTTCACCAGTCCCGTCTACCAGACATCTCACACGGATTACCCCAAGCTGTTCTCTCTTCTGGCCGCGCAGAGCGCCACGCAGGTCGGATACTGGAACGAGTACGCGCCGAAGGCCGGAATCCTGTTCCTTCTGGTGCCCGCGCTGATGTTGCTGTTCTCCTTCCAGGAGTGGAGCGCTCGCTTCCTCCTCCTCGTATCTACGTTATTGTTCATTCCCACCGTCTACCTCTGGAACGGGTACGTGGATGGGTATGGGGCGCTGTTCGGGGCCCTGGCGGTACTGCTGTTCGCGGAGTGGCACATCGTGGGCCGGCCTGGGTTGCTCGTGGTCGCCCTTTGCTGTACCGCGGTCGCGGCCAGTCTCAAGCACGAAGGCCTGCTGTTCGCGGCGGCGATCGTGTTCAGCGTTGTCGTACTCCTTGGCGCGAAAGGCCGGGACCTCATCGTGAGGATTCCGGGAAAGGCCCTCTTCGCGTGCGGGGCGATGCTGCCGTTCGCGGGATGTGTCGCGTGGCTGGTGATCCGGTCTTCCTGGGGCCTGGAGAACGACCTGGATCTCGGCCGGGAGTCGCTCTCACGCATTGTCGAGCGCGCGGGGCAGGCCGGGTTCTGGTCGCTCGCATCTCAGTGGCTGGTCGTGCGATCCGGGTTCGGGGCGGCTCTGATCGTCCTGGCGCTCGCCATGTTCCTGCTCCGTCTGGCGCGCACCCGGTTGAAGCCGATCGCATTCCTCCCCCTGCTGACCGCCTGCCTCTACACGTTGGTGTTGTTGCTCGTCTACGCGGCAACGCCGCGCGAACTCGAGTGGCATCTGAGAACCAGTTCCGGCCGGGTCATGCTGGCTCCGGTCCTGTGCGTGTTCGCCTCTGCCTACCTTGTGCTGGGGCGGCCTGCCCGCGAGAAGACCAACGCTCGGTGCAACCCGGCTTTCTCACCACCGAACCGCGCCTGACCGGCCCTCGCGCTACGCCACCGAGTCGACCGCGGCCCGCACCGCGTCGCGGTGGGTGAGCAGCCGCTCGACCTCGTCCTCCGCGATCCCGAGCGCGCCGACCGCCGGATGGCTGCGGATCTGCTCCTCGTCGGTTCCCGGTTTCCCGAGGGTCAGGTGGGACAGATCGGCGGCAAGCCGAATCATCATCGCCTCGCGCCAGCAGTCATACGCCTGCGCCGGCTCGTGGTGGTGCAAGATGGCCTCGCCGATCCGCGACGGAAGCCTCCAGCTTTCCACCAGCCTGGCTCCCACCCGGCAGTGGTGTTCGGCGCAGAGATCCTCCACCGCCGCCCGCCCCACCTCGATCTCGAGCTTCTCCCTCAAGTCGGCGATCGCCTGGATGAGCACCGGCCGGCCGACGTCATGCAAGAGCCCGCAGAGGAACGCCTCCTCCGCGTTCATTCCATGGCGCTTGGCCAGTTCCTGGTTGAAGGCAGCCGTCACCAGCGAATGACGGAACAGGGCCCGCACCGCCAGATCGTATCCATCGACATGGAACACCCGGCTCTCGCAGGAGATGATCAGCGCGAGCTCGCGGATCTTCTTCAGGCCGAGACGATTGAGCGCCTGCTGGAGCGAGGTGATCTCCATGGTCGAGGAGTAGAGGGCGGAGTTGGCGAGCCGGAGCAGATGACCGGTCATGGACGGGTCGCGCTCGATCACGGCCGTCAATCGCCGGAGGTCGCACTCGGCATCCATGCTGGCGGTGATGACCTGGCTGGCCACCTCGGGGAGCACCGGCAGGTCGATGCTCTCATTCTCCACGTATTCGTTCAGCGCGGCACAGATCAGACTGCCCACCGGTGGTCGTTCCGTCGGAGGGGTCGTGTTGCTCATCTCATTGCCTCCGACCCCTCGTCGGCCCGGACCGAGCGGAAACCTGAGCCGATTCCGCGCCCGCCGGTCACTCCGGCGGGATCAGCTTCCTCGCGGCCCGGAGCACCTCATCCACCAGCAGGTCGGCCTCCTCGAGGCCGGCGCGAGCGCCGATGAAACAGGGCCGGATGGCCAGCTTGTTGTTGACCCTGGTGCTGGAGGGGACGCTCCGCCCCCGGGCCCGCACCTCCGCCAGGACCGCCTCGTTGAGCCGCTCCAGCTCTCCGGACGCCCGAATACGGGGCGGATGGACCCGGAAACAGCAGATGGAGAGCACCGGCTCCGCGAGCAGCTCCAGATCGGGGTGGGAACGCACCCTGGACGCCACCAGCCGGGCGCAGTCGAGATGCCGGGCCACCCGGGCGCGGACCCCTTCCACTCCGATCTCCTTCAAGATGGCCCAGACCACCAGGCCGCGCGAGGGGGCGGAGTGTTCCGTGCTGTGGTCCGGATCGCCCGCTCCCAGGGAGTCGAACACCGAGGATCGGGAGGGCGCGGGAGGGGCTTTCGAGTGCACGTAGTCAGACGGCTCGAGCGCCAGGGCACGCGCCAGAAGATCCCCATCCCGGACAAAGCCGGCGCCGCACCCGACAGGAGCCGCCAGCCACTTGTGGGGATCGACGGCCAGAGAGTCGACGTGGGCGAAACCGCCGTAGAGGTCACGCACCCTGGGATCGAGCACGCCGAAACCGCCATACGCGCCGTCAACGTGGAACCAGAGCTGATGCTCCCTGGCGATCTCCCCCATGGGGCCGAGCGGATCGATCGTTCCGGTATTGACATCACCCGCGCTGGCCACCACGGCCACGGGATTCCGTCCCGCCTTCAGGTCGCCCAGGATCATCCTCCTGAGATGCTCCAGATCCGGTCCCTTGCGAACGTCCGTGGGAATCAGCACCAGCGCCGCCCGCCCCAGCCCGAGCAGGCCGAGGGCTCTGAGGACGACATGATGCACATGCTGGGATGCGTAGATCCTGGGCGACGTCAAGCCCCGAACACCCTCCGCGGCGGGATCGAACCCGAGACCCTCCCCGGCATGCTGCCGGGCCGCGGCCAGTCCGAGCAGATTGGCCTGGGCTCCCCCACTGACGAACGACCCGGCGAACGCGGCCGGAAGCCCGAGAAGCTGCTGAAGCCAGCGCAGGCCCAGCGCTTCGAGGAAGTTCCCCGAGCTCTGAAACCACTTCTGCGGCGTGGCCACCGACCCGGCAAACCCGGCCGCGGCCGGCACCACGGTCGGCCCGGTCGTCACCCAGCCACAGAAGCCGGGCGCACCGATGCGGAGCCCCGCCGGAATGACCACCTCCGCCACGAGCTTCAGCACGGCGTCCGCGCCCGCTCCCCGCTCCGGAAGCGGTTCCTCCAGGCGGGCCTGCCAGGAGTCCCGAAGAAGCGCCGGATCCTCCCCCTCGAAGCGCAGGAACTCCTGCAGCGCCGGCAGGATTCTCCCCACCGCTCCCGCGAGATCCAGCGTCTCGGCCCGCTCCGAGTTGTCCTGGTGAGTGTCGTCCATTTGTGGAAGGGTAGCGGTGGCGGGCGGTTGAGGGAATGGGTGGTAGTGTCTCGGGCCCGTTGTCATGTCCTCTGTGCTCTGTACTCTCTGTGGTAGATAAGGAGCCCGGATTCGAACGGGCGGACGCACTGGACGCTCATGCCGGCCCGAGAGACTCAAACCCGGAATGCTCTTCCCCTCCAGACTCTCCACTCGGATCTCGCTGGCGGGAGCCGTCCTCTTGGGACTTCTCTGGCTCCTCTGCCGCAGCGCGACGTTCGTGGAGGAGATCTACGCCGCCCGGGTCGCTCCCGGAATCAGCGTCTTCCTCACCGGGCTGACCGGCCCCGTCCCGTTCAGCGTGGCGGAGGTGTTGCTCGCGGCCTTCGCAGCAACAGTGCTCTTCCTGCTGGCGCGGGGAACGCTGAGGGTCGTCAGGAGGAAGGCAACGCCCGTCCAGGCGCTTCGCTCCGGGGCGGCGCGGCTGCTGGCTCCGGCCGTGGTGATCGTGCTCCTCTTCTACTGCCTGTGGGGCATCCAGTACGCCCGGGCGCCCCTGGCCGAGCGGCTGGGCTTTGCGGAGGGCACGGAGGTTCAGTCTCACCTCGCGGCGATCTGCGGGGAGTCGGTGTCGGTCGTGAACGAGCTCTACGAGCAGATTCACGGCAGCGTGGATGCGGGAGCCCCCACCCGGCTTCCGGGAGACCCGGACCGTTTCGAGGAAGCCCTGGACCAGGGGTATGCGAGAATCGCCGCCGAACTGGACCTGGGGGAGGCCTTCGCCCGATCACGGGGGCCGGTCAAGCGGGGGTTCCTCTCCCGGCTGATGAGCTGGTTCGGCATCTCGGGCTACTACTTCCCCTTTTCGGGCGAGGCAAACGTCAACCGGGAGGTCCCCGCCTGCCAGAGGCTGCATGCCATGGCCCACGAGAAGGCGCATCAGCGCGGCATCACTCATGAAGGAGAGGCGAACTTCATCGGCTTCCTCGCGGCCGCGGCCAGCGACGATCCGCTCATGCGCTACTCGGCCCAGCTGTTTGCCCAGCGGCAGCTTCTCTCCCGTCTGATGATGCAGGACGGCGAGCCGGGCGGATCGCTGCTGCGACTGAGACATCCCGGAGTGCAGCGGGACATCGACGATGCCGCCGCGTTCTGGGCCCGGATGGAAGGAACGGGCTTCGCGATCACGCACGTGGTGAACGACACGTTCCTGAAGGCGAACCGGGTGGAAGGCGGGGTGCTCTCCTACCGGAGTTCCGCCGACCTGATCCTGCTGTATCTGACCTTCTCGGGCCACGGACTCGCCGGCATCGGCCGGTGACCCGGTTCCCACATCTCTCTGCGTTCTCTGCGCCTCTGCGAGAGTCATCTCCCATCTCCTCGAACTGGCCACACCTCCACTTCGATCGCACCCCGGCATTACGAGGCTCGCCCCTTCTCCTTGCCGCCGCTCGCCGCCCTCAGGGGACGGTCGGCCCAACGGACCCAGAGGATCCACAACACCAGGGCCAGCACGATGAACAGGCCCTGCCAGACCTCCACGTGGGCCAGTTCGAACAGGTCCGGACGGTACAACCCCAGGAAGTAGAGCGACACGATCCGGACCAGATTCACGGCGGAGATGATCAGCGCTCCCGCCACCGCGCCGATCACCTTCGCCCGGACTTGAACCGGGAAGGAGAGCACGCCCGCCAGGAAGACGGCCGCCGGCTGGATGGCGTCGCAGCCGATGCCCACCGTGATCGAGAAGGCGGGAGACTGGATGTGGTTCCTCGTGACGACAATGTTCTCCAGGAAGAGCGAGAGGATCCGGCCGCTGACCCGCGCGTTCCAGTCGAGGTGGGACTGGTAGATGCCGCTGGAGACCAGCACCGTGTAGAGGATCACCTCGAACGCCAGGAACAACCCCAGGAAGAGGAGAATGAACCTCCGGATCGCCTGCTTCCGCTGGGCGGACTGAACGGCCGTGCTGCTCATGTCGCGCCCGCCTGCTTGCCGGTCCGGGGGTCCGGGCTTCCGAGCAGGATGACGGCGGCCCAGACGAGGGCTGGAATCACGAACGCGGTCACATGGTCCTCACAGATCAGGTTCCTGGCAGCGCCGATCAGGAACACGATGGTGGGGTTCATCCCGTCCTGAACGCGGTGCCCGCCGATGTCGGCCGTCACGTACGCATGGTAGAGGGCCATCAGGATTCTGCACGCAACATAGACGTGCACCAGGAGGGCCCCCACGAGGAAGGGGCGCACTCTTCCCTTCCAGGGGACCCGCGACACCAGCAACAGGGAAAGGAAGACCGCAAAAGGCATGTAGCCGTGATGGTAGCTGCCCAGGTCGGTCCAGTACTTCTCCGTCGACACGGTTCCGGCGGCCACGTCGGTGCGCTGGCGCTTGATGATGGTGAGCCGCGTGTCCGGCGTGTGGTGTTTCGAAGACGGTAGCGCCTCGACGCCGGCCACGGAGTCTCCCAGGATCATCCTGGCCAGGACCTCGGCGCCGGCCCGAAAGGCCGGGGTGTAGGCGCGCGAGAGAATCGGGAAGGCGGCGAGCAGCACCACGAACACCGCCCCGCCCCCGAGGAGAATGCGGGCGGCCGCCCGCAGCGGCGGAATCGGGATCCGGGCCGTGGCGGGCGGGTTTCTTGCCTTGGGCGAGTCTGGTCGCATGGATGGTCTGTCGATCCGCGGCGATGGGAAGACTGCCCTCGCCCTGCCGTCAAGGCGGGGGCCTGCCTCCCGCAAGATAGCCGCCATGGATCGGAATGCCAGCGGGGATGGGGCCACGGGGGCCCATCGGAACATTGCACTGTTCTTCCGCGGCACGCTAGTATGGGCGGCCGAGGCATTGAACCGGAGGGCTAGCGATGGTGGACATGAACGAGATCAAGAAGAGCGTGCTCGCGTTGGACACCAACGGGAAGCTGCTGCTCTTCGGCGGACTGGTCGGAGTGATCGCCTGCTTCCTGGAGTGGCGCGGGACCAGCGGCGACATTCCGATGATGGGCAAGATCTCGCAGTCGGGGACCGGCTTGTTGTACGGGCGGCTCGCGCTCATCGGGCTAGCCGTTGCCTGCGGAACATTCATCCATCAGACCTGGGGCAAGGTCGACGATGCAAAGCTGAAACTGTATCCGAAGCTCCAACTGGGCGGCGCCGGTCTGGGCGCGTTGATGGCGATCTGGTGCTGGCTCGCGACAGACTCGATCGAGGGCTCCGGCGGCGGCTTTGGGACGAGCTACGGCATGTGGCTGGCCCTGCTCGCGTCGCTGGCCGCCACCTTTGGGGCCTTCCAGGCATTCAAGGCGTCCCAGTCCCAGGTCAGTCCCTGAGCAAACGCTCCGAGAGGCCTGGTCGTCACGGTCACTCCGTCCCGTCCGGATACCGTCCGAGCCCGCCGCCCATCCGGTGGAACTGCCCCGGCTCCAGGTCGCCGGACCACTGGAACCCGGAGTGCCCGACCAGCAGCACGACCGTGGAGCCGAGCTGAAAGATGCCGATCGGATCGCCCCGTTCCACCAGGACCGGCGGAACGTGCTGAAGGACACGCCTTCCCGCGCCGCGATTCGTGACGAAGTCGGCGTAGGTGAGGCGGATGCTCCCCACGTTGGTCGCGCCGACCATCACCACCGCCACCTCTCCGCGCTCCGTATCGATCCGGGCGGTCACCCGCTCGTTCACCGCGAACAGCGAGGGAATGGTCGCCACGGCCGGCGGATTCACCGGCCAGAGGGTTCCGGGCTCGTAGAGCGATTCCCGGATCCTGCCCGCCGCCGGGCTGTGGATGCGGTGATAGTCCCGGGGAGAGAGGTAGAGCGTCAGGAACTTCCCTCCGAGGAACGGCGCCGCGGCCGCATCCGCTCCGAGCAGCGCCGCGAGCGAATACTCCATCCCCTTGGCCTGGATGAGACGACCCCCCTCGATCTCCCCGAAGGCTCCCAGCCGGCCGTCCACCGGGCTCACCAGCAGCTCCTCTCCACCGGCGACGGGCCGCGCCCCCGGCTTCAGCTCGCGGGTGAAGAACGCCAGGAGTGACGGATACTCCTCGAGCGGCCGGTCCGCCTCTTCCAGATCGACTTCGAAACGGCCCGCCCAGGATCGGATCATGCCGCGCGCGAGAAAGCGCGGCCACGTGCATCTCGCCACCCCGCCAAACAGCCGGCTGATGAGGTTCCTTGGACAATAGCGCAGGATGCGCAGGCTCAGCGGATCGTTCACGGGCGAGACGGTTCCAACAGGTTGTTCGCGAGCACAAGCTACCAGACCGGGCCACGGGATGCGTCCGTGGTCCTCAAGGTCAAGAACAGACTCAGGGCCCGAGCAGGAAGAACGGCGCGGCGCGCCGTTGATTCTCGCAGAACCCGCTCAAGGCCGAAGTGGCTGTGCACCGCCAGAGAGGGGGCTCTCGCCGCCCCGCCGGGCTGACTCGAATCGACGCGCGCTTTTCGAGTGAATTGGCCGCAGCGCGTCTCGGCGCCGCAATGTCCTACGGACAAACCTGTTGAGAGAGATCCAACCGAACGCGCCCAGGAGAAGCTGCTCCTATCTCTTTGTCAAAACGCGGATTCGGGATTACTCTTTAGCTATTCAAGCGATGTGACGGTCCGACCCCCAGCCGACCCGAGCGAGCCGATCCCATGACGAAGCCCCTCCGTATCCTGCTCCCGACTGCCCTGATCCTGGCGGCGGCCTTCGCTGAATCCGCGTCGGCTCAGGTCAGCTATGGCGGCACCCCCCCCAGCGCCACGGCCCGCACGAAGGGGGTCGTGCCGACCCAGACTCTCGCCGGACTCGACCGCAGCGTGGTCGTGTTCGAGGATCTCGATCAGCCGCCGAAGGATCAGCCGTTCCGGTTCGGAGAGCCGATCGACGTCGACTTCACCCTGGGAAACTCCGGTGTGATCGAGGAGCTGGTGGACGGTTCGAGGCTCTGGCGGCTGCGCATCTCGTCCAGGGACGCCGTCTCGCTCAATCTGATGTTCAGCCGCTACCACCTTCCCGACGGCGCGGAGCTCTATCTGTACGATGACGCGCGCACCACGCTGCTCGGGTCATACAACGCGCTCAACAACAAGCCGGATGGGTTGTTTGCCACCGAGCCGATCTTCGCCGACGCGATCAACCTCGAGTACAGCGAGCCGGCCTGGGTCGACTTCACAGGCGAACTTCGGGTTTCCCAGGTGATTCACGGCTACCGGGACGTCCGCGTTCTCTTCCGCAAGTCCGGAGGCGGTTCCTTTCCGACCACGAGCTGCGAGGTCGATGTCGCCTGCCCCGAGGGGCTCGGCTGGGAGCAGCAGATCGCCTCGGTGGCGAGGATCCTCAACGGCGGATCATTCTGCACCGGCTCCCTGATCAACAACACCGCGCAGGATGGAACCCAGTTCTTCATCTCCGCCGCGCACTGCGGCAACCTCAGCAACGCGATCTTCTACTTCAATTACCAGAACGTCGTCTGCGGGACGTTCGGCGTCGGAAACGTCGGCACGGTGCATGGTTCCCAGCTCAGCGTCATCGACGGGCTGAACGACACCCAGCTCGTGATCCTGACCGAGCCGATCCCGGCCAGCTACGGCGTGTACTACAACGGATGGGACGCCACCGGGGCGACGCCGCCCAACACGGTCACCATCCATCATCCCCAGGGCGAGCCGAAGAAGATCTCCAAGGACAACGACGCTCCGGTGAAGAGCGGCAATAGCTGGCGCATCTTGCGGTGGGATCTCGGAGCCACTGAGGGCGGTTCGAGCGGCAGCCCGCTCTTCGATCCGGCCGGCCGCTTCGTCGGCCAGCTCTGGGGCGGCCTTGCGTCCTGCAGCAATCCGGTGGACGACTACTACCGCCGTTTCGAGCTCTCGTATCAGACTCTCTGGTGGGCCCTGGACACGGCCGGGACCGGGCGGCAAGTTCTCGACGGGTACGATCCGAATGCCTGCGGGCTGCCGACCACCTTCGGCGCCGGGGAGATCGGATCTCTCGGGACCCGCGCCCAGCTCGGATCGATCGGCGGCCTTCCCAAGGTCGGCAACAGCAGCTTCGCCGTGACCCTCACCGGCGTGCTGCCGAACGTCCTCGGGATCGCCATGGCCGGCCAGGGAACCGGCACGCTGGTCCGGCCGTACGGCACCATCCTGATCGACTATCCGAGGTTCATCTGGTCGTACTACATGACCGACGCCACCGGCGGCTACACCACGCACTTCCCGGTGACCACCGGCATGGCGGGGGAAACCTGGTACATGCAGTTCGCCGCCCAGGACCCCGGGTTCGGCGGAGGCGTCCAGCTCTCGGACGGGATCGAGATCACTTTCTGCCCTTAGGATCCTTGGCGCTCACGTAGCCGAGTTTTTCCAACTCTCGCAGCAAGTCCGGCGGCAGGTCGGGATCGATCCCCGTTCCCTCGCTCTCCATCGCCTCGACCCTGGCGTTCAGCAGGCCCCGCAGCCGCTCGCTGAGCCCCCTGTCCTGCGCTGAAAAATCGATGGTCTCCGCCGGGTCGGCTTCCAGGTCGAACAGCCGCGGCTGCTCCTGTCCGACGACGAGCAGCTTGTGCCGCTGACCCCGGTAGGCGCGCACCAACAGATCGCGGGTGGGATAGACCGTGGCGATCGCCGCCAGCTTCTCCATCGAATCGCCCCGCAGCAGCGGCACCAGGGAGCGGCCGTCCATGCGCGCCACGGGAGCGCTCAGGCCGCACAGGTCGCGGAGCGTGGGCGCCAGGTCGACCAGCGAGACCACGTCGCGATTCCGGCCGGGCTTGATGCCTGGGCCACTGACCAGGAACGGCACGTGAATCAGCTCCTCGAAGATCTGATGGGCGTGCCCGAAGCCGCCATGTTCGTACAGCTCTTCGCCGTGATCTGAGACGATGAAGATCAGGGTTCGGTCGAGCCGCCCCGCCTGCCGCAGGGCGGTGACCACGTGCCGCACGAATGCGTCGGCCACCCGCTGGGCGCCGTCATAGAGCAGCTTCAGCCGCCTGGAGTTCTCGGGACCGGTCCCGCCCATCTCCGCCAGGAGCTCCGGCACCGGGCGGTATTCCCGATGCAGCCGGGAGAGCAGCGGCACCTCCTCAGGGTCGGCGCCCACCGCCAGAAGGTCCTCCGCCGGAGACCGGTACTGGTGGGGAGCGAAGGTGTGCAGGAACAGGAATCGTGGTCTCGCATCGTCCTTCCGCAGCATCTCCGTCAGTTCCTCGAGGGCAGCGGCCATTTGCGGCTGCGCCTCGTCTCCCACCCGCAACGCCATGCCGAGATCGAGGGTGGCGAACCGTTCGAAACCGCCGTCGAAGCCGAACACGGGATGAACGTATCCGCCTCCCGTGAACGCCAGGGTGCGATACCCCGCGGCGCGGAAATCCTTCGCCAGGAGCGGGGACGCCAGCGGGTGGAGGCCACGGATCGGCCGGTCAGGAGCGATCCGATCCGGAAGCTGCCCGGTGAGCATCGATGCGTGGGAGGGAAGGGTGTACGCGGCCGGCGCGATCGCCACGTCGAAGACCAGCGACGACTCCTCCATCTCCTTCAGGAAGGGCGTGGTCGGCACCTTCGCTCCGTAGAGCGACATGCGGTCCGCGCGCATGGTGTCGAGCGAGATCAGGATTACGTCCAGCGGCCGGGCCGCCCCCCCATCCTCCTCGCTCATGATCACCGGCGCGCCGAAGGCGATGCCGTCCCCCGCACCCGCGGGATCGAGCGGCTCCGCCACCAGTTCCAGCACGACCTCCTGGCCGGCCAGACCGGTCAGGTCCAGCTCGAGCGGGTTCCAGCGCGGATCCGCCTGCGCCACGAGATCATGCCGCGCCTCCAGGCTTCTCCCCCCGCCGGTGGCCCGGACCGTGATCCGGCAACCCTGAATCCGGCCATGGTCCGGCGCCCCCACGGCACAGGAGAACCGCGGCCGTTCCTCCGGCAACCGCAGCCGAAAGCGCGCCCGGCCGGGCGCGACCAGGACGATCGACTCCCGAAAGTCCCGGCCCACCGCCGGTCTGCGGACATAGGGATGGCGGAACTCCGCGCTGCGCAGCAGAAGCTGTTCCAGGAACGGACTGGGACGCGTCACGGCAAGATCGTCGACGACAAGCCCGAGGTCGCCGCTGCCCACCGCCACCAGCAAGGCCCGGGTGGTCCCCTCGAAGGTGTGCAAGCTCACCGAGAAGCGGGTGGACTTGTCCTCGGCCTGGGTCCGACCGGATCGCAGGGAGACCTTGCGCCCTCCGGTGCCGCCAAAGGCTGCTGCGATCAGCGCCGGCTCGGTGAGTTCCGCCGGCGACAGCAGCCGGTCCAGCTCGAGCACCGCCCCGGTCACAAACTCGACGCCGGCCCCTTTCAGGAACAGCTCCACCTCGTACGTCTCGTCGGCGTCCACTGGTACGGAGAGCAGCAACGTCTCCCGCTGTCCGAGCTCGAGAGCACGCTCCTTCCCCGCTCCGGCAAACTGGGCAGGAACCGGATTGATCCTACGTTCCAGGACCTGGCCGCTCTGGAATCGTGCCATCATGTTCCCGGGAAGGAGCACGTACCGGTCCGGCTCCGGCTGGTCGAAGCCCTCCCGGAACACCTCGTCTGCGGGGATCCCGGCCTGAAGCCGCTCCTGGGTCAAATCCACGAACGACTCGAACTGGGCCGCCTCGGCCTGGTCGACCAGGCGGATCACTCCCGGCCCGGCGGGCGGGGAGCGATCCCCACATCCCGTCCAGAACAGCATCCCCATCAGGGCCAGGGCAGCGGGAATTCGATTGCGGCGCACGCTCACGAGCCTCCAGAAAAGACGCCTTCAGTGTACCGGGTCGATCGCCACCCTTCCCCCTCAACATTTGGCCCCGATTCGACGATGAACGAGGGTCTACCCGGAGCCTTCCTGCATGAGGTCGCCTTGAGCAACAGCACCACCTCCCCTTCCGAGACCGCCTCCCGCCTGGGAGGAATACTCGTCAAGTCCGGCAGAATCACTCCGAGCCAGTTGGACACAGCGCTCGAGCTGAAACAGAAGGACAACCTGCTGATCGGGCAGGCCCTGGTGGAATTGGGATTCATCAGCGAGGCAGATCTGTCGGACGCCCTCAAGAGGCAGGGGAAGATGGCTTGCATCCGGCTGAGCGACGGCATCGTCGACCTGAAGGTCGCCAGGGAGCTGGATCAGCAAACCGCCAGAAGACTCCTGGCGGTGCCGATCAACCGGATCGCGGGGATCAGCACGGTGGCCATGGCCGACCCCAAGGACCTGGGCACCGTGGACGAGATCGCCAACATGCTCCACACCCGCATCCTCCCGGTGCACGCCAGCAGGGACCAGATCAGCAACTGCCTCGACTTCATCCACCAGGGAATCCGCAGGAAGAGCGACGTCCTCAAGAAGAGCGTGGACAAGCCCGTGGACAGGCCGAGGACCGAGACCGGGCCGACCACCTTCGCCCAGCCAGCCCGGGACAAGGAGGCGGACGGCGCCGGCCGGGGCCCGCAGGTGGTCAACATGGTCCGGAGTCTGCTGCTGGACGCCCACGACCAGGGCGCCAGCGACATCCACCTGGAACCCGGGAGGCGCAACTTCGCCGTCCGGTTCCGGATCGACGGCGCGCTCCACGACCGACCCAGCCTCGTCAATGCCTGGGGTCAGCCGTGCATCGCCCACCTGAAGGTGCTGGCCCAGCTCGATCTGTCCCAGAGCCGCATCCTCCAGGACGGCCTTGCGCAGGTGAACATCCACGGCAAGCAGGTTGACCTGCGGATCGCCACCACCCCTTCCCTGGAGGGGGAAGGGATGGTGATCCGGCTTCTCGGCGGCGGGCACAACATCAGGACGCTCGGCTCCCTGGGTTTCAAGGAACGAGAACTGGAGAAGCTCGGGCGGATGATCGACAACGGCGACGGACTCGTGCTGGCCGCCGGACCGACCGGAAGCGGCAGGATCACGACCCTGTACGCCCTGGTTCACGAACTGAACCAGCCCCATCGGAAGATCATCACGCTCGAGGATCCGGTTGAATACCGGATGGAGGGGATCACCCAGATCCAACTCAACAGCAGGATCGGACTGACGTACGAGTCGGGTCTGAGGTCGATCCTGCGCCAGGACCCGGACGTGATCCTCGTGGGTGAGATCCGGGACGAGGAGACGGCCCGGGCGTCCGTCCAGGCCTCCCTGACCGGGCGCCTGGTGCTCTCGACCCTGCATACCGTGGGCACGGTGGAGACGATCAGCCGGCTCCAGAACATGGGGGTCGCGGATTACCTGCTGGCCGACACGCTCCGTGGGATCCTGGCCCAGCGGCTGGTACGCACCATCTGCGACAGGTGCCGGCGGCCCGCGAACACCGATTCGATCCTGTTCCAGCGCCTGGGTGCAAAGCCGTTCGAGACCTTCAAAGGTGCGGGGTGCGAACATTGCGCGCACACCGGATACCGGGGCCGGACGGCGATCCGGGAGCTCCTGCTGATGACGTCCGACATCCGCCGCATGGTCCAGCACGCCGCCGGCTCCGATCAGATCCGGACCGCCGCGAGGGAGGCTGGGATGATCACGCTCAAGGAAGATGCCCTGCGTCTGGCCGCTGAAGGATCCACCACCATCCACGAAGTGATCGCCGCCACGGCTCGAGGATAAAGCCCCCATGAGACACATCTTCTTCGTTCACGACGGTCAGGAAGATCCGAGCACGCGCAGGCACTACCTGGAGAGTTCTGGATTCCGGGTCAGCACGTTTTCGAGCGGAGAGGATGCCATCAAGGAGATGGCGATCGACCGCCCGGACGGGGTGATCATGGACATCCTGCTGGAAGGGAGGAACGGCTTCGAGATCTGCCGCGAAATCCGCAAGCTGCATTCGAGGGATGAGCTGCCGGTCATTCTCTGCTCCGCCGTCTATCGCCAGCCCGTCTACCGGGAGGAGGCCGCAGATGCGGGAGCGCAGGGGTACCTGCTGCGCCCGTTCGCCCTTGGCGAGATGGTCCGGCACCTGAAGGCCGCCATCGATCGGACGCCGGTGGCATCCACCCGGTAGGGCGGAAGGCCAGGGCCCGCACGAAGGCGGCGGCCACCCTCTCCACCCTCGGGACCGGCGCGACAATCAATCTCGGATCCTGGACTTCGGGCGGACGGTGCGCGAGGATCGGTCCAGCATGACCACGCAGCACCGAGCCGAATTGCGCCGGGTCCTCCCCTGGGCCCTGCTCCTGCTCTACGCGGCGTGCTGCGTGCTCTACTGCGCCGATCCCTGGTGGCGTCCGGACTGGGACGGGGCCGTCTATCTGCTCACGGGAAAGTCGCTCGCGGAGGGGCACGGGTATGCCTACCTGGATCGACCGTTCTTCCTGAGGCCTCCGGGTCTGCCGTACCTGTTCTCCTTCTTCCTGGAGGGAGGACGCTTCGATTTCGCAGCGATCAACCTCGCCCTGCTCTCCTTCGCGGGCCTGGCGGTGGCGATGATCTACCTGGCGCTCCGCCCGCTTCACGGCGCCTGGATCGCGCTCTCGGTGGCGCTGCTGACCGGCACCTCCTCGCTCTTCACCCATTTCTTCAACCACGCCCTGGCGGAATACCCGTACTTCACGCTCTTCTTCCTCGGGCTGATTCTGTACCAGGCCTCGCTTCGCGATTGCTCTCGCTGGTGGCTGCTTGCTCTCTCGGGAGGAGTGTTCATGGCGGCCGCGTTCTACCTGCGCACGACGGCGGCCCTGGTCCTGCCGGCGGTCCTCTTGCTGAGCGTCCTGCGAGGGATGGGACGGCGCCGGTTCTCGGGGCTCCTGCTGTGCGCCGTGGTGGGCCTGCTGGCGCTGCCCTGGTTCACCTATTCCCGCGATGCCGCCTCCCGCGCGATCGTGCCGGTGGAGCAGGAGGTCCAACTCGACTACGCCACCGCTCTGCTTCATGAAGATCCGGGCGATCCGGGTTCTCCCCGCGTGTCCCCCGAGACGCTGCTGAGACGCGTTCGCCAAAACGGCAGCCTGCTGATGGATGAACTGGTCATGACCACCTTCCATGTGGAGGAGGCCGGCATCTGGTTCAGGCTCCTGCTGGTCGTCGCGGTCTTGTGCGGCCTGTCGATCTGCCTGAGAAGAGGGCATCTCGTCTACGAGTGGCTCACGGCCGTGTCCTGCCTCGTGGTGGTCGCCTACTTCGCGTACGGATCGCGCCTGCTGGTTCCCCTGGTCCCGATGGTCTACCTCTACGTCGCGGTCTGCCTCTCGGCCGTCGGGGGGGCGGCGGCCAGGGCCCTCCGGCGGCCGTGGCTGAAGACGGGGATCTGGGGGGTCGCCTTCGCCGCGCTCCTGCTCTCCAACGCACCGAACTTTCGCGCGCACATGCTGGTGCCCGAGGACCCGACTCCGACCTACCGCCAGCTCGCAAAATGGATCGAGCAGAACACGCCGCCGGACGCGGTCCTGCTCTGCAACCAGGCCCCCACCCTGTCCTTGCTCTCCCGCCGCACCGCCTACACCTACCGCTTCCCTCGCTCCGCGGACCTGCTGGCCACCTACGAGCCTGACTTCGTGATCCTGGACGGCCCGCAGCCGTCCGGCTTGCTGCCGCTGGTCACCTCACGCACGGTCCGGCGCCATCTGGTCACGCTCGACTCGGGCGCCCGGATTCCGGTGTACGAGCTCGCTCGGGACCGCTGAACCGGACTCAATCACCGCCCGGACGTCGTGACCCCGAATCCGGGCCCCTGGATGGGCCGGCCGGCGGTCAGGTCTTCTTGATCAGCCCCAGCTTCATCACCTCGTGGAACGGATCCGGCAGCCGCGCCGCCTTGCCATCCTTGTCCACGTGGACATGCGTGGTGTACCCCTCCGCGACCTTGGTGAACGATCCGTCCGGCTCGACCCGGTACACCTCGGAGGCGACCCGCAAGTTCCTCTCACGGATCTCCTCGAACCTCGACCGGACCTCCAGGAGTTCGTCGAAGTGGGCCGGCGCCAGGTACTTGCAGAACGCCTCCACGATCGGGAAGTCCCGGGTGTATTTCAAACCCAGCTCCCGGTACATCTCCATCTTCCCCACCTCGAAGTACTTCATGAAGCTGCCGTAGTACAGCACCTCGGCCGCGTCGGTCTCGCAGTACCGGGCCCGGAAGCGTGTGGTGAAGGTCCGCATGTCGTTTATCCCTAACAGGCCGTGGAACGAATCGGGGTCGGAATCGGCATCGGAATCGATCCAGCGCCGAATATCCACATCCGGTGAGGCATCACGCCCGGAACAGCCGCCCCAACCCCTTCCCCAGGATCCTGCCGGCGACCAGGAGGGAGTAGACCAGCAGGCCGGCTCCCAGCACCCCCATGGCCGAGGCCACCTGCGGGCCGCTCGAGAGGTCCCCCAGGAGCACGTAGATCGCCTTGGCGATCGGATAGTCCTGCTTGGAGGTGGCCAGGATCAGGCTCTCTGAGACCTCCAGCATGGCGAATGAAAACGCCAGCAGGCAGCCGGCCAGAAGAGAGCCGGCCAGCAGCGGCAGCGTGATCCGCCGGAAGGTCCTGAGGCCGGAGGCTCCGAGGTTGCGCGCTGCCTCCTCGAACGCCACCGGCACCTGGCGCAGGCCGGCGTCCGCCGCGCGCACCATGTACGGCAGCCGGCGCACGGCATACCCCAGCACGATCAGCATGAACGGGTCGCGCCGGGGGTCGAGCATCGTGCCGGAGAAGCAGCCCGCGTAGGAGAAGGCGAGCACCACTCCCGGCAACGCCAGCGGCAACATGGCGCAGGAATCGAGCAGCGCGCCGATGCGCCCCCTTCCGCGGACGGCGATCCAGGCGATCGCCAGGCCCAGCAGGAGGTCGAGGAGCGTGGAGCAACCGGCATACACCAGCGAGTTGCGGACACCCAGGTAGGCGGTCTCGTCCGTGAGAACCTGCTGGAAGTGGCCCAAGGAGAACTGCTCCGGGAAGATGGTGAAGAACCAGCGCTCCGAAAAAGCGACCGTGAGGATGGCGAAGTGCGGGAGCAGCGTGAGCAGCGCCAGCAGCACCAACCCGGCGAGAATGAGCGGCCACCAGGCGGTTCGGATCGCGCGCGGGGGAGCCGCCACGCTCCCCTTGGTGGCCTGGCTCGTCTCACCGCGCGCGACCATCCTGCGGCCCCCGAGGAACAGCAGCGAGGAGATCAGCAGCAGAATCAGCACCATGGCGTACGCCACCGGCCCCCGGTTCGCGCCCATGGCCCGATCGAAGATCTGCACCGGCACCAGCTCGGTCGCGCCGAAGACGATCGGCGTGCCCAGATCGGTCAGCGCGAAGATGAAGACGATGATCGTTCCGGCGAAGTAGCCCGGCAGGGCCAGCGGCAGGGTGATCCGGACCAGTCGGGTGAGGCGGCCCGCGCCCGCTCCCTCGGCCGCCTCCAGAAGGGACGGATCGACGTTCCTGAGCGCCGCGACCAGGTACAGGAACAGGATCGGATAGAGATGGAAGGTCTCCATGCCGATCACGCCGGCGAGCGGATGCGCCCCGAGGAAGTCGATCGGCTCGGAAACGACGCCGAACTCGAGCAGCGCCAGATTGACCGAGCCGAACCGGGCGAAGAGCTGGCGGATGCCGACCGCGGAAACGAACGGCGGCAGCACCAGGGCCGCGAGCAGGGCTCCCTGGAGAAGCCGCTGGCCGCGGAACTCGTAGCGGGCGAACAGGTGGGCCAGCGGCACGGCGATCAAGGACGAGAGGATCGTCACCACCGTCGCCACCATGAACGAGTTCTGGATCGAGGCGACGATCACCTCGCTCGAGAAGGCCAGCCGGAACGCCTCGAGTGAGAGCCGCCCATCCACGATGAACGCGCCCGCGAGGATGTGGCCGACGGGATAGATCAGGAAGAAGGCGAAGAAGAGGAGCAGCAGCAGGGGCAGAATCGGGCGGGAAGCCAAACCGCTCAGCCCTTCCCGTCGCTCTCATCGGGGTAGACGAGCGCGTCCTCCACCCGGACCTTCACCTTCGCCCCCTCCGGAAACTCCTGCTGCCCGCCCAGGTTCAGCGCTCGCAGCAGATTCCCCTCGGCCAGCTCGACCTCGTGCTGGACCAACTCACCCAGGAACGTCCGCCGCCGGACCCGTCCCTCGAGGTCGTCTGAGGTCCCGTCATCCATCGAAAGGAGCGCGAGCCGCTCCGGCCGGACCAGGGCGAGGGCCCTCTCGCCATCTCCCGGCCTTCCCGCCGGGCAACGGCCGTGAAGGAAACCAAATGCCGCCTCCACGCGGAACCCCCCCTCGGAGGGGCCGATCGCCTTGCACCCGATCCGGTTCGCGTCACCCACGAAGCCGGCGACAAAAGGAGTAGCCGGCCGGTCGTAGAGGTCTTCGGGCTTGCCAACCTGCTCGATACGTCCGTTTCGCAGCACGGCGATCCGATCGGCCAGGGCCAGCGCCTCGGCCCGGTCGTGCGTGACATACACGGCCGTCCGCTGCGTGCTGCGCTGGATGTCCCGGATTTCCCCGCGCAGCTCGACCCGAAGCGCCGCATCCAGGTTCGAGAGCGGCTCATCCAGCAGCAGCACCGCGGGCCGCACCACCAGCGCCCTCGCGAGAGCCACCCGCTGCTGCTGTCCGCCCGACAGCCGGTTGGGGGTCCGATCCGCGTACTCCTCCATCTTCACCAGCCGCAGGGCCTCGGCGACGCGCTCGCGCTTCTCCTCGGCATTGACCTTGCGCACATCGAGGCCGAAGGCGACGTTTTGCCGCACCGTCAGGTGGGGCCACAGCGCGTAGTTCTGGAAGACCATGCCGCAGTCGCGCCGCGCCGGAGGCACCGCCGCCACGGAGCGCCCATCGAAGCTGATGTCGCCGCTCACTGGCTCGACGAATCCCGCGATGGTCCGCAGCAGCGTGGTCTTGCCGCACCCCGAGGGACCCAGCAGGAAGAAGAGCTCACCGTCGGCGATCTCCAGGTCGACATCCCGCAGCACACAGGTGGCGCCATAGCTCACCGCGAGCGACCGCACCTGAACCGACGTCATTCTTCGCGCTCCTCGACCAGCAGATCGGCCACCGCAGCGTATCGCTCCCCGGCGAATCTCCGCCACTCGATCTTCTTCCGCTCCCGAAACGACTCGTCCGACTTCCACTCCAGAGCCGCCATCTCGAGGGCCTCCTGCTCCGTCACCGGGTTCTCGAAGAGCAACTCTCCCGCCCGCGCCTTCGCCGCTCCTTCGAGCTGTTGATACGCCTCCACGGCCGCACGGAGTTCTGCCCGGGTATCGATCACCAGTGCTCCCAGCAGGTCGTTCAGCAGGTTCCAGCGCAGTGCGGCCCGCGGATAATCGTAGCGGAATGAGAAACGCATCCGGAACGGGTTGACGCGAACATTCGACCTCCCCTCCACCAGCTCGTAGAGACCGGGACGAACGCAGGCCCGGTTGAGTGGATGGCGCACGGGCCCCCCCGGCTCGCCTTTCCTCAGCATCCACAGCCGGCCGGCCTCGTCCGACAACAAGAAGTCGACAAACAGCCTCGCGGCCTCCTGGTTTCCCGCCCCCTTGAGGATGGCCACGGCGTCCGCGTTCACCAGCGTTTCCCCTTCCGGAAGCACGAACCGGATCGCCGGCCCGACCTGGTCGATCTGGGCCCTGGCGTAATGATCGATCGTCATGGAGCAGGCGACCTGCCCCACCGCGCACAGCTTCGGGACCTCGGCGGAAAACCTGGAGTAGGCGGCCACGTTGGCGCCCATCAGCCGGATCAGCCTGAGCCCCTGCTCAAAGCCCCGGACCTGCAGCAGGATCTCGTACAGTGTGTGGAACGAGGATGACCCCCGGGGATCCGCGGCGCCGACCCAGCCGCGCAGGCGCGGATCGGCCAGATCGTCCCAGCCCTTCACTTCCACGCCCTTGAGCCCGTCCACCCAGCGAATGACCTCGCTGTTGACCATGATGCCGAACCCGGTCAGGGCAGTCCCGAACCAAAAACGATCCGGATCGAGGATGGGGAAGCCGCCCACCCTCTCCGGCACCCCTCTCAGAATGTCCGGATCGGGCTCGTAGCGCTGCAGCAGCCCGGCCTCCTTCAGCGTGTCGTACGGATCGGTGCCGCCGCCGAAGAAGAGATCCACGTCGATCCCGTCGGGACGCTGCCGGAACTGCTCCTGAATCCAGCGCAGCGTCGTCGCGCCGCCGCCCACGTCGATCCAGCGGACCTCGACTCCCAGCCGCCGCTTCTCGTACAGCCAGCGCCGGAACCCTTCCTCGAATTCGAACTTGATCCCTTCCCACTGCGGTGAGGCGATGACCAGCTGCAGCGTGCGGGCCGGCGGCTCCCCGGGGACGAATCGCTCTTCCCGGCTGGAGAAGCCGAACAGCAGCAGCGGAAACAGCAGCACCGGCAGAACCAGAAGTCCTGCTTCCACGGTCAGGGGAATGCGGCGCCGCGCCATGCCGCGAGCATAGCGGGAATGCAGGCCTAAAGCGCCAGGTTGGGCGCCTCGTCGGCGTTGACCACCACCACCGCGTTGCGTCCCACCTCCTTCGCCCGGTAGAGAGCGAAGTCCGCCAGCTTCAGCAGCTTGTCCCGGGAGACTTCGCCCGGCCCGCGCACCACCGCGCCGATGCTGATC
>JAZDLC010000341.1:0-2010 GCA_043802345.1 Planctomycetota bacterium | reverse complement strand
GGGGCTGATCGGCGAGCATCCCAGCCTCACCGACCTGGAAGAGGATGCCCCGAAGTTCCACACCGACTTCCGGCGCGTCTACGCGACCGTACTGGACCGCTGGCTCGGCGCCGACAGCCGCGCCGTGCTGGGCCAGCAGTTCGAGCCGCTCGGCCTCCTGAACCTCTGATCACTTGTCGGTGTAGCCGAGTTCCTCGAGGATGCGCAGATCGTCCTCGGAGAACTGCTTGATCTCCTGACCGGCCTTGCTCCGCAGGTCGGCCAGCTTCTCTCCCCGTTCCAGGCCCTTCACCACCAGATCGAGGAGCCGGGCGCTCAGTTTCTCGAACAGCTCGACCTGCACCCCGCTCAGATCGTTCTGCTCCCGGGGGTCGGCCTTCAGATCGAAGAGATGCCCCTTCTCCTTCCAGAGACCGAGGACCTTGTAGCTGTCCGTGCGGTACGCCACCTTCCGTCCGTCGTAGGTGAAACTGGGAGGGATACCGCCGGAAGACGGGAGTCCCTCCGCGCTCTCCTGGACCAACCGCAGCAGTGAGACTCCCTGGGATGACGGCAGTGGCGGGAGATCTTGATGCGCCAGCACGGTCTGGCTGATGTCGACACAGCGCACCTGGGAGCGCACCACCGTCCCCCCGTGAGCGCCGCCAGGGAACCGGATCAGCAGCGGAACCTTGAGGACTTCGTCGTAGTGCTGGTAATGCAACAACCCGCCGTGCTCCTGGAACTCCTCTCCGTGATCCGCCGTGACGATCACCAGCGACTCGTCATACAGGCCGTTTCGCCGCAGCAGGTCGAAGAGCCGGCCCATCTGCTCGTCCATGAAGGCCACGCCCTCGTCATACAGATCCCGCACGTAGCGGGTCTCCTCCTCCTCGAAGCGCTCCTGGCCCTTGTGCATGGCCTGGAGCAGCCTGCTCGAATGGAGCCCGTCGCCGCCCGAGCCGTCGAAGTCGCCGGTGTACCAGGACGAGTAGCGGCCGAAAAACGGCGCCGGCGACCGGTAGGGGAGATTCTCGAAGTCCGAATGCACGTCATAGAAATGGATGAAGAGGAAGAGCGGTCTCGAATCGTCGCTGGAGAGGTACTTCTCGACGCGGGCGATGTTCTCCGGCGCGTCCGGATAGCCGGTTTCGAAGTGATCGAACCCGGTGTGAAACCCGTTCTTCTCCCCCAGCCACGCCTCGTGAGCGGTGAAGGCCGCGGTCCGGAAGCCGGCCTCGTGCAGCCGCGACTGAATCGTCGGCGTCAGTCCATCGATCAGGCCGAAGCCATAGGACGCCGTCTCCGGATCCAGATCCTGCTCGTTCTCCGGAAACCTGGCCCCCCTTTTCAGGATGGCGGGACTCTGGCTGGTGAGCATCGCCGCGTGCGACGACGGCGTGGCGGCGCTCTGCACGATCGTCGTCTCGAAACGAACGCTCTCCGCCGCAAACGCGTCCAGCACCGGCGATGGGTCCCGCTCGTATCCGTAGCATCCCAGCGCGTCCGCCCGCAGCGTGTCGATGGAGATCAGGATCACCGAGTGACGGGGAGCCGCTTTCTCGTCCGAGCAGCCGAGAACCAGCAACAGCAGGAGTGGCAGGAATCTCGCTTTCATTCTGTCCCGGGGCTCTTTCTCCCGCGGTGGCGCGGTTCGCGGTGGTTGCCGCGTCATTCCTTCCGGAAGACGATCACGGAGGAGTTGGCGAACGAGATGTGGGGATCGTAGAAGTCCTGGACGATCCGCAAGCCGTGCTCTTTCAGCAGGGCGAACATGTCGCCCGAAGTGAACTCCGCGCGCCAGCCGACCTTGCGCTCAGCCAGAGGAGCGCGATCGAGCGTCGCGTAGTGCACGACGCCGAGGCCTCCCGGCCGCAACACGCGCTTGAAATGCGCGAAATAAGCCGCGACTTCCGGTTTCTCCAGGTGCACGAAGACATCGAAGGACCAGATGAAGTCGATCGTCTCATCGCCGACGAAGCCGAGATCCTGTCCGTCGTTGCAGACCAGCTCGAGGGCGGGATGGTCGCC
>JAZDLC010000340.1:0-11774 GCA_043802345.1 Planctomycetota bacterium | reverse complement strand
TCATGCGCATGTCCAGGGGGCCGTCCTGGACAAAGGAGAAACCGCGCTCCGGGTCGTCGAGCTGGAGCGAGGAGACACCCAGGTCGATCAGGGCACCGTCCACGCCGGAAAGCCCCATGCGCGCACAGATCTCGCCCACCCGGTCGAAGTTGGCGCACTCCAGTCGCACCCGCTCGCCAAACCCCCGCAGGCGCTCCCTGGCCAGGGCGAGGATCCTCGCATCCTGATCGATGCCGAGCAGCCGCAGCTCCTTGGAGGCCTGAAGCAGGTCTGCCGCATGCCCCGCGGCTCCCACCGTCAGGTCGAGCAGCCAGGATCTCAGGGCGGGTGCCATCACCTCCCGGACCTGGTCGAGGAGAACCGGCACATGAACCGGGCGATGATCCGCAGCGCTCATGTCGCTCTCCAAGGACGCCGGAGGCGTCTCGATCAGTGTTGCCGGAGGCGCCTCGATCGTGGACATCATCAGAGCACCCCCTTCCCGCTTTCCTCGAACTGGGGCGAGACCTCGTCCGAGTAGCGAGTCCAGGTGTCGTGATCCCAGAGTTCGATCTCGTCGTCCATGCCGACGAAAACGACATCCCGAGTCAGCTTCGCCGCCAGGCGCAGGTGCTCGGGAACCAGAATCCGGCCCGATAAATCGATCGGTTGCTGCGAAGCCGGGGCGAAGATCATGCGCTTGAAGTCCCGGATCTCCCGCTCTCCCTTGGCCTTGGCCTTCATGGTCTCCACGGTGCGCGTCCAGGCGCCAGCCGTGTAGAGAGACAGGCATCCTTCGAAGCCGCGGGTGATGGTGAAGTGGCGGGGCTCGTTCTCGGGGAGGGAGGCCAGGAACTTCTTGGGCACAAAGACCCGTCCCTTGGGATCCAATGTGTGTTTAAAACTCCCGATGAAGCCCACTGGTACTTGTCTCCTCCACATTGCACCACTTGGGTGGAAAGGTACCCCTCCTTTTCGGCAGCGTCAAGCGGGTGCAGACCGAAATAATTGCACCGCGTGTGGAAAACATGTGCATGAGGTAAATCAGTTTTATTCACTGAAATGCGTCTGTTTGAAGTTGCGACGATTGGCGCGGGTCACCGTCGCTGTGGAGAACTTCTTCTGGCTTTTCTGGATCCTCCCGAAAAACCCTGATTCTCCATCCTGCCCCACCCCTCACCTATGACGATTCCCGCGGACTACTTGCGTTTGGGTTCTTCGCGGCGTGGGCGCCAGCCGCAACCGCAGAGCGAGGTGCCGGGCATCGATCCCGTACTCGTACTCGAATCGTCGAGGACGGACCCGCGTGGGAGGGCTCGAGTACGCGTACCGCTGCGCTGAGTACGAGTACGGGAAGATCCGCACGAGTCGCGAAGGACTCACACGTAAGTAGCACGCAGAGCGCCTCTTCGGCCCGCGGCCGGGCCTCCCCAGGCTCTCAGCTCTCTCCGTCGGCCTCGTCTTCCCCGGGGAACTGCGCCGGCAGGTCGCTCTCCGGCCCCAGATCCATGTCGAGCAGACCGACCAGGTGGTCACGCAGCTCGCCGAATTCCTCGGGCCTGAGTTCCGGCGCCTCGAGGCGGATGGGATGCTCACGCTGCTTGGCGGTCACCACCAGATAGTCAACCCCCCCTTCCGAGGTGAACTCCTGTAGCTTCACCACGCGCTTGCGGATAAGCACTAAACCCAACAAATAACAGATCTTACGGTATTCCGGAGACTCCCTCTCCGCCATCCGGAAGAACAGCTCGCGCAGGAGGTTGAAGTCGACCATGCGCCGTACCTGCGTCGATTCCGCCCGGCGGGTCCTCCAGAAGGCAAATTCACGCTCTGGATCGGCTTCCCGGAGTTCGAAACAGGACACGCAGAGGTCCAACCGCGCTGGCTCCTCCTCTTCCAACAGAATCAGGGAATAGAGCGGGTTCCCCGCCTCGAACGGCGCCTGACAACGCACACACCCTTCCGAGATCTTGCGGATGGTGTAGTCCATGCTCCACTCCAGTGTCTTTGACCGATTCAGCGGGAGCTCTCGGCGGCCTGCCGGGCCGCCTGCTTCCAGAGTTCCGGATCATCGCCTTGGATGACCCTCCCGGTCAACCGGCGAAGCACGGTCAGCGCAAGAGAGGCCATCTTCTCGTCCCCCTTTGCCCGCGACTCCGCATACAGCTGCGCCAGGCGTGGCGCGGCCTGGATAGACCCGATGAGGGCCGTGGCCTGGATCGCCCGCTGGACCACGAATCGATCAGAATCGGAGAATCCCGCCGCCAGTTCCCCCACCGCCCGCTCCCGGTCGGAGTACCGTGCCGTGCCGAGGGCGTCGGCGGCGGACGATCTCCGCTTCCAGTCCGGATCCGCTCTCAGGATCCTGCCGACCCGGGTGATTGCGTCCGTCCCGCCGACCTTGACCATGGCGCTCATGACGAAAGGGACGCCGACCTCGGAGTCCCCTTCGCGAGGATGATCCAGGAGATCTGTCAGCTCCTCCAGCGCGAAGAATCCGGCGAGAGTCTCACTGATTGGCAGGAGCGAGGCCGGATCCCGCCCCACGCGCAGCGCCTCGACCAGGACCGGGACGACCTCCTCGCTTCCTAGTGCCAGTAATTCGCGCTGTGGCCGCTTCCATCCCGGCACCGGCCCATCGCTCCCCTGACGGACCAGCGGCGCGGAGTGGACCAGATGCCGGACCAGGCTCATGATGAGCAACTGCCGCTCCTCGCCTCCGTAGCCGTACCACCGGTCGCGCACACCGGGCCAGCCAGGATCTTCCAGCTGGTAGAGATCCCAGAACGCATCCAGCTCAAGGCGCCGGTCCGCATCCAGCGCGGAGCCGGCACCGGTCGAACACCCCTCAGACAGGGCGAGAAGCAGCAAGATCGCGAGAATCCGGGCCACGGCAGCTCCTGGAGGGGTAAAGGGGGGGAGCGATGGGTACCTCGACCGAGAGCGGTCGGGCGAAAGGTATCAGCGCTGCTTCCTTTCCGTCAAGCGAGACGATACGTTGTCGCGCCGCTCGCCGGAGGGGCACCCGTGGTTCGATTCGCGCACCTGCATTGCCACAGTCACTTCAGTCTGCTGGAGGCTCCGGCGCGGATTGACGCCCTGTGCGATGCCGCCGTGGCGGCGAATCAGGACCGCCTGGCGCTCACCGACCACGGCAACATGTTCGGCGCCATCCAGTTCCACAAGAAGGCACGCGCCCGGAACATCACCCCGATTCTCGGCTGTGAGATGAACGTCGCCGCCGAGGACCACACCTCCAGGGAACAGGGCCAGCCGGTCCACCACCTGACACTGCTGGCGGAGAACTACCAGGGGTACTCGAACCTGATCAAGCTGGTCTCGCGGGGATACCTGGACGGGTTCTACTTCGTGCCGCGTGTCGACCGGGGCCTCCTGAGGAACCACGCCTCCGGTCTGATCGCGCTCTCCGGCTGCATGTCCGGAGAACTCTCCAAGAAGATCCTGGCGGGCGACAGCGCCGGCGCCGAACGACTGGTGCACGAGTACCGGGAGATCTTCGGCAAGGACAACTACTTCATCGAGATCATGGAGAACGAGATCCCGCTGCAGCGCCGCCAGCGGGAAGGCCTGATGGAGATCGCCAGGCGCACCGGGACCGAAATGGTCCTGACCAACAACGTTCATTACCTGAAGCCGGAACATGTCGCCGCCCGCGAGGTGCTGATGTGCATCGGCTCTGGCAAGACGCTGGAGGACGACCGGCGGCGGCATATTGATACGGACCAGCAGCACTTTCGCACCAGCGAGGAGATGGCGACCCTGTTTCGGGGCGCCGACCGACTGTGCGAGCAGACCTACGAGGTGGCGCTGCGGTGCAACGTGGAGCTGCCGTTCGGCGAATTCCACCTGCCCCACTTCGAAATCAAGACCGGGGAGGAGCCGGCGCCCTATTTCCGGCGCCTCTCGGAGGAAGGGTGTGAGCGGCGGTACGGCCGCATTGACGAGCGGATCAGGAAGCGGCTCGAACACGAGATCGAAGTCATCTCCGAGATGGGCTTCTCGGCCTACTTCCTGATCGTCGCCGATTTCATGGAGTTCGCCCGCGCGAATGATGTTCCGGTCGGGCCGGGCCGGGGATCGGCAGCGGGTTCGATCGTGGCGTATGCCCTGGGCATCACCGACGTCGACCCCTTGAAGTACAATCTGCTGTTCGAGCGCTTCCTGAACCGGGGCAGGGTCTCCATGCCCGATATCGACATCGACTTCTGCCGCGACCGGCGGGAGCGGGTCATTCAGTACGTTCAGGAGAAGTACGGGCGGGATTGCGTCTGCCAGATCGTGACCTTCGGCACCCTGGCGGCCAGGGCGGCCATCCGGGACACGGGCCGGGTGCTGGGGATCGACCTGGGAAAAGTGGACCAGATCTGCAAGAAGATCCCGGCCACCGTCGGGACCAGGCTCAAGGACGCTCTCGAACAGGATGCCGAGCTCAGGAAGCTCCGGGAGGAGGATCCGCAGATCGATCGGCTGTTCGAGATCTCGCTCAGCATCGAGGGGCTCAACCGGCACGCCTCGACCCACGCGGCGGGCGTGGTGATCACCGACAAGCCGCTTCAGGAGTACGTTCCTCTCAGCAGGGTGCAGCAGGAAATCAACACCCAGTACTCCATGAATGAGCTGGAGTCGATCGGCCTGCTGAAGATGGACTTCCTGGGACTGAAGACGCTCACGATCCTGAAGCGCGCCGAGGAGCTGATTTGCGCCTCGGGAACGGAGGTCGACCTGGAGAAGCTGCCGCTGGACGACAGCAAGACCTACGAACTGCTGCAGGCGGGCGACACCACCGGCGTGTTCCAGCTCGAGTCGAGCGGCATGCGCGAGCTGCTCCAGAAGATGAAACCGGACACGTTCGAGGACATCGTCGCGATCCTGGCCCTCTATCGCCCGGGACCTCTCGGCTCCGGCATGGTCGACTCGTTCGTCCATCGCAAACATGGAACGGAGGCGATCGAGTATCCGCACGAGTCGCTGGAGTCGATCCTGAAGGAAACCTACGGCGTCATGGTCTACCAGGAGCAGATCATGCGCATCTCCAACGAGCTGTCCGGATTCTCGTTGGACGAGGCGGACAACCTGCGCAAGGCGATGGGCAAGAAGAAGCCCGAGGTCATGGCGAAGTTCGAGACGAAATTCATCGACGGCGCCGTGAAGCGGGGCGTCGACCGGAAGGTCGCCACGAAGATCTGGACCGACATGGCCTTCTTCGCCGGGTATGGCTTCAACAAGAGCCACACGGTGGCGTACGGGATCATCACCTATCGGACGGCCTGGGCGCGGGCGAACCATCCGTGCGAGTTCCTGGCGGCCTGCATGTCGATCGACCGGGGCGATACCGACAAGGTTGCTGTGTACATGGATGAGTGCCGGCGGATCGGGATCCCTGTGCTGGTGCCGGATCTAACCAAATCTGAGCTCGACTTCACCATCTCGGACGGCGCCATCCGGTTCGGCCTGGGAGCCATCAAGGGGGTGGGAGAGAAGCCGGTGGAGGCGGTGCTTTCCGCAAGGAAGCGGCTGGGCCGGCCATTCCGGTCGCTGCTGGAGGCGTTCGAGGAGGTCGAGACGGCGCACATGTCGCGCTCGGTCCACGAGGCGTTCATCTCCGCCGGAGCGTACGACTGGGCGGGCCTCCCCAGGGCCCGGATCCTGAAAGGCCTGGAGTCCCTGGTCAAGATCGGCCAGACCACCCAGACCGACCGCCAGGCAGGTCAACTGGCGCTGTTCGGGACCACACCGAAGACCTCCGAGACCGACTTCCGGTTGCCCGAAGTTCCGGAATGGCCGGAGAAGGAGAAACTGGCCCGGGAAAAGGCCGTGCTCGGCTTCTACCTGTCGGGCCACCCGCTCCGGGCGCGGAAAAAGACGCTCGACCGCTTCTCCACCCACCAGCTCGCGGAGCTGACGGGCCTTGCGGACCGCGCCGAGGTGACCGTCGGTGGCGCGGTGGCCGGCCTGAGGTCCAGAATCACCCGGAAGGGGCGCTCGGCGGGGAAGAAGATGGCGATGTTCCGGATCGTGAATGATGACGGCGGATCGGTCTCGGCGGTCTGCTTCGCCGAGGACTTCGAAAACTGCGAGCAGCATGTCGAAGACGACGCGATTTGCCTGTTCTCGGGCCTGATCGACAGCAGCCGCGAGGAGCCATCCCTGAGAGTCCGGCGGGTCGAGCCGGTGGAGCAGGTCCTGGCCCGCCGCGTCGATCGGGTGATCCTGACTCTGGAGGCGGCCGACGAACCGTTCCTCGAGCGGCTCAGGCAGATCGTCCTCGAGCTCCCGGGCGAAGTGCCGCTGTACCTCAAGTTCATCCGCCCCGGCGGGGACGACCAGCTGATCCGCTGCGGTTCGAGCTACAAGATCAAGGTCACCGAGGAGTCGCTCGACGCCCTCGGCACCCTGGTCGGACAGGACCACGTGCGGTGCCGGTGAGGACCCGGCCAAGGAGTACGTTCCTCGCCGGTTACGCCCTTTCTGACTCCCCCTTCACATGCTGCCTTTTTCACCGGCTCTCCAACCGCGCGGCTCGGTGATGCGACCTCGTCCGAGAACTCCGCGACGACGCCCGTGTCGCGAAACTGGGAAGTTGTTTCAGGGCCGGCCCGGGCGGCCTCACCTTTTTCTTCTTTGAGTCAATGTGGCCTTTCTGCACGTGCCCGCGCTTTGCTAGAATTCGAGATTCTGCATTTGCTCTGGATCGGATCGAAAAGAGACATGACCAGTCCTAGTTCGTCCTCTCCCTCGAAGCCCTCTCCCTCCCCCAAAACCAAGGCGCCGAAGGCGCCGATTCGGCTCTCCGAGCATGTCGTCGAGATCGTCTCTGATGGCGGGGAAGGGGCCCAGAAATGCGGTCAGATCTTCGGCTCGGTCTCCGCCAAGATGGGGAACGGGGTCTGGACCGTTGAGATCATTCCCGCCGAAATCCAACCTCCGCCCCGGTCCGCGCCCGGAACCTCCGGCAACCGCATCCGGTTGGGCACGAACACCGTGACCAACTGGGGCGATGAGACCAACCTGGTGGTCGCCTTCAACGAGCAGGCCGTTCTTTCGCGGCACCGATTGGACTCACTCGCCGACGACGCGCTGATCCTGCTGGAGAACATGTGGGAGAATCACGAGGATCCGTCCATCCGGGAGGAGTGGGCCGCCGCCATGGAGGAGATGTCCGGCAAGAACTACCGGATCGTCCTCGTCCCGATGGAGGAGATCTGCCTGCAAGTGGTGGACAACCCCCGCAAGGGCAAGAACATGCTCGCCCTCGGCATGCTCTGCTACATCTATGCTCGCGACATGGAGAAGGCCAAGGCGCAGATCGCCTATCAGTTCCGCAAGAAGTCGGAAGAGATCTACGAGCGGAACGTGCGCCTGCTGGAGTTGGGGTACAAATGGGCCCAGGAGAACCTCGACGTCCAGTTCGAGATTCCACCGGGGCTTCTCGGCCGGGAAATGGTGGTCATGAACGGCAATACCGCCCTCGGAATGGGCGCGATCGCCGCCGGCATGGATTTCATGGCGATGTACCCGATCACGCCCGCCACTTCCGTTTCGCATTATCTCGCCGAGGTCTTCCACAAGGTGGGAGGGGTGGTCCACCAGGCCGAGGATGAGATCGCCGCCGTCGGCTGCGCCATCGGCGCCTCGTTTGCCGGCAAGGTCGCTTTCACGGTCACCTCCGGACCGGGCCTGGCGCTCAAGACGGAGTTCATCGCCCTGGCGGTCATGACCGAGACCCCCCTGGTCGTGATGGACGTTCAGCGGGGCGGCCCCAGCACCGGCCTGCCCACCAAGGTGGAGCAGTCGGACCTGCTGGCGGCAATCTTCGGGCAGCCGGGGGATGCCCCCAAGGTGGTTCTCGCCCCGGCGACCATCGAGGAGTGCTTCCACTGCGTGGTCACCGCCCGTCGCATCGCCGAGACCTTCCGCGCCGTGGTGGTCATCCTGTCGGACGCCAATCTGGCCACCGGGGTCCAGCCGTTCCCGAGGCCGCAGCTCGATCAAAGGTGGCAGGGGCATCCGCCGGATCAGTCCCCCATTCCGGAGGGTCAGATACCATTTGGGTGGGATCCGGCGACCGGCCTGAGCCGGCGCATCATCCCTGGCCAGCCGAACGGCATGTTCGTGGCCACCGGGCTGTCACACGACAGCAAGAGCAAGGTCAGCTATGCCCCTGCCGAGAACGAGCAGGGCATGATGATGCGCAGCCGGAAGCTGGCCGTCCTTCAGGAGACCCTGAAGCCGCCCAGGGTTCGCGGCGACGACTCGGGTGACATGCTGGTGGTCGGCTGGGGCTCGACCCAGGGCGCCATCGAGGAGGCGGTCGACAAGGCTCGCGCCAAGGGGTTAAAGGTCTCCTCCACGCACCTGACATTCCTCTCGCCGCTGCAGCCAGGTCTGAAGCAGATCTTCAATCGCTTCAAGAAGGTCATGACGGTGGAGATCAACCACAGCGACCGCCTGGGCGATCCGCACATCACCGTGGAGAACCGGCGCATGGGCCAGCTTGCCTGGCTCCTCCGGGCGCAACTGCTGGTGGACGTCGATTGCTGGACTCGCTGCCATGGCGAACCGCTGCGACCGGCCCAGATCCTTGAAGGCATCGAGAAGCGACTCAATGCTGGAGGTGAATCATGAGCGACATGAGTTGCTCCCTGCTCAGCTGTGACCATGCCACTGATGACGACTTCCTCTCCATGGCGGACTACGGCAGCGCCCTTCCGAGGTGGTGCCCCGGCTGCGGCGACCACTCATTGTTGTCGGCTGTGCAAAGGCTGCTGGAGTCGGAGCAGCTCAAGCGGGAGAAGACAGTTTTCTGCTCCGGGATCGGCTGTTCCAGCCGCTTTCCCCACTACATGAAGACGTACGGGTTCCACTCCATTCATGGCCGGGCCCTGCCGGTGGCCACCGGTATCAAGATGACCCGGCCCGACCTGGACGTCTTTGCCGTCATGGGCGATGGCGACTGCTGTTCCATCGGGGCCGCGCACTGGGTACATGCCATCCGGTACAACGTCAACATGGTGGCGATGCTGCTCGACAACAACATCTACGGCCTGACGAAGAACCAGACCTCGCCGACCACGCCTCAGGGGCACGCGAGCAATACCCAGCCGCTTGGCAGCTACTTGCCGGCCCTGAACCCACTGGCTGTGACGCTGGGCATCACGAACGCTTCCTTCGTGGCGCAGACCGCGGATTGGGCGCCGGCCCACCTCTACCAGACGATCCGGGCCGCCTTCAAACACAAGGGATTTGCCTTCGTGCGGGTGCTGCAGCGCTGCCCGGTCTTCACGCCTGGTGTCTACCAGGAGGCGGTGCGCAAGCCGGATGTGGTTGAACTCCTCATCCACAAGGACGGCGTTCGCGACAAGGATGTGGAGGGTCTCTACAAGCACCACATCCAGCACGACCCGTCCAACCTGGCAGAAGCCCGACGCCTGGCGGAGGCCTCCGGGAGCATCCGGCTCGGCCTCTTCTACCGGAATGAACAAAACGCACGTTACGACAAGTTGCGCGAGCTACCCAAGTACACGGCGCAGGAGAAGATCGACCTGCTGAACGCGGAGCTGGATCAATATGCAGTCTGACGAACGGATGTCCGCAGTGGAGACGGCGCTTCAGGCGCCCCTCCGTACATTCCGGTCCGCGGTGGCGGCCACTGTGGAAGAGGTGCGCAGGTTGGTGGAGTCAGGCCAGCCGGTCGCCTCCACCAACGGCGACGATGTCCACGCCGACATGGGGGCGTTTGCCAAGGACCGCATCGACCTGGACCGCTTCGCGGGGCTCTTCGCGAACGAGGGAGAGCTCGACCAGGTGGTTCAGGGGCGCCTGCGGGAGGCGATCCGGACTCTCGATGAAGTGGCCGCGGACAGCTCGGGCTGCCCGATCGTGGAGGTCGGTCCGGAGACTTGCCTGTACGACGCGGTGAATGGCGCTCTGGGCAAGATCGGCCGGGCCTTTGGCGCCGCGCGCGTGGTCAATCTGACACGGTCGTCCGAGTTTGACCAGAGCACGCACAGCCAGTTCCTGACCCAGCTCTCACACAACAGCTGGAACTCCTCGGAGCGAGCCCTCGCGCCGCCCCTGATCGTGATCGGCGGCGGGGCGGCCCTGCGGGCATGTGATCTGGCCAGTTTCCTGGACGGGAAGCAGAAGATCGTGCTGCTGGTGAAGGACCGGACCGATCCGGGCCTGCTGGCACGCCTGATCACTCCTGGCACGTTCGTGATGCAGACCACGGAGCCAGGCGACCTGGGGCGCTTCGCGGCGTTCGACGGGCCGGGAATCGCGGCCCTCGTCACCGGGACGGCGGCGCAATTCGTCCATGATCCAGGAGCGGGTGACTCTCCGGCAAGGAGACTCACCGTCACCCAGATGCCGAGCCTGGACAGCGTCAGGGCTCTTGGTGGCATGAGCATCGCGTGGCAGCAGGAGGGCCTGCGCCACCTCGAGGCTCTCGCCGCGACCGCCTCGCCGCAAGACCAGGAGCAGGCCGAGAGCACTGAGCCGATGACTCCCCTCGAGAAGCTGGCGGCCTGGTTGGTGAGTCAGGCAAACCTGGAAGATTCATGAGCGTTCTCTCACGCTCCGTCCGCGTCCCGACCCATAGCCTGATCTGAGGAGCAGGCGAACCAGATGGATGTTTCCGCAATCCTGATCTCCGCCCTGATCCTGGGCAGTGTCGGACTGGTGTTCGGCGGTCTGATCGCATTCGCCAACCGCACGTTCAAGGTGTATGAGGATCCGCGTATTTCCGGCACCGTAGAGTTCCTTCCGGGGAACAACTGCGGCGCCTGCGGCTTCCCCGGCTGCCAGGGGTTTGCTGAAGGTCTCGTGCAGGGGAAAGCAGAGCCGTCCGGATGCAGCGTCCTGGGACCGGAAGGTGTGGCGGACGTGGCGTCGTATCTCGGCGTGGACGCGGGAGAGAAGAAGAAGGTCGTGGCCCGCCTGCTCTGCGCCGGCGGCACCGACGTGGCCTTGCAGAAGGCGGCGTACCTCGGCCTGCCGACGTGCGGCGCGGCCGCGGCGGTCTCCGGCGGCGGCAAGGGGTGCCCGTGGGGCTGCCTGAGCCTCGCCGACTGCGAAACAGCCTGCGGATTCGACGCCATCCAGATGAGCGAGACCGGCCTGCCGGTGGTCGACCCCGTGAAGTGCACCGCGTGTGGCGACTGCGTCGAGGCCTGCCCCAAGGACCTGTTCGAGCTCATGCCGATCGAGCAACACTTGATTGTGCAGTGCAAGAACCTGCTGGAGGGGGAGTCGGCGGAGGAACTCTGCAAGGTCGCCTGCACTGGCTGTGGGCGCTGCGCGGCGGATGCGAAGGACGGCCTGATCGAGATCGTCGACGGGCTCGCTGTCATCAATTACGACAAGAACGACCTGGCGGGAGTGGAGGCGATCGGACGCTGTCCGACCAACGCGATCGTTTGGGTCACCGAATCACAGTTTGAAAACCTCAGCCTGGCGAGCCTGGCAAGGAGTATACGCGCATGAGCGGCGAGAAGTCTGTGAAGTACCCCGGAATTCGAGTCTCCATGGACGGCAGCGAAGGCGTCGTGGCGATGGAAACTGCCGCGAGCGAAGCGGCGGGGGCCTACCCGATCACCCCCTCCACCCAGATGGGTGAAGGCTGGGCCGCCGCAGTAGGCGCCGGCAAGGAGAACGTCTTCGGCCGCAGGCTGTTGTTCTTCGAGCCGGAGGGCGAGCATGCAGCTGCCGCGGTCACCGCCGGCATGAGCATGGTCGGCCTGCGGGCGACCAACTTCTCCAGCGGCCAGGGCATC
>JAZDLC010000339.1:0-8304 GCA_043802345.1 Planctomycetota bacterium | reverse complement strand
TACCGGGGGAAAGAGGACGGAGAGCGCCTGGTCATCACCAGACTGCACCTCGGTGACACCCGCGCATTCACCTGGAGCGGAGGCTCCGCGGAAACACGGGTGGTGAAGGAACTCGCATTCGTGGACGGCGCGCTGGATGAGATCTCCTGGGAGTTCTTCGCCCAGGCCGACGACGGCACGGTCTATCAGTTCGGTGAGTTGGTCGACCAGTACGAGAATGGGCAGATCACGGCCCACGAGGGCAGCTGGCTGGTCGGGGGGGCCGTGCTCGCCACCGACCCGCCCGAGACCGCGACCGCGCCCGCCCCCACGATCCTCATGCCGGCAGATCCCAAGGTCGGTGACCAGTACAAGTCCGAGGACCTGTACCCGGTCGTGGACGAGACGATCCTGATCGTCGACATCACGAAGAAGCTGACGGTTCCGGCCGGCAAGTTCACCACCTTGCTCAAGCTGAAAGAGACCAGCCGGCTCGAACCGGACGAGCCGGAGAAGAAGTGGGTGGCGAAAGGGGTGGGCCTGGTCCGCACCCGGAACGCCCGCGGCTGGCTCGTGCTGATCTCCACCAACATCCAGATCGAGCCGGAAGGCACCTGAGCAGCGAATCGCTGCAAAGCGGACCAACTCTGTCTCGCCGGGAACCCCCCTGATCTGGCGAGATGGGCCGTCCGCGTTCTGTCCAAGAGGCGCTTCCCTGAACTTCCTTTCGCATCTCTTTGTCGTGAATCCCGCCGATCCCGGCTGGGACTCCACCGGCTCCAGGGGTGTTGCTGGGCGTCGTCCTGCTGCTTGGCCTGGCGGTGTTGCTCAGCAACAACGGCCGCCGGATCCGCTAGCGCCTGGTGGCATGGGTGGCATGGGGTCTGCTGCTCCAACTTCTGTTCGCCGTGGCCATTCTCAAGACCGCAGCGATTCGCGGCAGAAAGGCGCAATTCGGTGTCTCAATTCGACGCAGGTTAGCGGATCTCCTACTGCCAGAACTGTACCAATACGCCGATTCAGGCCTTCTTGAGCCCATTCCTGGGGTTTGGCACCGCGCGTGCTTTCAGTTTCCCCGAAAACCGCACTCGCATCTTGGAGGACCTCATGCTTCGCACCTTCTTCATCACCCTGGCGACAGTGATCGCCCTCTCCCTGGCACCGACTGCCTCGGCCCAGTGCTTCGGCCCGGACAATCTGGACGTCGGACCGTGCTGTGGCCCCGTCGTGCCGAACCTCCCCGCGTTCCCGCAAGCGTCCCTGCCCGGACTGGGAGTCTGCTGGAACAACTGCACCCTGGCCTCCCAGACCTACCTTCGGGTCAACTGGCCTGTCCCGGTCATGCCGACCTGCGCGCAGTACAACACCACGGTGACGGTGACCGACGCCACCACCGGCCTTGCCCTGCTCGCAGGCCCGATGGTCCTCGACTACACCAGGACCTGGACCGAGGTCAATCTGCTCACCGGCAACCTGGTCCAGGTCTGGCGCTTCGCCGCCAAGGCGGACCTGTCATCGCTGTTCCCGGCCGGGGCCATTCCGCCCTGCCCGATTCCGCCCTGTCTGTTTCCCGTCGGTCCGCACCAGTCAGCCTTCTACTACGGCTACGTGGATTACGCCCAGGACTGCACCGGCGTGGCCAATTTCGAGAACGTGCTGGTGCTCCATCACGCGGGTGACTGGCTGGCGCACAAGCCGGTCTACTCCAGCAAGCCTGGCGTCTTCCACCCGGCCACTTCGTATGCCATCATCGCGCCCCACTCCCCCGCCAACCCGTTCGTCCCGATGAACCTGCCGGCGCCCGCCGGACCGTTGCTCGCCGAAGCGGTGCGCGATGTTCCCGGTCCTGGCGGAATGTGCATTACCGAGGAGGCGATCGCGCACGGCGACCTGCTGCCGTTCGTCGTCGGCTGCATGGCCCCGCCCTCCCTGGCGAGCACGCAGGTCACATTGAGCATGTACCGCGGATTCGGGACCTGCCCGGACATCACCGGGACTCCCAGCAACTTCGCGGCTCAGTTCCTGATGTTCCCGACCCTGCCCTGGCCCTACCTGGTCACCACCAGCATGGGCATGTGGACCAGCGCCGCGGCGTATCCCGGTGAGGAGATCGCCTGGGTGGACGAGGGGCTGTTCAAGTACTACGACTCCTGCGTTTCCCTCGCCTACTACGAGGTCTTCTACGGCGGGTCCACGGATGAGGGATGGCCGGTCGTTCCGACCTTCCCGCCCCACCTGCAGACCCAGAAGTTCAAGGACCTCGCGGACAACTGGTCGGTGCCGGTGGTCGGCCCCAAGCCACTGCCGCTCATGGGCCACATCATGCCCACGAACCACTTGATCTACACCAACACGCCGTAGCAGACCGAAAACCAGCGATGCGGTGATGCCAGGAGCCCGCGGCGTTCGCGCCGCGGGCTCCACCTTTTCATTCGAGCCGGCCCGCGCGCAGGGCCGACAGCGACCCTCCCGTCCCGGATCATCAGGGGTAATTGGCGCATGTGAGCGTCAAGTCGAGCCGAGAATACTGACAGATATCATCCCGGCGACAGCTTCCGGGCACATTTCCTGCAAGTGCGTGATGGTCCTTGCGTAAGATCTAATACCTCATTGAAACCCACCAGGACTTTCCACTCCTCTTTTTCAGCTCAACCTGAACCTCTGGGTCGCGCTCCCTGAAGATCGTCCCACAGGGCGAACGAGACCGGTGAGTGGGCGAGTAGAAAACGTGACCAGACAAGACCGCCGAAGAGAATGCTGGCGGTCGTGAACCCCTAAACATGATGGTCGGCTCCGGCGAGGTCCGTCCAAGAAGATCGTCTCATTGACGTCGAAAGAGCTGATGATCAAGGTCCTTTTCACGAGCGTCTGTCGTCCGATTGGCCCGGATCAAGGAGATGGGCCGAGCGTGGGGTATGAACTCCTGCACGGACAGGTCACGCGGGAGCAGGGCATGTTCAGCCCGCGCTCGGTGCATGTCCATTTCTCCCTGGAGTACATCGCGGAGAACCTTGAGGCTCCCTGCTCGGTGCTCCAGTATCCTTCGCGCAGGGAACTGATTCGCGAGCTCAAGAAAGGGTATGACTATGTCGGCATTTCATTCGTCATCCCTCTGTTCCACCGCCTGAAGGAGGTCGCCGAGCTGGTCCGACTGCACTCACCGGCCAGCAAGATCGTGCTGGGCGGGTACGGCACGGTGCTCCCGGATGAGGACCTGGCTCCTTACTCGGACTTCATCTGCCGTGAGGAGGGCGTGGGCTTCATGCGGCGCCTGCTGGGCGAGCCGCAATCCGAGATGCCGTACCGGCATCCGCTGATGATCAGCGAGCTGAAGGTGTTCAGCGCCAGCGCGTCGAAAACAGGCATGGTCTTCGCGGGTCTTGGCTGCCCGAACGGCTGCGACTTTTGCTGCACTTCCCACTTCTTCAAGAGGCGCCACATCAAGCTGCTGCCGACCGGGGCGGACATCCACGAGGTCGTGGAACGTTACATGGAGGTCGATCCCGACATGTCCCTGGTGGTGCTCGACGAGGACTTCCTGCTGAACAAGAAAAGGGCGATGGAGTTCCGCGAGCTGGTTCTCCGCAAGGGAAGGCCCCTCTCCATCTTCGTGTTCGCGAGCATCCGCGCCATCAGCCAGTACCGGATCGAGGAGATCGTCGAGATGGGGATCGACGGCATGTGGATCGGCTACGAGGGCTCGCGCTCGAGCTTCGCCAAGCAGAAGGGCCGTGCTCCCGAAGATCTCTTCCGGGATCTGCGCGATCACGGCATCTCCATCCTGGCCTCCATGATCGTCGGCCTGCCGTATCAGAACGAGGAGATCATCGCCAGCGAGTTGGACGGGCTCCTGGAGTTGGAGCCCGACCTCTGCCAGTTCCTGATCTACTGCCCGACGCCCGGCACACCCTTCTACGATCGGGTCATGGCGGAAGGGCGGCTGCGCCCCGAACTGGTCGCTGACCCCGATCTCTACTACAAGTCGTGCAACGGCTTCCGCACCACGGTCGAGCACGACGTCCTGTCCCCGGAACAGATCGAGGCGCTGCAGGAGAAGTGCTTCAAGGAAGATTTCCAGCGCCTGGGGCCGTCGATCTTCCGATCGATCAGGACGTGGGTGAAAGGGTGCCAGACCCTCGGCAAGTCCGGGAATCCCGCGCTCGAGCGCAAGGCCAGGCGATTCGAGCGCGATCTCAGAAGGGCGTATCCCGTCCTCCTCGCCGGCCGGCTGTTCGGCCCGAACCGAATGGTGAGGCGCAAGATCGGCCAGCTACAGAGAGATGTCAACGCCACCATCGGCCAGCCGACTCTCGGCAATCGCCTGCGTTCGGTGGCGGCGGTGGGGATGGCGGTCTGGACAGCCTTCAAGCTGAAGGGGCACATCTTCCAGCATCCGCGGCTCAAGCGACGAACTTACGGCATGCCGGCTGCCTCGGGGAGGCCCGCCCGCGTCTGGCGCCGTCTGTCGTGCCTCGACCACCCGGTCTTCGTCGAGCTTCGGACCAAGGGAACCGTCTGGCTCCGTCTCGACGGCGAGCTGAGACCGGAGCATGCGGAAACGCTCTCGCTCAGAATCGAGAAGGCCCTGCGCCACACCCGCGACCGGCTGGTGATTGACCTCAAGCGGCTGACGGAAACGGATACGGAGGCTGTGATGCACATGATCCAAACCCTGCGCCAGTACAGGGACCGCATCCGGGTCGTCGTCCCCACCGCCCTCGGACACCCGCTCGCGGCCGCCGCACTGGCGGTCTTCGTCCTCTACAACGACCAGGCGTTCATGTCGTAAGCCTTTGGGGCAGAACGCGTTCGAGCGTCCGCGGCGTCCCCGGGAGATCGAATGGCCTCGTTTGGGCCGCCGCGGTGGATTCCATGCCGCCGGAGCCCCCCGCGAGGCCCACGCAGAGAACGTCTCGTGCGTGGACCTCGCACCTCCCGAGGTTGCCGGGCAAGGGGTGAACGAACTCAAGAGTACGGAACCGGCATTCGCCGGTTCCGTTTCCCATTCGTCCCTCTTTCACAAAAGACCTACATGCCGCCGAGGCGTATTTGGTCTCACGAAAATTGAGTTTTTCTTCTGAGACACAGGCTGGCGAACCCTGATCCGACCTCGACCTCTCACTCCTCAATGTGGGTGAAGTGCTGAGAGGTGCCTGTGCATACAAGGTCGTTTTCGCCGACCTTCACCTTGTAGATGCCCCAATAACCCCATGGAGACAGGATGGGCTTGAAGTACCACTCGATCGGGTCGTCGGGGCGGACAGGGGTCGACTCCGCGCTCGAGCAACGCTGGGGAGATATTCCCGCCTCCGCGTTTGTCTGCGACGTGGCCATCAACAACAGAACCGACGCGAGAATCGAGGGCGCTCTCATGACAAATCTCCAGAGTTGGGGGTTGGCGAAGGCCCTCAACCTCGAGGGCCATCCCCTTGGAGATCCGTCCCATGGAAAGTTCACCTCCGGTTTTCAGCTTGTGGCAAGAAGGGTCGGACCGAAGGGCGGGGTTGAATGGCTCGACCCCACGCCAGGGAGGCGACCGGCTCTCAGGGCCTGAGGGCCTCCGTCAGTCCGTGGAGACCAAAGGCCGCGACGAGCCGCTCCAGGATCTCGTCGTCAATGTCATCGAGGCCGCGGCGGCCATCGACCAGTGAAGAGAGTTCCTCCAGATCCGCGGCTTCCCTCGGCGTCAGGCCCGCCGGGCTGTCGCCCGCCCCCCTTTGCGCTGTCTCCTGGACCCGTAGTAGTCGATCGTCGATCATGAACACGATTCGAGCCCCATCCCGTTATTCAGACCCTATGGGGAATTGGTTCGGAGGCGGAGCGCCAGACGATTCGCTCACAGGGTCGCGAAATCGGCCGCCTCACGTTCGGCGGCTTCCTTCAGTCGCCTCTCGGCCTTCTTCAGATGATTCGACACGGCGGCCCGTTCGATTCGCAGGAGCCGGGCGATCTCGGAGTTGCTGATGCCCTCCACGAAGTGCATGTGGGCGACGAGCCTGCACTTGGGCGGCAACTGCGGGAGACACTCCTTGATCACGCGTGCGGCGTTCGTGTCGCATCCACAGGGGAATGGATCCGGGTCGACCGGTTCCAGCACATCCTCCAGGCAGACGAACTGCGCCCTGGACGGTCTCTTCTGGATGGTGGACTGGACCAGGTGCCGTGAGATGCTGTTCAACAGCGTCAGGATCGTCGCCTGGCCCAGCATGCGGCTTTGCGATGTCGGGCTCCAGTACGTCCCGTACGCCAGCGACCAGGTATCGTTCGCGATCTGCTCCGCATCGAGCCCGGAAGGAAGTCCCCATCGCCCGCAGAAAGCGTTGAGGTTTGCCAACAGCGGATGAGACAGTCTCTCGTAAAGCGCCTGGAAGCTCCGGTCAGCCCTCTGGCCGACCGTCTCGTCCCTTGGCCGCCTCTCTTCCTTCTTTTCGCAGGAGGCGGACCAGAGGAACTCGGAGAAGCCGGTCGAGCCCTCCAGCCCGTAGAATGGGCGGCTGAACCTCTCGCGAAGCTCCCGCCAGGTCATCAAGTGCGCTTTCGGATCACGGTCCACGAAACGTATTCGCTCGACCGCGGCAGACCGGGACCTTCCCAGACTCCCCGCCAACGCGACGTATGTCTCTCGCCTGGTCAAGAGGTCCGACTCCAGACCCTGGGATTCGCAGATTCTCCGTGCATGGTCCACCCCCGGAAACGCACCAGCTTCCAGCCAGTCCGCCAGTTCTTCGCGCGCAACGTCCGAGAGCTCACCGAGTCTGGTGTCCTCTGGAAGAGAAGCTCTCGGCAGTCTTTCGACGTGCGCGGCTCTCATGGTCGCGGAAGGAACAAAACCTCCCATCCGTTTTGCCGGCGTGAGGGCGCTCTCTCGGCGCGATCACCACTCGGCAGGAACAGAAACTGACATGCCGCCGAGGCCCTTTTGGTCTCAGACAAAACGAAAAAGAATCGTGGTGGGCGGCATTGACGTGAGCGGCATTGACGCCCGTTCTTGCGGAGAGCCGTCCGGGAGGTGGTTCACTGGCGCCGCTCTCGTGTATGCTGGAGCCGACAAAAAAGGCGCAGGAGGACAGGTGTTGCGACGATGGTCATGACGAACTCGGGCCTGAACGACCTCCTGACCCATGGGGGTTGGCTACGTGGGCTTGCGTCCTCCCTGATGCGAGATACTGCCGCGGTCGACGACGTCGTTCAGGAGACCTACCTCGCGGCGCTCAGAAGCCCTCCGGAAGCCGGCCGGCCCGTGCGTCCCTGGCTGAAGTTCGTCCTGACCAACGTCGTGCGCGAACGATTCAGGAAGGACCGACGCCGCGAGCGCCGGGAGCAGTTCGTATTCGCTCCGCAGGGAGTCTCCGCCACGGATGAAACCGCCGAGCAGGCGGAGATGCAGCGGGCTCTCGCCGAGGCGGTTCTCACCCTCCCGGAACCGTACCGCACGGCCATCGTGATGCGGTATTACGAGCAGCGGAGCCTGGTCGAGATCGCCACGGCCCAGCAGGTTCCCTTGAGCACGCTGAAGACCCACCTGGAGCGTGGACGCGATCAGCTCCGCGAACGGCTTGACAAGCAGTATGGAGACCGGCGGGCGTGGTGTTTGCTCCTGGGCCGACTCACTCTGCCAAAGTCCACGGCATCGACGATGGCGCTGCTTCTGTCCAAGGCGGCCGCCCTGGCCCTGGTCGCGGCATTGCTGGTTGTGACCGGAATCTGGGTCACGTTCCAGGTTTCCGGGGGGAAAGGCCCACTCCCACCGGCGACCGGCAAGGTAGCCGTCGCAGCCACCCCGGCCTCGCCGGAGACACTGGAGGTGCGTGAAGTCGCGGCCTCTCTCAAAACGAACACTCGGGACGGAGCCAAGGAATCCTCGTGGCCACCACGCTACATCTTGGGATCGATCCTCGCAGAAGAGGACGGGACGGGCGCCGCCGGCTCGGAGGCTACCTTTTTCTTTCGAACCGGGCCGGAGAGCGGGCTTTGCGGTGTGCGCAGGACGGACACGAGTGGAGCGTTTCGTGTCGACCTGGAACCGATGGATCAGGCCGCGTACAGGGCTTCTTGGCTCAACCGCTACCACTACAGTATTCCAGACGGGCTTGTGGTTCGTTCCGGATCGCACGCACCCCTGTTTCGTTTCCCGCTGTTCAATAGCCAATCCCGGCCCGACCTGGATTCTGACGGAGGAGTCACTCTCGAGCCGCTCACCGTCCGGAGGGGAAGCCTTGTTTCCGGACGCGTGGAGAGCGACAGCGGCGCCGGTCTACCGGGAGCGCGGTTGTTCGTCCTGACGGAAGATCCGTTTGTCGACGGCGAGCTGCCAACGGGGCTCTT
>JAZDLC010000338.1:0-4420 GCA_043802345.1 Planctomycetota bacterium | reverse complement strand
GATGGAAAAATCGATCGGATCCTTGAGGGTGGCAACCAGTTCGAAGATCTTGCGAATCCCGCTCGGCTGCACCTGTCGCGTGCGATCTGCCAGCATGAGCTCAACCCTTCAGCAACGGCGCGGAGGACCTCGTCACGCGGTCTTCTCCGCACCCTCTTCCTTGGTGGGGGGGCCCTTCTTCCTGGCCACGATCTTGAAGCGGGTCCGCACCTTCGGCAGACCGTAGACCGAGTCCTCCTGGGTGCGCCGATCCTCCTTGAGCAGGATCTCCAGCCTCTCGACGCGCTTGAAGACGTTGCGCGACCGAGTCAGCGTGTTCTTCAATTTCAGGCTCGTGTGTACCGACATCTCTTGTCCTCCTCGCCGAAATCAGTCTTCGCCCGGCCGCTCCGCGGGGGCTGCCACATCCGGGATACGCGGATGCTGCCGAATGTACGAATCCTGGAAGGGCGTCTTGTCCCGTCCAGAGGGCCAATCCTGGATGTTCCGCACATTGGCGGCCAGTTTTTTCAGTTCGGGGTCGTCAGCCTTGTCGAACACGCCGACAAACAGCTCGACCTTCCCCTTCCCCCTGTCGTGAATGTACGGGAAGATCTCCGCTTTGATGCCGTACTTCTCACGGAGCAGGTTGCTGATCTCCTGGATGCGGTCCTTCTGGTAGCTCGTGTAGGTCACCAACAGAACACCGTACGGCCATGGCTTGGCTGGAATACCCACTTCCCCGTCGCTCTTCGCTGGTTTCGCGGAGGACGGGGTCTCTTCGATCTGCCTTCCCAACGCGAGCGCGGTCTGGTCCCGCTCCTGTACCATGCCGCCCCGGCCCCTGGAATGGCCGTAGATGTAAGCGGCCCCCATCAGGACGACCCAGGCGAAGAGCAGCACCAGCGCCCCGGGAAGAGTCAGTCGCAGCTCGAATTCGGACGGGGGCCGGGCCTCGCGCTCAGGCGCTCCTGTCCTGACTGGATTCTGCCGGGGCAAGCCGAGCCGCTCCCGATCATCCTGTGCCTTGGCCCCGGAACTCGGATCGTCCTCGGCGCGCTGTCCCCCCAGAGACCTGCCACTGGCCTTGAAGACTTCAAGCGGGTGTTTCTTTCTTCCGCTCATGGCTGTTATCTGGGTTCTGCCTGACAGAGGACATCACGGGACGACTCGAATCGATGGATTCAACAGGTTCTGGGGTTCGGATTCAAGAATGATCGCCGATTCCGGATCATGAGCGTGGCAACGTCGATCGCGGCCGCCATCGACGAAGGATCCGCAATTCCCTTCCCCACAATGTCATAAGCGGTCCCGTGGTCGGGAGATGTGCGCACGATCGGCAGTCCGGCGGTGACGTTCACGGCTCTTCCGAAGCCCATCAGCTTGAGCGGAATCAGCCCCTGGTCATGGTAGAGGGCCAGGACGGCGTCGAACTCCCCGCTCTTTTGGCGCACGAACAGCGTGTCGGCGGGCATCGGCCCCAGCACCCGGAGGCCCCGCTGGTTCGACCGCAGCACCGCCGGGGCGATGCAGTCCCGTTCTTCCGACCCGAACAGCCCGTGCTCACCCGCATGGGGATTCAAGGCTGCGACACCGATGGTGGGCGAGACGACGCCAAAATCACGTTCCAGGGACTGGGTGAGCAGGAGCAAGGTCCGCTCGATGCTCTCCTGATCGATCAGCCCGGGCACCTCCCGGATCGGAACGTGCCGGGTCAGCAGCGCCACGCGGAGACGGTCCGCGACGAAGAGCATCAGGGCTTCTCCGGCCTTGCAGCGTTCGATCAGGAGCTCGGTCTGGCCGGGCCAGGGATGGCCCGCCGCGCGCATCGCCTCCTTGGAGAGCGGCCCGGTGACCACCCCGTCGGCAGCTCCCGTCAGCGCCAGGTCGATCGCGGCCTCGAGCGCGGCCACCGCGGCGGCCCCAGACCTGGGGCTCGGCCCGCCCGCGGGGTCCGCTTTGGGATCCCACGAGCCCGCGGCCTGGAAGCGGAAGCCGCCCTGTTCATCCAGCCCCACGGCGGCGAAAACCCTCGGATCGCCCAGCAGGATGAAGCGGGATGCGTCCGCCCCCTGCTGGCAAACGCGCAAGAGCGCGCTGGCGATCACTTCCGGTCCCACGCCCGCGGGGTCGCCGCAGCTCACCGCCAGCACAGGTTGGCGCTCCCGGCTCAGGTCAGGATTTCTCGCCGCCATAGCTCCTCGAGCTCCCCGAGAGTCCCCCCGAAATTCTTCTTCAGCGCCAGATCCAGCTCCTCGTTCCTGCCGAGCGCCAGCACGAAGGCGCGCACCGCTCCCAGGCCATACCGGTCCCTCAGGAAAGCCATGAACGACTGCGAAGCCGCATACTGGATTCGCACCAGGGAAACGTCCGACTGGGAGGCGAGCGATCTGGGCATCGACGAGAATTCGGGCGGCTTCTGTCCCGCGGCGACCAGGGCCCGGATGTCCCGATGCGAGAAAGAGCCCCCCTCCTCGAACCACTCCGCCAACCCCTCGTTGACCCAGATCGGACAGCTCGGAGCCATCTCGGCCAGCACCCGATGGGTGTACTCGTGCCGCGCCGTGCGGATGACCGCCTCTCGCTGGTTCTCGAAGTCATTCACGGGAAGCCGGATCTTCCCGTCGTAGAGGCCGCCGACCCAACCGTGAGCCCCCGTGGCCTTCTGGAAGTCGCTCGTGCTGTAGAGCAACACCGTGGTGCGGCTCTGCGGGAAGTGCCCCAGGTCGGAGCAGACCCTGGCGCGGGCCGCCTCCAGAATCGCCAGCAGGTCGTCGGCAAGCTTGTAGTTCGCGTGCGTTCCGAGGAACTTGAGCGTGAAGTCGTTCGAGGACCGGTCGACGAATTCCGCCGAGACCGCCAACTCCCGCCGCGCCCGCTCGAGCTGATGGGAGGCCCACGCGTCCGCCTCCAACTTGATTCGGGCCTCGTACATCTCGACCGCCTCCTCCAGCTCGTCCCTCGTGTAGTGAAGGAAGCCGAGGAAGTCGTAGACCTTTGGCTCCTGGGGATACTTCGAGAGGGCGTGCCGCAGGGCCGCTTCCGCCCGGCCGAAGTCACGGCTCAGGAGGTATGCGTAGCCGAGATGAACCTCGAACAGGGCATCGTCCGTCTCATCCAGACTACAGGCCGCGGCGAAATCCAGGATCGCCCGGCTGTACTCGGCCTGGCGCAGATGATGCAAGCCACGGTTGTTCCTTGCCACGGCGAGATTGCGAACGATGGTCGCGTCCCGGCCGCTCTCGCGGACGGCCTGATCCAGAAGCTGGATTGCCTGGTCGAATTCGGACTTTTCCAGCAGCTCGAGCGCCTGCCGGTTCAGCTCGACCGGATCGCTGGTCTCTCCTGTCAACGAGAGGCCGGTGGTCAAGAGCAGGAACCAGAGCGTCTTCATGCCTCGTCTCCTCGGCGGCGGATCATCGTCACGAAGCGCCCGTAGTGGTAGCGGATGCCGTGGCGCTCGTGGATGTGTACGACACGCCGGTGATACTGTTCGGCAATCTGACCCATCCTTTCTGCATGGCCAGGCGCACAGAAGTAGACACGGCATCCCAGCGGGCGGCCGGAGCGGTGATCGCAGCGGCCGGAGACCCAGAACGGGCAGGCGCCCACAGGCGCCTCGGGAACCGCCGGGCCCGCCGTCCTTCTGGCATGCTCCACTTCCAGCTCAGTGGCCATCAGCACGTGGCCGGAGCGCTCGAAATCGCAACACACCCCCCGCATGTCGCAGGTCACGTCCTGCGCCTCGACCTCGGCCTGAACCTCCCGGAAAAGCTCCTGGAGTTCGAGGAAGGCACTCTCCGGCGCCTCGCGCGCATCCCGCTGGCCCGCCTCCCCGTCCGGCCGTGGGTCATCCGGGGGCCGATCGGAGGGGGGGTCTGAAGATGATTGTTGTCCTGATGGCACCATCTGGCCCGGGCTGCGCACCGTCCTCCGGCGGCTCACTAGAGCCGGCGGCGGCGGCGGGGGAACTTTTGCGGCGGCGGCGGATCTCTGGGTCCTGGACCTGAAGACGGACCGTCAACCGCGGGACCATTCAGGTCACGGCCCTCGTTGCCGCTGGTTTCGAAGCTCAGGGTCTTCTTGCCGCGGATCTGGTCCTCGACGTCGGCGACCAGTTTCGCCACGGTCGCGTACCGGAAGTCCCGGTCTTGCTCCATCATCTTGCGCACGAAGTAGTTCATGTGTGGCGAGATCCGCCGGGACTGCAGCTCGGGCGAGGAGAGCGCCTCGAGAATCCTGGCCGCCAACTGCTCCTGAGTCCCTTCTCCCGAGAACGGCAGTTCGCCCACCATGATCTGGTACAGGGTGGCTCCCAGGGAGTAGATATCAGAGCGAACGTCCAGGTCGGACGTTCCCCGTGCCTGTTCCGGCGACATGTACGCCGCCGTTCCCAGGGTGGTTTCCTTGTCGGAGTCGCTGGACTTGTCCAGATGCCCAG
>JAZDLC010000337.1:0-8491 GCA_043802345.1 Planctomycetota bacterium | reverse complement strand
CTCGCCTCCCCCCCCCAGCCGCACCCCCCCGGTTCGGCGCGCCCGGCGCGCACCCGCCCCCCCCCCCAGACCCCGCCCCGCCCTGTAACCACGCCCGAGAGCCACCCACAACCCTCACCCCAACCCCGGACCCAAGCCGCTCACACAGGTCCCCAGCGGACCGTGATCCACCGAAGTCCCAGGTGCTCCCGCGTACGAGCACGAGCACGAGTATGAGGACGAGGGTGCGCAACGAGTTCGATTCCTGCGCCTGTTGCGAAGACTCTCGGAGTCAATGGCAGAGGATCCTCACCGGACCGCGCCGCGCCGCCACGCCAACGCCCCCTCCACCGCCACCCAAGCCGTCAACACCGCAATCGCCGCGCCCACACAAGCCACCAGCCAGTTCCCCTTCACAAAGTCCCTCATGACCTGAATCCCCATCGCGCCAAACGTAATGACCATCACGATCACCGCCGGCACCGCGTACGCCACCGCCCGGCGCCCCAGAGTCCTGAGGTAGAGCGCGCAGAGCAGCAGCGTGAACGCCGCCAGCACCTGGTTCGTGGCGCCGAAGACCGGCCAGAGGCTCTTGGCCCCGTGGGCGTAGTCGGCGTAGATCAGGCCGAGCACCGAGCCGCAGGCGATGGCTCCTCCGAACCAGCGGTTCCTGAGAGGGGCGATGTGGTAGATGGCGCCGAACTCCGCGAGGACCAGCCGCTGGATCCGGAGGGCGGTGTCCAGGCTGGTGGCCGCGAACGAGATGACCAGGACCGCGACCACGGTGGCGGCCACTTGCAGCGGAATCCCGAATTCCGTGAGGAACCCCGCGGACCCTTCCACGAACGCAGCCAGCGCGTCGGAGATCCCGGGGAGCGCGTGATGGCCTGCGGTTCCTCCGGCCACGCTCCTCTCGGAGAGGTACTGCCAGGCGTGGGAGTGGCCGCCGCCTCGGCTCCACTGTCCGGTGGCCACCGCCATGGTCGCCAGCAGAGCCACCGCCGCCTCGAAGAGCATCGCCCCGTACCCGATCGCCCTCGCGTCCGTGGCACAGCGCAGTTGCTTGGAGGTGGTCCCCGAACCGACCAGACCGTGGAAGCCGGAGATCGCCCCACAGGCAATGGTCACGAACAGCAACGGGAAGATCGCCGGAAGAGCCCCGATCTCGCCCACGGCAGGCGCCTGAAACGTGGGGGCGGACAGGAAAAAACCGACGTACAGCGCGCCCAGGCCGGCGACCAGCTGGTGACCGTTGATCAGGTCCCGGGGCTGGAGCAGCAGCCAGACCGGAAGCGTGCTGGCGACGTAGGCATAGACCATCAGGCCGATGAGCCAGAAGTCCTTGCTGAGGAAGAGAGACCCGTCGGAAGGCGTCCAGAGGGTGCCGCTGGCGCTGCCGAAGATCATCGCGTAGAGACCAATCAGCGCCGCCAGGGAGGGAATCAGGAGGGAGCGCCGCATGCGGTACCCCCACCAACCGATGAACAGCGCCACCACGATTTCGAAATTGACCGGCAGGATGCTGGCCCTGTACCCCACGAAGAGGTTGGCGATGGCGAAGGCGAACACCGCACCCACCAGCCAGATCAGGAAGAAGATCACCAGCAGGAAGAGCACCCGCGAGCGGGGGCCGATGAACCGTTCCGCGAGGCTTCCCACCGACCGGCCCTGGTGACGAATCGAGAGGACGAGAGCCCCAAAATCATGGGCCGCCCCCATGAAGATCACCCCCAGGACCACCCAGAGCAGGGCCGGCAACCATCCCCAGACAATGGCCACCGCCGGGCCCAGGATCGGCGCCGCTCCGGCGATCGAGGCAAAGTGGTGACCGAAGAGGACTTCGGGGGGCGAGGGAACGAAGTCGATCCCATCCGCCTGCTCCCGGGAGGGGACCGGTTCGTTGCGGTCCAACCGGAAGAGCTTATGAGCCAGGAACTTGGAGTAGAAGCGATACCCCAGGCCTAGGGCTCCCAGACAAACCAGGACCACGATCACGGGCGACATCAAACTAGGCTACCGAATTGCATGGTTTTTTCCTCGATGGCGCTCGCCTTCTGATCCGACAAGGGATAAACTCCCGCTTTCTGAGAATGATTCTCATTAAAGGCCAGCCCTCAGCAGGACCCCATGACGACCCTGAGTACCCTCAGCCCCGGTACGGAAGCGCTCCTCCTCGAAGTGGGTGGTTCTAGACCACTCCAATGCCGGTTGATGGAAATGGGTCTCCTGCCGGGGACGCGAGTCCAGCTCATCCGCCACAATCATGTCGGCGGAGTCCTGGAACTCAAGGTCCGCCAGTCTCACCTGACGCTGAGGCTCGGCGAGGCCAGTTTGATGACCGTCACCCTGGCCTGATACGAAGTTGAAGAACCTCGCCACGCCCAACCGGTCCTTCGCGGCCGGTTGTTGCTTTGTATCGGACCCCCTGCGCTCGCATGAAGGCAGCGCCGTCGGAGGTACCCGCGCCGCGTCCATTTCACCGTTCCGTTGAGCCGCGGGTGATGAGGGCCAGCGTGACGAGAAGCGATTCGAACTCCGGTTCCACGGCCAGGTTCACAGTGGTCATCGCCGGAAACCCGAACACCGGCAAAACCACCATCTTCAATCAGCTCACTGGTGGGCGGGCCAAGGTCGGCAACTATCCGGGGATCACCGTCTCCAGGCACGAAGGGCGGCTCCGGCTGGATGGCGGGGAGGAGCTTCTGATCCTCGATTCACCCGGCACCTACTCGCTGTCAGCCCGGTCCAGGGACGAACTGCTGGCGCTGCAGGCGATCGCGGGACTTCCCCCGCTGGCCCGCCCCGACCTCGTGGTCGCGGTGGTGGATGCGAGCCAACTCAACCGCAACCTCTATCTGGTGCTGCAGATCATCGAACTCGGCCTGCCCGTAGTCGTCGGTCTGAACATGATCGACATGCTGCCCGAGCTGGGCGTCGAAATCGACGTCGAGGCTCTCGGGCAGGCACTGGGAGTACCCGTGGTCCCCCTGGTGGGACGGAAGAACATCGGCACTGATCGGCTGGTCGAGGCGATGACCCGGGTCTTGAAGGAACCGGTGCTGGGACAGCCGGGCTGGCGCTGGGTTCCCACCTCCGAGGCGCTCCTCTCTGATCTGACCGCCGTCGAGGGGCAGGTTCCTTCGGACTGGACCAACGGCGGCGCGGTGGACCGAAGAGCGCTGACGATCTGGTCGCTGATCTCGCTCGATGACGAAGACGAACTGACAGCAGTGCCGGAGGAGCTGCGCCAATCCGTTCGCGTCCGGCGCGCCCTGGCGCAAGAGCATGGTCGCAGCATCGACCGGGAGATCATCGAGGGCAGATACGACTGGATCGACGAGCAGGCGCCGCGATTCCTGAAAGACGCCAAGGGGATCACGTCGCTCACCGAGAGGATCGACCGGATCGCGCTCAACCCGCTGCTCGGCTTCACCCTCTTCCTGGGGCTGATGGTCCTGGTCTTCCAGTCGCTGTTCACCTGGACGGACCCGGTGATCCGCGCCATCGAGACGCTCTTCGCTTGGTGCGGCGCCAGAGTCCTTGAGCTCTTGCCCACGGGCTTCCTCTCCAGCTTCGTCGTGGACGGCCTGATCGGTGGCGTGGGAGCCTTCGTCGTCTTCTTGCCGCAGATCCTGCTCCTCTTCCTGCTGATCGGCATCATGGAAGACACGGGGTACATGGCCCGGGTGGCGGTTCTCATGGATCGCATTATGAAGATGCTCGGCCTGCATGGCCGGGCGTTCGTGCCGATGATCTCCGGCTTCGCCTGCGCGGTCCCGGCGATCATGGCGACGCGCACCATGGAGCGCCGTCGAGATCGACTGCTGACCATGATGGCTCTGCCGTTCATGACCTGTTCGGCCCGGCTACCGGTGTATGGTCTGCTGATCGCGGCGATCTCCACTCGAGGGGGATCCGGTTTCCAGCAGGGGTTGCTGATGGCGGCGATGTACCTGTTCGGCACCTTGTCGGCGCTGGTCTGCGCGTTCGTGTTGGGGCGGACCGTGCTGAAGGGGAAGTCCACTCCGCTCCTGATCGAGTTGCCACCCTACCGGGTACCGCACTGGCCTTCCGTGCTGCGAATGATGTGGGAGCAGACCCGCGCCTTCGTCCAGAAGGCGGGCACGATCATCCTGGTCTGCTCCATCGGCATGTGGCTGCTGCTTTCTTTCCCCAACTCAACTCCTGACGACTCCGAACAGAGGGCCCTGCGAACAGCGCTCGAGACTCGTCTCGAGCAGGACTCCCTGGGGATCGCGGAGCGGAAGCAACTCGAGGCGCAGCTCGGCGTACTGTCGGCCGGCGAGGCCGGAGAGCGGGCGCGCAACAGCTACGCGGGCAGGCTGGGACGCTTCCTCGAGCCGGTCCTCGAGCCGCTCGGGTTCGACTGGAAGATCGGCGTCGGCATCATCGGCGCCTTCGCGGCTCGCGAGGTGTTCGTCAGCACCATGGGAGTCGTGTACGGAGTTGGCGAGGATGCCAGTGAGGAATCCCCCGCCCTGCGGGATCGGCTCAGCCGGGCCACCTGGCCCGACGGCCGCAAGGTGTTCACGCCTCTGGCCTGCCTCTCCCTGCTGATCTTCTTCGCGCTGGCGTGCCAGTGCATGAGCACGCTCGCGGTCGTGCGGCTCGAGACCGGAAGCTGGGTCTGGCCGCTCTTCCTGCTGACCTACATGACAACGGTCGCCTGGCTCGCCAGCTTCGCCGTCTACCAGGGTGGGAGGGCGCTCGGATTCGGTTGAGATTTTTTTCTGAAGAAATCGGAATCGGGGTCGGAATCAGAGTCGGAGTCGACCGGATTCAGGACCACTCAGTGACCTGGCCACACTGGCTCGATTCCGATTCCGATCCCGATTTCCGACCGCGATCACTTGACCGCGTACCGAATCAGGTCGGGAAATCCACTGCAGGTTGCAGCCAGCAGCCGCTCCGTGTCCTTCTCGATGAGAAAGCCCGTTACTGGCGCCGCACTTGAAACGCCTTGCAATGCTCATGGTCGGAGCTGCAAGAATTTTGAATGGAAACGCCATCCCCGGACCCATATTGATGCAAAAAAAGAAGCCGAGCGTCAGCCCAGGACGCCCGGCTTCTATGGGCGAACGGCCGTTCGGGCGACCGCCCACCGTCGTTGCTCGGAACCAGCCCTAGTCGCCGAGCATTCCAGCTGTCCCCCCTCTGGGAGGTCCCCTTCTCCTGTCGTTCTTTTGTACGTATCAGGCCATGGGACGTTGGTAACGAATCGCCGGATTCGGGGGCGGGCCCGCCAGGCGTGGGACTGTGGTGAGCAGTTCGGGCCAACATCCGGCGACAACCTCTCGTTTGAGTGAATACCCCTCGGCCCCAATCGTTATGATCCGCCAAGATCCCATGACTGGAAGGAGTCAAGACTATGGCGATGTCCGGAATCAGCCGCGTGGCACCCATCCCCCTGCGCCTGGCGGCTGGCGCAACCCTCTGCGTCCATGGCTACCAGACGCTGTTCCTCGAGGGCGAATTCCAGCAATGGACCGAGCAGGTGGCGACCTTCGGATTCCCCCAGTCGAACATCATCGCGCACGTGATGGCGTGGGGCGCCCTGGCGGGAGGCGCCTTGCTGATCCTCGGCTTCGTCACCCGGCTGGCGGCGCTCCTGAACTCAGCCACCCTCTTGGTCCTGATCTGGAAGACGGTTCTCACCGGCGACATCTTGCACGACCTGCGGTACAAGTTCGCAGGGACGGACGGATACGAGGGGTACGCACTCCTGCTCGCGGTCTGCCTCTGCCTGCTGCTATGCGGTGCGGGCACTCTCTCGGTCGACTCCCTGTTGATGGGCCGCAGATCGTCGCGGGGCGCCGCAGTAGAGTAGCCGCCAGCGGCGTCACCCTCTTCTTCGTGGCAGCGGCCGGGCCGTGGGGGTGGCGGCGGCGGGGATCTCGGGCCACGGATGCCGCGGGTAGCGGCGGGCCAGTTCCTTGCGCTCCCGCGGATAGACCGTGCTCCAGAAACTCTGCAGGTCGGCGGTGATCTGCACCGAGCGGCCATTCGGCGCCAACAGGTCGACGGCCAGCAGCACCCTTCCTTCCATGATGCTGGGCGGCACGCCTCCGCCGAAAAACTCCTGCAGCCTTCCCGAGACCAGCGGAGGTCCATCAAGGCGGTATGTGATCTCCGCTTGCCGGCCGGAGGGAAGACGGATCCGGGCCGGACAGAGCCGCTCCAGCAGAAACGCGGCGTCCCGGCCCAACCCGGCTACGAGCATCTCCCGCAGGGAAGACGCGCGCAGCTCCGCGAGGCTGGTCCGCCCATGGCATGCCTCGCGCACCGCCTTCGCCAGAGCCTCCTCCCCCACCGGCTCCAATCCCAGATCGGGACGTGAAGCCCGCAGACACTCGACTCGCAGCAGAGTTTGTTCCAGCCGGCGGTCTTTCAGGAGCGACTCGAGGAATCGCGAATGGCAAGCGGCGCGCGCCAGCAACTCCTCCGCCTGCGCCGGGTCGGGCGAGGGGAGCGCGTGTTCCTTCAGCAGAAGGTCCAGGTGGAACCAGCAACGCCTACCCTCCGCCCGCTGCCGTTCCTCGCTCCAGATCGTCTCATCGACCTGCCTCGAGAGACCTGGATGCAGTTCGGCGATCCAGTCGAGGTCGACCGCACTGGCAAGTCTCACCTTCGCCTGTTGTCCGCTGCCGAGGCGGGTCACGTCCAGGGCGACGAAGAACTCGTCGTCTCGAACGACGGTGGCCTGGTCGAGTCGCAGCGCGAAGCCGCCGGTCATCAGCGCTTCCTCGCTCCCCTTCCCCCTGCGCCGCGCGACCCGATCCGGGTGCCCGGCCAGCACACACTTCAGGAGATCGTCTTCGTTCTCCCTGGAATCGCCCCTTCGCTCCAGATGGCGGTCGAGCGCCCTCGCCTCCCGGTCGACGGCCCGAAGCTCGCGCACCTTGACCCCCAGCCGCTCACACACCGACCGGTCGAAGCGGGCATCCCGCGCCTCGAGGAACAGGTCTCGAAGCTGCAGTAGATCGGAACGGCCGGACGGGCCGCCGCGCGAGGAGAGGCGCGGACGGATCTGGCAAAGCGCGGCCAGCAGGGCGCCGTCCGATCCGCACCGCCTTCTTCCCGCCTCCAGTAGCATCCGCCCCAGACGAGGGTGAACCGGCAGCCGCGCCAGCCGGCGGCCCAGATCGGTCACGGGCCCGGCCGGGCTCTCGATGGCGCCCAGGAGCGCGAGCAGGTCGAGAGCAGCCGCCATCCCCGCTTCCGCGGGCGGCGTGATCCAGGGCAACTGCCGGGGATCCGCTGTCCCCCATGCCTTCAGCAAGAGGAGCGATTCGCACAGATCGACCCGCAGCACCTCCGGCTCGAGCGACGGACGCATCTCCCGCATCTCACCCGCGGTGAAGAGACGGAGACAGCGCCCCGGCCCCAGGCGGCCCGCCCGGCCGGCCCGCTGGTCGGCGGAGGAACGGGTGATCCGCTCCAGCGAGAGCCGGTCGACCCCGGAGGCCGGATCGTGCCGCATGACCCGGGCCCAGCCAGTGTCGATCACGGTGCGGATCCCCTCCAGCGTCACGGACGTTTCCGCCACGTTGGTCGAGAGGACGACCCGCGGCCTCGGTCCGGCGAGAATGGCCCGGTCCTGCTGCTCTGCATCCAGTTCGCCATGGAGCGGCAGCAGGTCGAATCCACGCGCGTCCGCCACCGGCCGCAATTCCGCGAGGGTCCTCTGGATCTCTCCCACTCCGGGCAGGAAGACCAGCACGTCTCCTTCGAGCCGTCCTCCCTCCCGATCGAGCTGCCGCAGCACCGCGCGACAGGCCACGGCCGGAATCGGCCCCTCCTCCCTTCGTTCCACATGCTCGATCTCCACCGGATACTGCCGCCCCTCCGAACGGATCACGCGCGCTCCCAGCTCCTCCGCCAGCGGCTCCGCCTCGATCGTCGCCGACAGGATCACGATCCGCAGCTCGGGCCGCAGAGTCGACTGCACCTCGCGCACGAGCAGCAACGCCAGATCGGCCTGGAGCGAGCGCTCGTGGAACTCGTCGAACACCACGGCCGAGACACCGGGCAGTTCCGCGTCGGCGAGCAGCTTCCGGACCAGCACCCCCTCGGTCAGGAAGAGCAGACGGGTGTCGCGCCCCTCCTTCCCCTCGAAGCGGACGCGGTAGCCGACTTCCTCCCCCACGGCGCCGCCCCGCTCCTGCGCCACCCGCCGGGCGGCGAGGCGCGCCGCCATCCGGCGGGGCTCGAGCACCAACACCTTGCCGCCGCCTTTGAGACGCGCGTCCACGAGCGCCGCGGGGACGCGCGTGGTCTTGCCGCTGCCGGGAGGGGCCTGCAGGACCACGTCCATTCCGCTCGACACGGCCTGGACGATGGAGTGGAGTTGGTCATCGATCGGCAGCGGCTGCATGGGCGGCAGCGTAACCCAGGCGAGAGATGATTCCGAGAATTCGCCAAGCAACCGGCCGGCGGCGCCATTTCAAGAGGTGAAAGCGGACCGTATGAAAGACCAGAGCGATGCTCTCCT
>JAZDLC010000336.1:0-11486 GCA_043802345.1 Planctomycetota bacterium | reverse complement strand
AACCGTTGACTCGGAGAAGACGCCGAGGGTCTACGGCGAAGAGTTCCTCCGGATCGTGAACGCGCCGCCGGTCGTCGCGGCCGAGGCCGGCACGCCCGGTCTCCGGACGATCGTGGTCTCCACGGTTGACCCGGCGAAGCGGGACTTCGAGGTCACGGTCGATGTCTCGGAGCAGGTTCTTGGGATCAGGACGCCGGAGGAGATCGACTACGGCTACGACGAGTCCGGAACGGTCCCCACGCCGCTCTATCCGTCGTTTGCCGAGGCCGACCTGCAACATGATTCGTTCCTCTCTGCCGCTCTGCTGGGAGTCAAGGCGAAGGCGTTCGACGACGGGCTGTATGCGACCGTGGAAGTGGCCGACGGCAATCTCGCCGATCGAAAGGAGCTGCTCCGGGGGATCCTCGAAGTCATCTCGCCGGCCGACGAGGGAGGGGAAGGCGCACGTGCCCTGATCGCTGCCGCCCTGCATCTCGCGGGAGAGCAGGTGGACGTGACACCGGAGATGACACAGATCCTCGCCGAGTTTCGTGACCTCTGCGACAGTTGCGACTCGGCGCAGGAGATTTTCGAAAGGCTCGCGGAATGACTGCGCGCCGCCGTCGCCGTAACCGCCTGTTCGAAAGTTGTTTGCGGAGGCCGAAGCGATGGCCCAGAAGCGCTGGGCCGGTTCAGCGAGGGTTGCCTTCCGTGCCGGCGGACTACAGAACTCTGACAAGCGCAAGCTGAACAAGCGGTTGCGATGTCTGTGCGGCACTCACTTCTGGATTGCAGAAAGTACCTCGAATTCTGAGCAGGAATGCGAGAGGGCGGCATCATCCACTACGAGATGAGCGACACCAACAAGCCGACGATCGAGGAACTCCTGGCCCACACGGCCTGGGTCCAGGGCCTTTCCCGTCGCCTCGTGAGCGACCCGAGCCTGGCGGACGACCTGGCGCAAGACACGGTCGTGGCGGCCCTCCAGAACCGCGGCGGCCCTCCCCGATCGATCCGTGCATGGCTCGGCAAGATCCTCTTGAACATGGTGCGCGAGGCCCACCGTCGCGAGGCGCGGAGAAGGCAGCGTGAGGCGGCGGCCGCCGGACGCGACTACGTCCCTTCCACCTTCGACGTCGTGGATCGAGCGTCCACACATACCAGCGTGGCCCAGGCCGTGCTGGCGTTGAAGGAGCCGTACCGCACGGTCATCCTGATGCGTTTCTTCGACGGTTTGCCGCCCCGGAAGATCGCAAGCCTCCTGGACGCGCCGGTCTCGACCATCGAAACGCGCCTGCAGCGCGGCCTCGACCGGTTGCGAGTCGAACTCGACCACACTCATGGCGGTGATCGCGGACGCTGGCAGCAGGCGCTCCTGGTCCTGGCCCCGCCGAGCGGCAGTCTCGTCACGGCGGTCGGAGGCTTGCTCCTGGCGAAGAAGGCCATCGTCCTGCCGGCCGCCGCGGTCCTGCTTTCTGTGTCCGTCGTGTTCGTCGCACTCGAGGAACGGGACTCAGGGGACGAAGTCCCGGTCGTGAAGGTCGTTGCCGATGATGGCGTCGAGGCGCGTCGCTCCGACCGGCCCGTCGAGACTCCCCGGGTCGACCAGGAAACAACCGAATCCGACCCTGGTGGCTCGATTCCTCTCGAGCCGAGTGGGACGACCCCGCCGCCGCAGCAGCAGACGGAATCGCACGGACCGCCGCCGGCCGTGGTGGCGCGGTCGTGGCGGCCGCGCGTGGATGCCGCGCCCTCCATTCCGGGAATGGTGCTGATCCCCGGCGGCGAGGCCACGATCGGAATCGACGCGGTCGAGATCCAGGGCCTGGGCCTCGACGACAAGGCCCTGGTGGAGGAGTTTGTCGGCAGCTCCCCGCGCCATCAGGAGAAGCTCGACGCCTTCTACATCGACACCACCGAGGTGACCAATCTCCAGTGGGGGAGCTTTCTGGACGCCAACGGCCTCGAGCCGAACGCGAAATTGGTCCAAAGTTCCTGGCACGGCGGGCGGGTCCCGGCGGGCGAGGAGAGCTGCCCTGTCGTCTGCGTCACTTTCGAAGAGGCCCGGGAGTACGCGCGCTGGGCCGGAAGACGGCTGCCGACCGAGGAGGAGTGGGAGTACGCGGCGTGCGGAGCTGATGCCCTCCGCTACCCCTGGGGGGATGAGTTCAGAGCCGGCTTCGTCCAGAGCGTCGAGGCCGGGAAGGTCGGCGGCAAGCCGGAGGGAAAGAGCCCGTTTGGCGTCCTCGACCTCGCTGGAAACGTGTCGGAGTGGACGTCCTCCCCCTACGTGGCGTACGACCGATACGAGGACATCGAGGTCGGGACTTCTTTCAGCAAGGAAGGCCGGAGCAGAGTCTCGGCCTCCGGTTCCTTCGCCGCCCGCAAGAGGGTGATTCGCGGCGGCGCGTGGGACTGCCGCGAGCACGGGTTGATGAGTTGTCTCCGCCAGGCAGTGGAGCCAGACACGCGGCTCGGCACGCTCGGCTTCCGCTGCGCCCGGAGCGTCCAGCCGGGCAGGGACGCCATCGAGGCCGCCATCCTCGACGTGGGCTCCCATCACTTCGATGGCCTGGAGCTCGCTCGGGAGTCGATCGTGGCGCTGGAGCATCTCGGCAGCGACGGCGTGGCCAACAGGTGCCGGGGCATTGCTTTCGCGCCCGTGCGGAAGTGGCCGAGTCTCGAGACCGTCCGGGAAGACTCGATGACGCGTCCTTTTGCGATCGGAATCCTCGCGAGCACGGAGGACCTGCTCGCCCCGCAGGTCGCCGCCGGCCCGTACGTCGTTGCCTTCCAGGCGGGCCGCAGCGAGCGGAAGGAAGACGGTAGCGTGTCCAGCAAGGCCGGTTGGGTTCTCGAGGAGTGGGACCTTGGTCTTGATCACCTGCTGCTCCTCGACAGGTCCGGTACCGCAATCGCGGCACTCGCGATCGCTGAGCTCCTTGACACCGCGAACCACACCGAGCCGAGGCTGACCCTGCAGACGTTTGGCGATGAGGATCGCTACGCGTTCGAGTTCACCGTTGCCATGCCGGATCGAAAGGCGGCGAGCTTCTCCTTGCCGGTCGTCTTCGAGGCGGGCACGTTCGATGACGAGGGCATGGCGGTGGAGCCGGTCGCGCTGGGCCAAGAAACTCCGGCGGATCCAGAGGCGAAACCGAAGGGACGGGACGCAGCCGTGCCGGGACGTCCTGTCGAGAGGCCGCAGGACGTCAGCACTGTCAGTCCGCCTTCATTCGGTGACTACGCCCCTTCCGGAGAGCCGGTGCTGAGAGCCAAAGATCTGGAGAAACTCCGCCGCTGTGTCACGACGTACCTGCGTAGCCGTCGTGACGACGATCTGAAGGGGACGGCCAAGTCGTACGAGGAACTCGAGAAGTCGCTGGCCTCTGTCGCGAAGGCGAGTCGGCTCGAGACCCTGCTTGCCAGTCCCTGCGATCTACGGGCTATCTTCAGCGCACCACTGGAGCCGGAGAAGAGACTCCAGCAGGGGAGTTTCTACGAGAAGTCTTTCGAACTGTCGCTGTATGGCGGGAAGGAATCGTACCCCTACCTCCTCTGGCTGCCGAGATCGTACAGCCACACCAGGGAGGCGGTCCCGCTCGTACTGGCACTGCACCCGCAACTGTCCACCGTGTACGACATCAAGAGGTGGGCGAGGGAATCATTCCCCACGGAGTTGACCCAGGATGTGGCGGTCCTGGTGCCGCTGAATCCGGACCACGAGTCGGAATGGACCTCCCTCGAGGGGCGCATGCTGTCCTTCTTCTGTCTCGCGGACTTCGCGCTCCGGTATCACCTGGACCGCTCCAGGGTCTTCCTCCACGGGGAGGGGATGGAGGGCGAGGTCGTTCGCGAGTACGCCGATCGTTACCCGGGGATGTTCTCGGGCATCATTCTCAAGGGGGCTCCGCCGCGTGGTGGAGCGGCCGGATTCCTGAATGAGGAGGAGTCTACCCTCTGTCTCGAGGTGCTGGACCCGGCGGAGGCGGGCGAGACGTACCGTGACTTCTGTCTGAACACGAAGAAGCACTTCGCCCCCCTCCGCGTGAAGTTCACCACCGAGAGTGAGGAGTCCGTCAACGCGTTCTGGTTGCACCTCATCAAGCTCGATGCATCCAGCGGGAATCCGGTCACGATCGAGGGTTGGATCGATCAGGCCTCCAACGAGGTCCACGTCGAGACGACGCCAGGCGTCCGGGGATTCCGGATCTACCTGAACGACGACCTGGTCGACATGGACCGGCCGATCCGGGTGCTGCACTCGCTTCGCGAGGACGATCGCATGGGCAGGACGTGGAAGGTCCTCTTCGAGGGGACGAAGAGCCGGTCACTGGAGAAGGCCCTGACCATCTGGTTCGACAATCTCTCGGGCAACTACGGGGAGGTCTACACCAACTTCATCGAGATCGAGCTGCCGTAAACAACGGCAAGTACCTGGTGACCTTCGGACTCCGTACGTCGTCCGCGCCGGATAGGAGCTTCAAGACCTGGTCCATCCGGCATAGACTGCCGTTGGCCGTGTCTGGCGGAGAGCCACTCGGCCAGGAACTTCTCCCATGCCCTGGAGAGCAGCATGCGCGACTTTGCCGCACTCAGAGACTGTGTCGCCCTCATCCTCGCCTTCGGGATCTGCCCGGCCTCGCTGGCGCAGTCCATCGCTGCTTGGAACCTGACGGAGGTTCCCGGACTGGCATCGGTCCACCAGTTCTCCTCTCACAACAAGGAGGGGCTAAACGGCGACGACGTCTGGCACCTGTACGACGACGAGAAGGGACACGCGGTGATCTTCGATGCGGAGGGGCCGGGGTGTGTGCGCAGCATCTGGAGCACGGACATTCGCGAGGATGCCGTGTTCCACTGGTACTTCGACGGGGAGAAGGAGGCGCGCTTCTCGATTCCGATGCTCGCCTTCTTCAAGGGGGAGCACCCTCTCTTTCCCGCGCCGCTTGTCTCGTATGAGCGGCGGGGCTACTGGGGCGACCAGCCGTTCGCTGGAAACTGCTTCGTGCCGGTGCCGTTCGCGAAGGGGTTGAAGATCACGGTGAGTGGCGAGCTGCATTTCTACCGCGTCATGTGGGAGAGCTTTCCGCACGGAACGATCGTGGAGACATTCACCGGCGAGGAGGATCATGGGTTCGTCACGCAGGCGTTCGCGTCAGAGAATCCGGGTGCCGGCATCATTGCTGGGCGGGGCTTTGAGGGACTGGCCGCAGGCGAGGAACTGGTTCTCTACGAGAGCGGAGAGGGAGGCGTTCTGCGCGAGATCCAGCTTGACGTGAAACTCACGGACGAGATCCTCCGCGAGACCTGGATCCGGATGGTCTGGGATGGGCACGATCGGTACGACGTGAACGCGCCGCTTGGGTACTTCTTCGGCTCCGCGGTGAAGATCACGCCGATGGCCAGCCTGCCCCTCTCGGTGCGGCCCTGGGAGGACGGACGGGTCCTCCTCTCCTGTCGTTTTCCGATGGCCTTTTCCTCCTCGGCCCGGATCGTTCTCGCCAATCGTTCCGATACGGGATTGGGCCCGTTCGAGTTTCGATTCTACGAATCCCCCAAAGAAACGCCGCCCCCGCCCGACCGCATCGCTTACTTCACCACCACCTTCCGCGAGGGGTGGACCACCTACGGCCGCGACTGGCTCCTCGCCGAGACGCCGGGGGCCGGCTGGTACGTCGGTACGGTCCAGACCATGCTCGGCGAGCACTACTGCGAGGGGGACGAGCACTTCGCCCTCGACGGCGCGATCTCGCCCCAGATCAACGGCACCGGAACTGAGGACTACTACCTCGGCTGCTTCTGGCCCAACCGGGGGTTCAACTCGCCGTTCGCCTGCGTGGTGGGGGACATCCAGGCGGAGGGCGGATCGATGGCCGCGGCGTATGGGATTCGTGCTTGCTACGCGCGCTACCACCTCGAGGCTCCCCTGCCGTTCCTGTCCCACCTGGACGCCCGCATCCAGCACGGGGGGTACAACACGATCCGCTCGAGCTACGGCAGCCTGGCCTTCCACTACCTTCGAGGCCGGCCGGCTCTCGTGGAAACGGACTTCCTCGATGTGGCAAGCCCGGCGAGCGAGGCGAGCCATCGGTACCAGGCGAGCACAGGCAAACTGACCGGGCCGGTGATCGCCCGCCCCGAGGGACGGAACCACCTGCTCGAAGAGCGCGAGTCAGGCCGCAGGCACGAGACCGGCACGATCTCCTTCACGCTCGCCGTCGACCCCGCCAACCAGGGAGTCCGCATCCGGCGCCGCCTCGATCAGGGGAGCCCCCGCCAGACGGCGGAGGTTCTGATCGACGGGGAGCCGGTCGGGATCTGGTACCACGCCGACCAGAATCAGACCCTGCGCTGGTTCGATTCGGACTTCGACCTTCACCCCCGCTTCACGGCCGGAAAGTCGAGCCTCGAGGTCGAACTGCGCGTTCGCACTGGAGAAGGGAGAGGCGCCTTCACGGACTTCTCCTACCGGGCCTTCTCCCTCACGGGCTGAGGACCGCGGTTCACTTCCTCAGAACGCTCGAGCAGCGTGCGCGCGCCGGCCAGCGGCAGGGTCGCGCTGGCGACGTAGCCGCGGAGGACGGTGGTCTCATCCAGGACCCATTCGTTGACCCCGCGGTGCTGGAAGTCCGCCACCAGGTCGAGGATCGTGCGGCGGGCGAGTTCCGGGTCGACAAGGTCGAGAGTGCAGGCGAGCCAACCCGCCGGCGTGGCCCAGTACGCCCCGTTCTGATACTGGTCGCGGCCGCACCCCTCTTCCCAGTACTCGCCGCCCGGCAGGTGCCGGAGCTGGCCGTGCTGGACGATCTCGCCGTAGTGCGACTGGAAGTAGCGGGCGATGCGGAGGGCCTGAGCCTCGCTGGCGATTCCCAGATGGACGGCGAAGGCGGAGCCCCAGAGGTCGGGTTGCGCGCAGCGCCTGGTCGCGGCGCGGAAGAGGCCGATCTCGTCGTCGAACAGCACCTCGCGGACCGCCTTCGTGAGCTTCTCGGATTCCTCCTGGAACCGGGTCGCCTCCTCCAGCCGATCAGTGGCGCGCAGGAGATCGGTCAGGCGCCCGGCCGCCTCGATCCAGAGGAGCGAGCTGAACAGGAGGTCGCCCTGCTTGCGAACCGTGTCGGTGAAGCCGTAGGGACAGCGATCCCAGCCGCCTTCCTCGATGTGGACGAGGCCCGTTTCCGGGTTGCGCGGGACGGCGTCCATGGTCAGGGCGAGGCGGTCGACGATGCTCTCGAGCAGCTCGCGGTCGCCGAGGCGGCGGTATGTGTGCCAGGCCACGGCGACCGTGAACATCCCCCCGTCGGTCACCGGATTCTCTCCCATCGTGCCGTAGCCGGGCATGTAGATCGGGGTCCCGTCGTACTTCACGCAATCGACGCCGCTGCCGTCCTCGCCGAGCGCGTTCACGAACAGCAGGCAGGCGTCGCGAAGCTCCTTCTCGGTGAACGCCTCCGCGCGCCCTTCCAGCATGTAGGCGTAGTCGCGCAGCCAGAACGCCTCGTAGCCGATGCCCACTTGCGGGGGAAAGGAGGCGATGCCGCTCTTCATTTCACGCCGCGCGGCGCGGATCAGCCGATTCGATTCCGTTGCCAGCCAGTCGACGGCCTCCTCGAGGCTCGCCGTCTCGTCCGCGTCCTGACCGATGGGCCGCCCCCAGACCTTCAGCTCGAGTGCTCCCGGGCCGGGGTTTTCAAAGGGGCCGGCGGATGGATGGGCCGCGTCTCGTTTCTTGCCGACGTAGTCGGTGTCGAGGATCAGGGGGGAGCCGTCAGGGTTCTCATACGGCAACCTCGAGATTCTGGCATTTCCCAACAGGCTCGTGGTCACGAGCGTGGTCGCTGCCTCCTTCACCGCCGGCCCGAGGGTCAGGTGGATTGAGACGCGGTCTCCCTCGTCGACAACGCGCATCCCGGGATCGAATCGCGCCTCCTCGACCTGGCCCTTCTCCTTGCCGTACGGCCGCGCTCCACCGAAATACACGTTGCCGCCCGTCTTCAGCGGGAACTCCCGCTCGTCGTAGACCGAGAGACCGGGGGTGGGGTCAGGTCCGCCTCCCCCGAGCAGGATGTTGTTGTAGAAGCGGTCGTCGCCCCCCTGGATGTTGGAGAGACCGGCGACTGCGGTCGAGTGTGCCGGGTGATAGGGCGTTTCGCGATCCAGTTCGGGGCGGCAGTCGATGACTCCGGCGAAGAGATTGTGCGCGTACGCTCCGCCCTGGGACCAGTCCCGCAGGGAGACAGGGGACAGCAGGAGGTTGTTGTCCACGAGGAACGGTCCGTGGTTGACCTCGACGAACAGGTCATCGCTGGTGTTGTCGTACAGCAGATTCCCGGAGAGGCGCGTTCCCTGCGCCATCCAGTCCATCCAGATCCCGCGGCCGGCGTTGTGGATCCGGTTGTTCTGGATGAGCATGTCGATCGAAGCATGGATCTTGATGCCTCCCATCTCCGCGCCCGTGAACTGGCGCCGGGTCCAGATGTCGTAGATATGGTTGCCGGTGATCTGGCTGAAGATGGCTCCCAGGCTGCCGCAGATCCCGGTCTGCTCGCAGTCGTGAATGGTGTTGTCGCGGACGAGGTGGTGGCCGATCGTCTCCTTTGTCCAGCCGTTCTCCAGGGCGCGCTCGATCGTCTTGACATACCCCTCGGCCGTGTTGGCCGAGGTGTTGTCCCACTCGTCGCCGTACTTGCCGAGCGTGAGTCCGGAGCAGGTCGAATGGCTGATCTCGTTCCTCTCGATGATCCACCCCTTGCTCCAGTGCGTCCCGATCAGGCCGATCTGCTCGGCCGTGGGCGGCGCCCACGGAGTGGCGGCGTGCCGCAGACGGAAGCCGCGCACGGTGATGTAGTTGATGCCCGGAGTCTCCGGATAGAAGACCGTCCGGCGCACGTTGATCTCGGTCAGCCTCTCGTTCGGGTCGCACCCCTTGAACTGCGCCCAGATGGCGGTGCTCTCCTCGTCCACCCGGCCGCACCAGAGCGGGCTGGTTCCCGCCGGATTCAGGACTTCGTCCAGGGTGGCCGCCTCGGTCAGCCACTCCCCGTCGAGGTAGACGGCGCCGGTGTAATGTTCGCGCCCCTTCGGATTGAACCAGTCGCCATGGATGAGGTCGCTGTACGGATTGAAGCTGCCGAAAAAGGCGTTCGGGAGGGTCGTCTTCCAGACGCCCTCCTGGACCCTCACCCAGTTCCCGACGACTTCGGATCCCCGGATCTCGACAATCTCGCCCGGAGCCGCTCGATAGACGATGCGCCTGGCGTCCGACTCGCCGCCGCGGGGCGGCGCGATGCGTTCGCGATAGATGCCCGCGTGCACGGTGATGAGGTCTCCGGGCTGAGCGACCCGGGCCGCCGCGGAGATCGTCCGGTACGGCTTCGACGGTGACCCGTCAAGTTGGTCGTCGCCGCTGACCGCAACATGGAACTCCGTGGCGGTGGCGGCGTCTGTGGCGCATGCCAGCAGGAGCGCCGCCGCCAGGCGTGTCATGATTCCGCGAATACCCGAGGTCATGGTATGGCTCCCTGCAACCACCGGATGGCATGGCTTTCGAGGGATGCAAACGTAAGGTCAAAAGCGCCTGCCTCGGTCCTCCTTTCCAGCGCGCCGGGCAACAAATCCCGTACCTGGGCGGCGTCGCGGGCTATCTGGAGTCAAGAGGCGTTTCCGGACTGCTGACCCTGGACTGGACGGCAAGAGGTACCATTCATGAGCAAACGGGCAATCACCGACCACGAGATTCACGAGCTGATCGCGACCCGCTGGAGTCCGTACGGCTTCCAGGATCGGGCGGTTCCGGTGGACGATCTGCGCGCGCTCCTGGAGGCGGCCCGCTGGGCACCTTCGTCGTACAACGAGCAGCCCTGGAGTTTCATCGTGGCCACCCGGGAGGATGCGGATGCCCATGCCCGCGCCCTCTCCTGCCTGGTGGAAGCGAACCAGGCGTGGGCGCGCGCCGTGCCGGTCCTGCTCCTCTGCTGCACCAGCCTGCAGTTCCGACGCACCGGCAAGCCGAACGGGGTCGCCCTGCACGACCTGGGTCTCGCCGCAGCGAACTTGAGTCTGGAGGCGACCTCGCGGGGGCTCGCGGTCCATCAGATGGCCGGCATCCTGCCGGGGCGAATCCGCGAACTGTACGCGGTTCCGGCCGGGGTGCAGCCGGTCACCGCCATCGCCGTCGGGTATGCGGCCGCCCCGGAGACTCTGCCGGAAACGCTCGGCCAGCGCGACACCGCTCCAAGGGGGCGCAGGCCTCTTGCGGACTTCGTGTTCGGCGCGAAGTGGGGGGAGAGTTCGCCCCTCGTCTGAGTCTCCCGCGCGGGCTGGCCGTAGACCGAGCCGCACGCCGCCAGTACCCTGATTGTCGGTCACCGAGGTCGTCGCAGAAGGAGAGCTTTCATGGACACGACGGCGCGCATCATGCGGCTCGTCCTTCCCGGCCTCACGAACCGCTACGGCAGCCTCTTCGGCGGTGTAGCACTGAGCCTGATGGATGAGGCGGCCGGCATCGTGGGCACGCGTGTCGCGCGCGGGCCTGTCGTCACCGCACACATCGCGTCGGTCGACTTCAAGGCGCCCGTCCGGCAGAACGAGGCGGTCGAGGTGATCGCCAGCCTGATCTCCATCGGCAGGACCTCGATGCGCATCAACGTCGAGACGTACGGCGAGTGCATGGAGGAGGGCACGCGCCGCCAGACGACCGCGGCGGAGTTCGTGATGGTGGCGATCGACCGGGACGGCCACCCGCGCCCGATCGAGGTCGACCAGGGACAGGGCGAGTAGTCAGGCCATGACGAAGACCCGGAAACTCTCCGCCTCCCAGGCTGCAAGGGAAACCCTCGCGCTGCTTGGCGCGGAGGCGAATGCGGCACGCGCCAGCTCCTACCAGCGGTTCTTCAAGGAGCCGGTCGAGTGGTTCGGCGTCGAGAACAAGCGTTCGATGGCGATCCGCGCCGATCTGATCGCGCGCGTCAAGGAGCACTGGACGATCGAGGATGCGGTCCGCTTCTGCAAGGCGATGCTGAAGGACTCGCACATGGAGGCGCGCGGCACCGGCTTCCAGGTCGTCGCGCACTTCGTCGGCCAGGCGAAGCCGGAACTCCTCGCCGACGTGCGCGGCTGGTTCGAGCGAGCGTGCGGCAACTGGGGTCTGGTGGACAACCTCGCTCCCTCCGTGCTGGCTCCGCTCCTCGAGCGACATCCAAGGCTGGTGCCTGACGTCGTGAAGTGGACCGAGTCACCCAACATGTGGCTGCGCCGCGCCGCCGCCGTGGCCTTCGTGCCGCTCGTCGGCAAGGGGAAGAAGAAACATCTCGACACGGCCTATGGCGTCGCGAAGCGTCTCTTCGGCGACAAGGAAGACCTGCTCCACAAGGCAGTCGGCTGGCTCCTGCGTGAGGCGGGCAAGGCGGACATGCCCCGGCTCGAGAAGTTCCTGCTCGCAGAGGGTCCGAGGATCCCCCGCACCACGGTGCGGTACGCCATCGAGCGGTTCAGCAAGGAAAATC
>JAZDLC010000335.1:0-2736 GCA_043802345.1 Planctomycetota bacterium | reverse complement strand
GGAGATTCCCATTGGACGTGCTAGCCTTCGACAAGTCAACGGCGTCAACTTGTTGGCCTTCCCGAATACGGAGTCAGGACCATTCCACCTCATCAACACGAGTTGGCGAATAGCGTTCATCACGGGCGGCCGACCAGGTTCCTTCCTCCGGTATTTCCACTTTCGGGCGATGAGCCGATACCACGCGAGGATGGTGTCGGGCGTGACGATCGTGCCGACCTTGGTCAGGAACTTGCAGCCGAGGGTTTGCCGAGACAGGCGAGGCGTCTCTGCTCGGTGCCGGTGAATCGGATGTGCCGCTTGCCCATCTTCCGCCTGAGAACCTTGTTCTCCTCGAACAGGTACTCGATCACGCACCGCTGGTGGCGGTTGACCCAGCAGGAGAAGACGGCGGGAAGGAGGACGAGAGCGGGGTGGGGCGACGTCTTCATGGTTCGGGGAACCGTACAGTCAGGCAGCGCAGGTTGGTGCGACTGAAGGCGTCCGAGTATTCGGACAGGACGCATGTCCAAGCAATGCCGGTCAGCTTGAGGTCGGACTGATCAGGAGCGAGGCCATCCCAGGCCTACTCCCGCTCGAGCGAGTTCTTCCGCTCCCTGAGGAATGCCAGAGTCGCGCCGGCCACGCCAAAAGGCAGGATGAACGGGATGAACGCGAGCGGGAGGGCCAGGCCGAGGTACATCGGCAGGGAGCGGTTGATGAGGGCGAATCTTGCCCGGACCGGAAACCGCTTGCGCGCCACCACGATGTCGCAGAGGGTGATGGCGGTGAGCCAGACCCCGCCGATGAAGACCAGCGGCGAGAGCACACCGGTCAGGGAGAGCACCAGGAAGAAGAGCGCGAACATCCCCTGCAGAATCGCCACTCCCAGCGCCTGGAAGACCGGCACGATCCAGATGTTCCAGACGTAGTGGGCGGAGACCGGAGTCCGGTCCCCCTGGCCGAACACGACCGATTCCACCGCCTCGGAAAGCCATTCCAGGAAGGGGGCGGCGAGGACGGCCGAAGCCAGCAGCGTGCCACCCAACGCGAGGACGATCCCGAAGAGCACCGCCACGAACTCGGCCGCCCCCAGGATGAGCCCGCGGATCCAGTCGAAGCCGAAGATCCACTCCTGCTCGAACTCCGGCCGCAGCATCTCCTTGTTGGTGATCACCAGGTAGAGCAGCCCGGCGAAGACCAGGACGTTCAGGATCAGGGGCAGGATCACGAGGGAGAGCAGGCGGGGCGTCGAGAGGGTCAGGGTGAAACCCCGCAACGTCAACCGCAGCCCGATCAGGAACTCGGTCAGGAAGAGCTTCCTGGCCGGCTTCAGCAGCTCCGGCCGGGCGAACCGCCCGGGGCAGCGGGTGCACTTGTCCTTCCGGATCAGACTGCCACAGGTCGTGCACCGGTTCATGTCCTGGACTCTCCGAGGGCAGGGGGGTGAAGATGCGGCATGCTAGGGGAATCGGGATCGGGGCCGGTATTGGAATCGAACCGACTTGGCCCTCCCCCGTCCGTGCCCCTGTCCGTACCATGCCGGACGGAGCTTTCGTGAGGTCCTGGATGTCGTCTTCCAGATCGGTCCTGTTCCTGCTGCTGCTGGTGCTCCTGCCGGCCGTATCCTTCGCCCAGGAAGGCAAGCCGGTGCGGGCGGGAACCGAGTCCGGCCGGACGCTCCTTTCGCCGCCGGAGCGGGAGAGCTTCAGCGTGGTCCTCTTCGGGGATCGCACCACCGGCGATGCCTCCGGCCTCGAGGTGCTCCGGGCCGCGGTCCTTGACACCAACTGGCTGGACCCCGATTTCGTCATGACCGTGGGTGACATGGTTCAGGGGTATGTCGGTGAGGAGCGCTGGCTCCAGCAGATGCGGGAGTACCGGGCGATCGTCGATCAGCTCCATGCGCCCTGGTATCCGGTGGTCGGCAATCATGACGTCTATGGCGGCAAGGACCATCCGGGCGGCAATCTGGACCTGTTCAAGCAGCATTTCGGACCGCTCTACTACTCGTTCGATTTCCGCTTCGCGCACTTCATCGTGCTGTTCACCGACGAGAAGCTCGGCTTCGAGAACAAGGCGCGGGACCAGAACTTCAGCGCCGAGCAACTGGAGTGGCTGGAGCAGGATCTGAAGGAGACGCAGGCCGAGCAGATCTTCGTCTTCCAGCACCATCCTCGCTGGCACTACGCCGGCACCAACTGGCCGGAAGTGCATCAGATACTGAAGCGGGACGGCCGCGTGCGGGCGGTCATCGCCGGGCACATGCACACCTGGCGGGACGATGGCGAGACAGATGGCATCCGTTATCTGGTCCTGGCGGCGACGGGCGGCGGGACCGGGCCGCTCAAGGAATCGGCTCAGGTGCAGGTGCTCGCCCACCTGCGCGTGCGCCGGGACGGCTTCAGCATGGCGGTGATTCCAGCGGGCAGCCTGTTCGGCGCGGACATGGTGCTCGGCAGCGAGGTGGACGAGATGTTCACCTTCCGGGATGCGGATTGGGTCCAGGCGGAAGGCAGGGTCGTGATGGGCAGCCAGGCCGGATCCCGCTCCGCCATCCGCGTCGACCTGTCGAACCCGAGCCAGCGCAAGATGGAGTTCGAGCTTTCGTTTCCGGATTCCGGCGGCTGGGAGTTCCGTCCGGAAGTGTCCAGGGGGTTCCTGGAGCCTGGCGCAAGCCGCCGGATTCCGGTGCTGGTGACGGCGCCGGCGTTCGCGGCCGGGCAGGAGAAGGTGAGTTTCGAAGCGAGTCTGATC
>JAZDLC010000334.1:0-8808 GCA_043802345.1 Planctomycetota bacterium | reverse complement strand
CAGGTGGCGGTGGTGGGGATCGTCGATCAGTTGACGCTCGAGCAGGGAGAGCCGTTCGCACTGTGAGCTCGAAGAAGTACGACCATGAACCGACCATCGGCCTGCTCGAGTTCTCGAGTATTGCCCGCGGGATCGAGGTCGCCGACCAGGTGCTGAAGCAGGCCGACGTTCGGGTGCTGTTCGCGCGGCCGGTGAGCCCCGGGAAGTACGTGCTCCTGTTCACCGGGAGCGTCGATGCCGTCACTTCCTCGTTGCGGGTAGGTGCCGAATGGGGGGCGCAGGTGCTGGTGGACCGCCTGTTGTTGCCGGCGGTAGACGAGGCCGTCCTGCGCGCCCTGGAGCGGCCGGTCGTCGTGCCGCCCCTGGACGCGGTCGGCGTGATCGAGACGTTCACGGTCGCCTCCACGCTGCTGGCGGCCGATGCCGCGGTGAAGGCGGCCGAGGTGAAGCTGATCGAAATCAAGCTGGCCCGTGGCATTGGCGGCAAGTCGTACGTCACGCTGACCGGCGAGGTGTCGGACGTCGAGTCGGCAGTCGGCGCGGGTGGGCGGCTGGCGGAGGAGGGTGGCCGCCTGCTGGAGACCGTGGTGATTCCGAGGCCCCATGACGAACTGAGAGATCTCCTGGGCCGGCACGACGAGGACCTCTAAAGGGACGACGCAAGGTGGCGAAGCTGATCACAGAGCAGGATGTCCGGGACGGCAAGGTGGGTGACCCGATTGTCATCGACGCCGACACCAGGATCACGCCATCCGCGCTCGACCGGGCCGCCATGCTGGGGATTCGGGTGAAGTACAGTGATCCTGGCAAACCGTCCGAGGCCTGTCACATCGCCCGGGATGCGGCGCTTCCGGTGGTGCATCTTCCTGACGGCCAGTACCTGGTCCACGTGAACCGGGGACAGACCCGGGTCTATCGGTTGACCCCTGGCGGGCCTGTTCCCTTGGATTCCTGAATCATGTCGAACATCCTGACGACCGAGGACATCAAGAAGCTGGACCGGGGCACGAAGCTCGAACTACCCGCGGGGGCGTTGCTCACTTCGGCCGCCCGGGATCTGGCGGAGGCCAGGGGCATCGAACTGCTCGAGGGCGCCGGCGCGACGGCGTCGCCTCTCTCAGGCGGGGGACCTCCTCCGCCACCTCTCGACCGGGCCGCCCGGGAGATTCATGCCTCAGAACCGGTCCCGTTGCCAAAGGGGAGCGGGCGCCGTGGCCCAACTCCGGAACTCTGGAGCAATCTGGTTCAGAAAGAGGCAGGCCCACGGCCAGCGGCAGAGGGCGGCATGGAGTGGCTCGGCCCGCGCGCGACCCATGTCGACGGGTGCCTGATGGGGACGGGGCCGTGCGATCGGGAATCGATGGTCGTGGTGACCGCGGTTGGCCGGAATCGCCCGCGCGTCCTGGCCGAGTTGGCGACCGGCATCGCGGATCTGGAGGGAGACATCCAGGAGATCTCGCAGCGCATCGTGGGCGGACATTTCCACGCCATCATCACGGTCGATACTGCCCGCTGCAACGCTGACTTCAGCGGCGTGAAGCGGGCGCTGGAGGGGCTTTCGAAGGAAGGGGACTACCAGGTGCACGTCCAGCACGAGAAGGTCTTCAGTTACATGCACCGCATCTGACATGGGAGTAGGTAGTGCCGTTTCACGATCGTGAAATACTCGAGACCTTCCGGATGGTCGAGACGGAGACGCTTGACATCCGGACGACGACCCTCGGGATTTCGCTCAGGAATTGCGTAAGGAGCAGTGTTGCTGCCACGGCAGACGCGGTGAGGGAGCGCATCCTTCGCGCCGGGAGCAAGCTCGTCGAGACAGCCGAACAGGTGGAGGCCGCGTACGGGATCCCGATCGTCAACAAGCGGGTGGCGGTCACTCCGGTGGCGCTGATCGCGGACTCGGTGGCGGAGGATGATCTGGTTCCGATCGCCAGGGCCATGGACGAGGCAGCCCGGGAGATCGGCGTGGACTACTGCGGCGGATTCTCCGCGTTGGTGCAGCAAGGGACCACGCTGGGGGACAGGCGCCTGATCGCATCGATTCCTGAGGCGCTCTCCTCGACCGAACGGGTCTGCGCCTCGGTGAACGTCGGCACGACGCGGGCGGGGATCAACTTCGATGCCTGTATCCAGATGGCCCGGGTGATCAAGGAGACAGCCGAGAGGACCGCGGACCGGAACGGCATCGGCTGCGCCAAGCTGGTCGTCTTCATGAACGCCGTGGAGGACAACCCGTTCATTGCCGGCGCCATGCATGGCGTGGGCATGCCGGACGAGGTGATCAACTGCGGCGTGTCCGGACCGGGCGTTGTCCGGTCCGTGCTTCAGGCGCTGGGTGAGAAGGCGGATCTGGGCGCGGTGGCCGAGGCGATCAAGAAGACCGCCTTCCAGATCACGCGCATGGGCGAACTGGTGGGACGGGAGACGGCCCGGCGGTTGGGCGTGCCTTTCGGCGCCGTGGATCTCTCGCTCGCGCCGACGCCGGCGAAGGGGGATTCGATTGCCGAGATCATCGAGTGCTTCGGACTGGAACGGTGCGGAGCTCCCGGCACCATCCTGGCGCTCGCCATCCTGAACGACGCCGTGAAGAAGGGTGGTGTCATGGCGGCGGCCCGCGTGGGCGGCCTGTCAGGAGCGTTCATTCCGGTCAGCGAGGACATGGGGATGGTTCGGGCCGTGGTGGACGGGGCGCTGTCGTACGAGAAGCTGGAAGCGATGACCGCGGTCTGCTCCGTAGGCCTGGACATGGTCGCGGTGCCGGGCGACGTGAGCGTGGAGACGATCGCGGCGATGCTGGGAGACGAGATGGCCATCGGCATGATCAACAACAAGACCACCGCCGTCCGCCTGCTGCCGATTCCGGGGAAGAAGGCAGGTGAGAGCGTCAACTTCGGCGGACTGCTCGGAGTCGCTCAGGTCATGCCGATCAACCGGTTCAGCGCGGCCAGGTTGGTCCAGAGAGGAGGGCACGTCCCTCCGCCGCTGAATGCCCTGACGAACTGAAGTGTTGGTGTGTCGGCAGGAGGGGTTCCCGCACTCTTTTGGGGGTGGGTTTCTCCGAGGAGGCCTATGGCAAGCCGCCGACGCGATTCGTACTCGTACTCAGTCCCGCAGGGACGGTACTCGTACTCGTACTCGAATCTCCGACGGCGGACCTGCTCGGTCTTCCACGATTCGAGTACGAGTACCGTCGCTACGCGACTGAGTACGAGTACGAAGGGTCCCTTTCGCGTGCCTGACAAGGAACTCGGCGCGGAGCACGGCCGGGGGGGCAGTGCCGCACCACTTCGTTCAACTGCTGCAAACAGGGAATCGGGAGGTAATGTGGTGGCAGTTCAGGAGTCTCACACGAACTGGGCCAGCTTCTCCTTGATGCTGGAGGAGCGCAGCTTGCGGATGGCGCGGAGCTGGACCTGGCGGATCCTCTCCCTGGAGACCTTCATTTCCCGGCCGATTTCCTCGAGGGTCATCGACTCGTCGTCGCCAAAGCCGTAGCGGCAGGCCAAGACCTGGCGCTCCTGATCGGAAAGTGAGGAAAGTGCCTCGCTGATGCGCGACTTCAGCAGCGGAAGCTCCCACTCCATGAAATCGCAATCGTGGTCGTCCCGCGCCTGAAGTCGGGACAGATGGCTCTCGCCGTCCTCCTCGAAGGTCTGATCCAGGGAAGAGGTCGCCCGGTGAGTCTCGAGCAGCCGGCCCGCCACCTTGTGGGAGACGTTGAACGCCTCTTTCAGGTCCTTGACCGAGGTGTCACGATCGTTGGCCGGGATCTGTCCCTCACGCCGCAGCCGGCGCATCTTCTGCTGGACATAGTTCGGGAGGCGGACGATCCCCTTGCTCGATGCGATGGAGCGCTCGATCGCCTGACGAATCCAGAGCGCGGCGTAGGTCCTCAGCCGGACGTTCATGCGCCAGTCGAACTTCTCCACGGCCCGGATCAGGCCCGCATTCCCCTCCTGAATCAGGTCGAGCAGCGGTGTCGAGTAGGTCCGGTATGCCGTCGCTGCCGACACCACGAGATGCAGGTTTCGCTCGATGAACTCGGCCCGGACAGCCCTGTATTCCACGCACGCCTGGTGCACCGGTCCGGTGCGGTAGGCCACGGAGTGGAACTCGAGAATCTCCTCGGCGACCTCTTTGCTCAGCCCGGCAGCGAGCGCCGCTGCCTGCACTCGCCGGCGCAAGAAGTCGAGCCGGCGGCCGAGGCGAACTTCATCCTCGCGCCGCGTCCTCGGGATCTTCCCGATCTCGGAAAGGTACGTGGACAGAGCCCTGTCCGACTTCCGGCTTCTGAGCAGGAAGTCGCGGACGCCCTCGCCGCCCCGCGTCAGTCGGGGGGAGTCCGAGGGAAGCAGCTTCACCTTCTTCAGGCTTTCCACGAGGCGGGCCGCAACCCGGTCGAATGCCTCGTGCGTGGTTGCCGAGTCGAGCAACGTGTCGAGCTGCTCGAAGGTTGCCTGCCCCAGCTGGCGCACGCGCTCCTCGAGGGGAAGTCTAGAGGTCTTCTTGGTCTTCTTCTTCAGGACGGATGGGGCAGGCATCTTCTTCCTCTCCTTTAGATGAGCGCTTCGATGGCGGCTGGAAGGGGTGAATCACAGTGCTGGCTCCAGCACTCAATGCAGGCGGCTGAGAGCTTCATCTTCGGGCTGTCGCACTCGCAGCAGACCTCGAGCAAGCGACGGCTCTGGTTGAGCTCTCCCAGAGAATCCTGGAGCTCCGTGATCTGCTTCTGAACCGCCTTGATCTTGTCAGTGACGCGCGCACGCAGCTCGCCTGCCACCTCCCGTGCGGGACGGTCCCCACGGGCCAGCCGGCGACACTCGGAGATCTCTTCCAGACAGAGACCGGCCCTTTTCAGCGCCAGGAGAGAGCGCAGACGCTGCACCTGGTCGCTGCCGTAGAGCCTGAATCTCCCAGAGGTTCTTGAGATCGGCTGGATCAGATCGAGGTCCTCGTAGTAGCGCAGGGTCCGGGTGGTGACTCCGCCCAACCGGGCTAAGTCACCTATCCGCAGCATCTTGGAGCTTGGTCTCTGAGCCATACGATTCTCCAGGTGAGCCTGAGCACGCACGCTTGGCCGGGATCGTACCAACATTAACGTTAACGTCAATGTGTAATTCGGATATCTGGGTGCTGATAGTTGAATCTTATTCTTCCAGGCCTCAGGAGTTCCTGGGGGAGCCGGCTCGAGGTGAGGGAGCAGATCTCCCCCCGGGCCGGTCGGATCGGGTCTTCCCTGGGAAATCAGAGTTGGCGGGGCGATCTCGGACGGCTCCGCGCCGGGATCACTTGAACCCGTGCTTCTCCAGCAAGGTCGCGTACTGGGTCTTGCCGTCCATGCGGATGAACTCCAGTAGGAGCAGGTCCCGCTCCAGGCGCAACAGCAGAATCCCACCTCCGGTGGCCGCGTAGATCGTCTGCTCGCCCCACGTCACCGGATACGCCTTGTCCGGGCCGCCCGCCGCCCCCGCCACCACGTGCAGCACTGAGGAGGTCGGCTTCAGCACCTCCATGTGATGGTCATGGCCGGCCAGGTACAGGTCGGCTTTCCGCTCCTCGAGAATCTGTTCCAGAGCCTCTCGCATGCGGGTGCTGCCACCGTGATCGCCGCTCGAGTAGAGCGGGTGATGGCCAAAGACGATCTTCCAGCGTGCCTCCGAACGCGTGAGAGAGGAGGAGAGCCAGCCAGCCTGGGTTTCGCTGCCATCCTCGCCCTCCTCGATCGGCGTGGTATCCAGGGCAAAGAAGTCGATCCGCGTCCCATCCTTCAAGGAGCGAGAGAAGGAGTAGTGGCGCGCCGGCATGCGCCAGAGCGGATGTTCCTGACTGTGGGCCACCTGAGCGTCCGGGTCGCCCCGGTGATCGTGATTCCCCAGAGTGGGATGGACCGGCACGGCCAGCGCCGGATCGTCATAGACATCATGGAAGCTGGTCCAGAACTGAGGGTCCCGCGGCGAGTCGACGCCTGACTCGTAGAAGTTGTCTCCCACGGTGATCAGGAAAGCAGGCGGGTCGTGGCGAGCCCTGGCCGCCATCACCTCCGCCACACGATACTGGTCCTCCCGCCCCGTTCCCATGTCTCCCAGGACGAAGCAGAACTCATGAGCCTCGCCGAGAGGCGGGATGGTGAATGGCGGAATCGGATGGTCCGCCGCCGGGTCGATCGCGTCCCCTCTGCAGGCGGAAAGCAGGACCAGCGCGCAGAAGAGCCCCAGTCTCGTCCACGAGCAGAACCGTGTTGAAGGGGACATTCCTGCTCCTCGCGCTGTACCATGCGGGGCGTTCCGAAACGCATTCTGAAGACCTGGGGGAGCCAGGCTCGCCAAAAAAAGGCACGGATTGTCGGAACGTCCAGCGGCTTGCCGTGTCTGGTCACTAGGAACGGATCGTGGGCCAGGAAACGAGCAGAAATCAAACCAACGATCTGGTGTGCCGGGCCCGGCAGGGCGATCGGCAGGCCTTCGGTGAGCTGGTGCAGATCCATCAACATCTGGTCTTCCGGGTCATCCGCAGGACGAGCCGAGTCGACCGGAACCTGGCGGAAGACCTGGCCCAGGAGACTTTCCTCCGGGCCTTTCGGGCCCTGGGATCATTCCGGGGTGACTGCAGCTTCTGCAGCTGGCTGCTCCGGATCGCGACCAATCTGACGCTCAATCGGGTCACCAGCGTGGCGGCCCGGGCGGAACGGAAGGCGGTTTCTCTGGACGCACCCGGAGCGTCCGCGGAGGGCGAGCAGAAGATGGACCCAGCCGATGCCAGGCAGGTGCTTCCGGATTCGCGCCTTCAGCGCGGGGAGCTGAGAAGCGTGCTGGAGACAGCTCTGGAGCGGCTCCCGGAGGAGTTTCGGAGCGCGGTGGTGTTGCGCGATGTGGAGGGGCTCGAATACGAGACGATCGCCGAGGCGCTGAGGATCCCCGTTGGCACCGTCCGCTCCCGGCTGCACCGGGGACGGGAAGCGTTGCGGGAGTTCATCACGCGCACCTATGGGATTCCGAACCTTGAGGCCGGGATCCAGGGAGGGCAGCCATGACCTCTTGGAACGAGATTCTCCCACAGGTTCACGATCTCGTGGACGGAAGGCTGTCCGCCGCGGAGGAGCGAGAGCTGCTGCGGCGGATCGAGGGGAACGCAGAGTTCCGCCGGCGGTTCCAGGAACTCCGGGCCCTGAAGAAAGGTCTCCTCGAACTCTCGGATGAGCGCGCCCCTGACGATCTGGCGGCCCGGGTGATGGCCGCGCTCGAGCCGGGATGCGCGGCCGGGCCGACAGGACACCCGGACGATTCCGGAACGGCCCGCCCCTGGCTCAGGTTGCTGGGACGATACGGTGCCCTCGCCGCGTCGCTGGCGGCGGTGCTGTTCATCGGCAGCCTCTTCCTGGATCGTGATGGGGCGCGGGACCCGGCGCCGGCGACTGACATGGCGCAGGTCGACTCGGACGAGTTCGATGCCAAGGACGATGCGGGGGAGCGGTCCGAAGAGCCGGACGCGTCCATCCTTGGCGAGGAACCGTTGGAGGAACAGGACAAGATCCTGGACCGCCTCCAGGACAGGAAGGCAGGCCTGGAGAAGGCGGAGGCCGCCGGACTCGCGGGAGGAAGCCAGGAGGAGCTCGAGCAGGACCTGGAAGACCGGAAAGATCAGGTCATGGAGGGGGGCCGCCAGGCTGATCAGCCGGCTCCCGTTGAGGACCTGAGACCAGTCAAGGAGACTCTGGATTCGGCTGCCCCCGCCCCTTTCTCCGATCTCCTGGCGGTGCTGGAGCGGAAGGCGTTGATGGGGAAGGTGGCACGAGACGAGAGTTTGGCCGCGGCCGGCCCCGGAGCCGCCGCACCACCCGGGAAGAAGTCGAGGCGGGAAGACTCCACTGTCCGGGAAGGCCGGGCAGCCAGCAAGAGCCGCAGCGCCCCGCAAGAAGCGGCGCCGGTGTCCCCGCTCCTCCTCGCGGCAAGGCGGCCCGCGATCGTGGCAGGCGCCGACCGGCTTCTCGAGGAGGAGCCCGATCCTCTGTTCGTCGGGCTTCAAGGCACGACGCTCCCTGCGGCCGAGGCTCTGCCGCTCCTTCCTGAACCCCTGCTCGCTCCGGCCCGCGAACTGGTGCGTCACTACGGAGACCGGGTGCGCTTTCTCGAACTGGACCGTGCCGGGTTGGAACGACTCCGGAGCAACGCCGGCAAGGGCCGGATCTCCCTCCGCGACCTTACGCGTCCCGTGACGCCGGGCCCGGCGGGTCCAGCGACGCCGGGCGCGAAACCCGAGAGCGCCTCCGCTCAAGGTGAGGCGAGCGGGAGCCAGAGATACCTGCTGATGCTGGTGTTCGAGGAGTGAGGACGGAGCGCGGGTGCGTTTGAAGACGGGGGGGACTCACCACAGAGGGCACAGAGAGCACAACGCAGCGGAGCCCCAACCAAAGGTCGTTCCCGACTTGCTCGCCAGGCCATCGGAGAAGCGAAATCGAAATCGGGATCGATTGGATGCGCCTTCCGAGGCGACCAATCGATTTCGATTCCTGCGTTCCCTGCGCAGATTCTCCCGTGCTCAAGCCCTCCAGCCGGTTCCGCCGTCGGAGATTCGAGTACGAGTACGAATCGCGCTGCCCGGAGTCACTCGTCGCGCAGCCTCTGCAGCAAGGCCTCGGCCTCCACCGTTGTCAGGCGCTTCGTACCTTCGCGGTCACCATGAAGCACACGAAAGGGACGCTTCGTACTCGTACTCGTACTCAGCCGCGCAGCGGCGGTACTCGTACTCGAATCGTGAGCTGTCTGATCTTGCCGGTTTCGTGGACATGAGGTTGGCAAGTTCCAGTTC